>NZ_CP141615.1:2711085-3012317 GCF_035593305.1 Limnochorda sp. L945t | reverse complement strand
GCCACCTGCTCGGCGCCCACCGCGCCGAAAGCGGGCGCCTCCCGCTTGGAGGTCCGGATGGCCCACGCCACGGCGGCCAGGGCCAGCACGATCACGAGGCCGGTGCCCAGGCTGATGCCCTGGTAACGCACGATGATGGGAGCAATGATGAGGCTCACCAGGTTGACGACCTTGATCATGGGGTTGAGGGCAGGCCCGGCGGTGTCCTTCAACGGGTCGCCCACGGTGTCGCCCACGACCCCGGCCTTGTGGCGTTCGGAGCCCTTACCCGTGTTACGGGCCAGATCCCTCGGCTCGTCCTCGATGAGCTTCTTGGCGTTGTCCCAGGCCCCGCCGGCATTGGCCATGAAAACCGCCAGCAGCTGCCCCGAGAGGATGGCGCCCGCGAGGAAGCCGCCCAGCGCCTCGACACCCAGCGCCAACCCGACCACGATGGGCCCCATGACCGCCAGCGTGGCAAGGCTGACGAGCTCCTTTTGCGCTGCCACGGTCGAGATCTGCACGGCCCTGGCGTAGTCAGGCTTGACGGTGCCCTCCATGATGCCGGGGATGCGAAACTGCCGGCGCACCTCCTGCACGATGAGGCCCGCTGCCCGGCCCACCGCCTTGATGGAGAGCGAGGAGAACAGCCACGGCACCGACCCTCCGATGAGCAGCCCGACAAAGACCATGGGCTCCGAGACCCGGATGCCGTTGGCCAGCGCCTGCGGGTCGATCATGCTGACGTCCGCCACGAACGAACCGAACAGCGACACCGCCGCGATGACGGCCGATCCGATGGCGACGCCCTTGGTGATGGCCTTCGTGGTGTTGCCGACGGCGTCGAGGTCGGCCATGATCTGCCGGGCCTTGGGCTCGAGGCCTGCCATCTCCCCGATGCCGTTGGCGTTATCGGAGATGGGGCCATAGGAGTCCATCGCCACGTTGTTGCCCGTCAGCGTCAGCATGCCGATGCCTGTCATCGCCACGCCGTAGAGGATGTAGTGGACCTTGTCCGCCAGCGAGGCCACCGGATAGCTCCAGTAGATGGCGATGGCGCTCAGGATGGTGGCTCCGATGACCAGCACCGCCCAGACGGTCGACTCGTACCCCACCGCCAGGCCTGTGATGATGGTCGTCGCCGGCCCGCCGTCGGTGCTGCGCTGGATCTCTCGTACGGGGGCGTAGCGGCCGTCGGTGAAGTAGCGGGTCAGCTCATCGATGACGATGGCCAGGATCACACCGGCCACCACCGAGGCAAACGCCCGCCACTCGTGCATGTAAAACGCCGCCACCAGCGCGAAGCCCACGATGGAGACCGCCGCCGAAGTATAAAACCCCCGGTTGATGGCGCCCATTGCGTCGCCCCGCTCGTCCGAGTGCCCCCGTACCCGGTACGTGCCCACGATCGAGGCGAACACGCCGATGGCCCGCACCAACAGCGGGAAGATGATCCACTTGATGTCGCCTGTCAGGTGAACAAGCGTAAGGCCCAAGATCAAGCCGGAAACGATGGTCACCTCGTAGGACTCGAAGATGTCTGCCGCCATCCCGGCGCAGTCGCCCACGTTGTCGCCCACGAGGTCGGCGATGACGGCGGCGTTGCGGGGGTCGTCCTCGGGGATGTCCTTCTCCACCTTGCCGACCAGGTCGGCCCCCACGTCTGCAGCCTTGGTGTAAATCCCACCGCCCACCCGCATGAACAGCGCCAGGAGCGTACCGCCGAAGCCGAACCCGAGCAAGGCGTCAGGGGCTGCCTTGCCGAAGTACATGAAGATCACCGTGCCACCCAGGAGCCCCAGCCCGTCGGTCAACATCCCGGTGACGGTGCCGCTACGGTAGGCGATCCGCAGCGCCCGATCGAAGCTCGAGCGCGCCGCGGCCGCCACCCGGATGTTGCCTTGCACCGCCATCCGCATGCCAAGCTGCCCTACGAGCAAGGAGAAGACCGCGCCCATGATGAACGCGATGGCCCGCCCCAGCCCCACGATGAGCCGGACGGTCCCGGGATCGTACCCGGCGAACCGCTCGACTGCCTGCGGGCTCGGCGGCACCACGTAAACGCTCAAGAAGAGCAGCACCGTCAAGACGCCGATGAAAGGCAGGATGGTCCCGAGCTGCCGGCGCAGGTAGGCGTCGGCGCCCTGGCGGATGGCGTCCCATACCTCCCGCATCCTGGCGGTGCCCGTCTCCTCCCGCATCACCTGGGATCTGAGGAAGGCTGCGTAGGCGAGACCGGCGACCGCCACGAGAAGCACGACCCACAGTGCGCCCGTTTCGAACGGTGTCAGCGTCAACCCGCCCATACCTCGTACTCGCCTCCGTCTCCTTGGAACGGCCGGGACTTCGACAGTCGTGCGACGAGTCCTGCACGAGAGCCATCCTGCGCTACGCGCCAGACGTGACGAATACGCGGCCCGCTTCGTTCAAGTGCATCGCCGCCGTGCCTCGCCGGATCAGCGCGTAATCGTATTGGAATCTAGCTCGTATGCCTCCCCGTGTTGAATGCGCCGGCGCGCCCGCGCCCCCCGCTGCGTACGGCACGCGGAGAGGCGGCAGAGCGCAGCAGGAGGCCTCTTCCGGCCGGCGAACCCGTAGGAGGGGAGCAAAGCAGGCCGGAGGGGGTGCCTCCCATGGTCGAGGCGTTTCCCGAGGCTGTCGTGGAGCAGGCGTTTCGCCGGGCGGGGGCCCGGTGCGAGTGCACCCGCAGCGGGCACGGCCATCCGGTCCGGTGCCCCAAGCGCCTGCAGTGGGAGTTACGGGGCCACGACGGGCCCGGGGGCTGGGAGGCCCGCCCCTATGACCCCGCCAGACCGGCCACGGCCAGCAACTGCGAGATCCTCTGTCAGCCTTGCTACAAGGCGGCCACCTGAGTGCGGCGAGGGCCGCAGCCGCGCGCAGCGTGTCCGGCGCGCCGTTTGATCCCCTGTCGGTACCGGGCAGATAGCGCGCGCCACCGGTCGGGGTGCAGCTGCGGGAGGTGAGGCGTGAGCACGTCGTTGCGAGGCAAACTGGCCCTCGTCACGGGGGCCGGAGAAGGCATCGGGCGGGCGATCGCAATGAGGCTCGGGGAGGCCGGCGCGGCGGTGGCCGTCGTCGAGATCGACGCCGATTCAGCCAAAGACGCCGAGGCGGAGTTGCGGGAGCACGGCGTGGACGCCATGGCCGTGGTGGCCGACGTCGGGGATCCGGCGCAGGCCCGCCGGGCCGTCGATCAGGCACTGGCGCGGTGGCACCGCCTGGACATCCTGGTCAACAACGCGGGCATCGGCATCCACGCGCCGTTCGAGGAGATCACGGTCGAGCAGTGGGACCGGGTGCTGGCCGTCAACCTCCGGGCGCCGTTCATCCTCGCTCAGGCCTCGGCGCCCCATCTGCGGCGGGCACGAGGCTCCATCGTCAACATCGCGTCGACCCGGGCCTTCATGTCGGAGCCCAATACCGAGCCTTACTCGGCCTCCAAAGGCGGCCTCGTGGCGCTTACCCACGCGCTGGCCATCACCCTGGGGCCGCACGTGCGCGTCAACTGCATCAGCCCGGGATGGATCGAGACCTCGTTGTGGCGCCGGCGAGACCGTCGCCGCTCGCCCGAACTGCGCCACGTCGACCACGCCCAGCACCCCGTAGGCAGGGTGGGCAGGCCCGAGGACGTAGCGGCAGCATGCCTCTTCCTGGTCTCCGACGACGCCGGCTTCATGACGGGAGCCAACGTCGTGCTCGACGGCGGCATGACCGTCAAGATGCTATACGAGCCGTGAACCGATCCAACTCCTCCCGGGTCGGCAGGGCCGTCATCGCGCCCTGGACCTGTACCGTCAGGGCGCCGGCCGCGTTGGCGGTGGCGAGCAGGCGCCGGAGCGCGGGGGCATCCAGCGCCGCGGCCACCTCTTTCGGAGAACGGCCGGCGCGGCGGGCCAGGCCGAGCAACTGCCATAGCGCCGCCGCCCAAAACGCATCTCCTGCGCCGGTCGTGTCCACCGCCTCGACCTCGAAGGCAGCCGCTCGGGCCACCGCTCCGCCGCGGGTCACCGCCCAGCTGCCCTGCGGCCCTTCGGTGACGACGACGAGCGAAAGCCGGGAGTAGTCGTCGAGCAGCCTGCGAGCGCCTGCCTCGTCCCGGGAGCCGCTCAACATCTCCAACTCGTCGCCGCTGGTCTTGAGCAGATGAACTGCCTCGAGGGCACGGCGCGTCAGTACCAGCGCTTGCGCCGGATCGGCCCAGAGCGCGGGGCGGTAATTGACGTCCAGGGAGATCGAGAGGCCCGCAGCGGCGGCCCTCTCGATGCCTGCCCACACCGCCGACTGCGACGGCTGCTCTGCCATGCTGACGGTGCCGAAATGGAACAGCCGTGCCGATGCCAGGTAGGCGGGAGAGAGGTCCTCCGGGCTCACCAGAGTGTCCGCGCCGGGCCTGCGGTAGAAAGAAAACTCGGTCTCACCCCGCGGCCCCAGCGCGACGAAGGCCAGGGTGGTGAGCGCCTCCTTGGTGACACGCATGTACGTCACGTCCACGCCGTTTTGCCGGAGGAAGGCCTTGAGATACCGCCCGAAGGGGTCGTCTCCCACCACGCCGACGAACCCCACCGATGCCCCCAGGCGGGCCAGCCCTACGGCCACGTTGGCAGGCGCGCCGCCCGGGCACTTCCGAAACCCCGGAGCCTCGCCGATCGAGACCCCGGGCCGATCCGACACCATGTCGATGAGGGCTTCTCCGACGACGACAACGTCCGGCACCCCGGGTCCCTCCCCTGTGAAGCGAGCCGCCTCGTGACGGGTTTCGATGGGACGAGGCGTGGCCCTTCCGTCCGCTGCCACGCCATCCTGCTCCCGCGCCTCAGCGAGCCTGAGCGCCCACCAGGAAGACACCCACCACGATCAAGATCGCACCGGCCAGCTGGAGGCGCGTGATCGGCTCTTCCAGGAGGAGGTGCGCGCTCACGAGCGTGACGAGGGGAGAAATTGCCATGACCAGTGCGACAGTGGAGGCCTGGCCGTACTTGAGGGCCAGGTAGTAGGCCAGATCGCCCACGAGAGCGGCCAGCACCGCCTCGACCCCGATGGGCAACCACGCCCGCGCCGGGACCCGTTCCAGGTAGTGCCACCCGCCCGCTCCCAGGACGAACCCCAAGATCAGGGCCGACGCCATGAGGGTTCGAAGGGCAAGGGCCGCCAGCGCGTCCACGCTCGCCAGCCCGACCTTGCCGGCGATGGGGGCCAGCCCCCACAAGACCGCACCCAGGAGCGCCAGCAGCACCGAAACCAACGACTTCCCCATCCTCTGCCTGGCGGCCCGTAGCCTGGGAGGCGAGGCCCGGCGCCGCCCTCTCCCCGGCAGGCTATGTGCCGGGCCTCGACGGCCATGACCAAGCGCAGGAGAAAGGCCTCCGGCCGCGCTCCCTCGCCCCGGCCCCGGTCGAATGGGGACGGGACTCCCGTGCATACCGTCCCTTGAGTCACGTGGAGGCTACGGTGCGGGAGGGTTCCATGCGCATGTGGGTCGCTACCGTACGCGCGCGCCGTCTCGTGGTGGGGCTGCTGGTCGTGCTGGGCGTTGCCGCGGTAGGGCGCTACGTCTTTCGCCGGCATCCCCCTGCACGGGCGACCCCGGATCCCAAGGGGGAGATCGTTGCGCTCGTCAACCGGTTGCTTGACGAACGGGCTCAGGCTCTGATCCGCTTCGACGACGGGGCCCTGGCCCCCCATTACGACCGGTCGTCGGTCTACGGGCGATGGGCGCTGGAGCACGAGCAGCGCAGGCTGCGCTACCTGCGGGCGTGGGCGGAGAAGCGCCAGATCGACCTGGTGAGCGCCAGCTCGGGCGTACGGGTCACGAACGTACGGTTGGGCAAGGACGAAGCGTGGGTGAGCCTGCTCCAGTCGACCCGCTTGGGATACGTCTACCGGGGGGACCCTACCCTCGAGAAGCACCTGTTTGGCATCGGCACCCGGCACGCGATGCAGCTGGTAGAGCAGGGCGGTCGGTGGGTGATCCGCCGCGACTGGTACACCGACCCCCTGGACGAGGACAGCCTCGTCCCAGAGGTGACGCCGGCCGACGTGGCCGCCTCGGGTGGGTTCCTCGAGCCGCTGGCGAGAGCGCAAGCCCTGGGGGGTGCCACCTGTTCGCCGCCCGGAGACGACCAGCTCGCGGCGTTCGGCTTGCTGGAGCAGGTGCGTTCCCTGGGCGAACCGGCTCCCACCCTCCTGGCCCGGGCGTGGCAGCTGGTGAGCGGGATCCCCGGGGAGGTGGGCCGGTTCGTCAGCCTGGCGGCCGGGTCGGGCCGGCCGCGGCAGGGTTACGACCGGGAGGCGGCGGCCCGCTACGCTCGCACGTACTGCGGCGCTGCGTGGGGCTGCGGCAACGGAGGGCGGTACAACGCCGAGTACATCGACTACACGGACATCGGCGGCGACTGCACCAACTTCGCCTCCCAGGTGCTCCATGCGGGAGGCCTGCCGATGGACCACTCCTGGTACTACCGCAAGGGTTCGGGCGGTAGCCGGGCGTGGGTCCAGACCTTGAGCCTGCTGGATCACCTGCTCGCCACCGGGAGGGCCAAGCTCATCGCCAGGGGGCGATTCGCCGACGTGGTCAAGGCCACCGACCGCCACCCGAAGGGCGCCGTCAACGAGCTCGAGCCGGGAGACCTGATCGGGTATCAGGAGAAGGGGCGGCTCGTCCACTTCGCGCCGGTGGTCGGCCGGGATTTCCGGGGTTATATCGTGGTCAACTCTCACACCGCCGACCGCAACGCGGTTCCCTGGGACGTGGGGTGGGACCAGGCTACCATCTTCTGGATCCTCCAGGTAAGGTCGTAGGCGGAACGCGGCGGGCGTCGCGTCGCAGCTCCATGACGTGGGAGATGACGCCGTTCATGTGGTCGATGCGGCCGACATCCGAAAAGCCCAGATCGTGCAGCACCTGGAGCAGGACCGGGTGGGTGCTCAGGCACTCCACCATGACTCGGGAAAGCCGCATCTCGTCGAAGAGATAGGCAAGCAGCGTCTCGAACGCGTCGGTCAGGAGGTGGGCCACGGCCTGCTGGCCCTGGTCCCTCACCTCTTTGTCCCCGAAGAACGGCTCCACCCAGCCCTCGTCCTGGCGCGCGTCGAGGCTGTGGAGGTCGAAGTCGCCCACGTAACGGCCCTGCGCGTCCTCGACCGCGATCTGCCGGCTGGAAGGGTCGTGGGAGAGGGTCTTGAACCAGCTGCGGATATCGTAAGGCGTCCGCTCTCCGACGGTCATGCCGAGCGTTTCGATCTGCACCTGCGGATCGTTGGTCATCTCGAGCCGCTTGGGCAGGTCCGACTCGCGCAGCAGGCGCAGCCGCACCCGCCTGCCAGTCCGGCTCCACGCGTCGTCGATGGCTGCCAGCGCCGCCTCGTTCATGGACCCATGCCCTCCAGCCTCCCTCGCAGGGTAGCCAACGCCCGCCACGGTGTCAACGGGGACGTGTCGACATGAGTCGAGTGCGGCCGTCGGCGTGCCTGCCGGCCGGCGCGTCGTCCATCCCTTCGTTACGTCACGGCAACGATGCCGTAATACGGGAGCGCTACTCGTAACGCGAGAAGGGGGAATGGGCGTGTCGGCGGATAGGCTGCAGTCTGGCCCGGCTCCGTCCCCTTTCGCGAGTCCCGTTCCCGAGGAGCCCAGGGTGCGGATCCTTTTCGTGTGCACGGGCAACTCCGCCCGGAGCCAGATGGCCGAAGGTTTCGGGCGGGCGCTCGGGGAGGGCATCGCCGAGGCCCGCTCCGCCGGCCTCGAGCCGAAGGGCCTCCACCCGTACGCGGTCAGGGCGATGGCCGAGGTGGGGATCGACATCTCCCAGCAGCGCTCCAAGCTGTTGTCGATGGAGGACATCCGGTGGGCCGACGTCGTGGTCACCCTGTGCGGCGATGCCAGGGATCGCTGCCCGGTGCTCCCCCCGGGGACGCGCTCGTACCACTGGCCCCTGCCGGATCCCGCAGCGGCGCGGGGCAGCGAAGCGGACGTGCTGGCCGTCTTCCGCGCCGTGCGTGACGAGATCGAGCGGGACGTACGCCAGCTCCTCGCCTCTCTGGCAGCAGAGAAGGCGGTCTCCCCCCGTGTGCTATAATGGGGGCACTGCCGTTGGACCTGCCCCGGGCCGCGGCAGCGCCGGCGCGGAGGGGTGTCTGAGCGGGCGAAAGAGGCGGTCTTGAAAACCGTTGAGGGGCCTAGCCCCTCCGTGGGTTCAAACCCCACCCCCTCCGCCACTTTGCGAGGTTACTGGTGGGGACACCAGAGCGATCTGACCCCACCAATCTCCCCACCAATGAGCCAGGAGCCCCGCCTACAAGGGGACAGGGCGGGGCTCCCGAGGGTCATGGGCGGAGCCGGGAGCAGACACTAGCGGCCCGGCTCCTGCTTTTTGGGCGAGGAGCGAAGGTAATTCGCCAGCTTCTCGGATGCTTCGGCCTTGTCCGTTGCCAGCACGTGGCTGTAAACCCTCAGTGTGAAGCCGGGGTCATGGTGCCCCAGGATTTCGGAGATGGCCCGCACGTTGGCGCCCGCCGCCAGCGCCCGGCTTGCGAAGGTATGGCGCAGGTCATGGAAGCGAAGCCTCTTCGGCAGCTTCGCCTTTTCGACGATGGCCTGGTGGGGGCCGTGGGCGAACGCACTCGGAGAAAGTGGCTCACCGTTGGGCCGGGTGAAGACCAATCCGAAATCCCTGTAGCCCTGGGCGTAGAAGGCCCGCTCGATCTCCTGCTCCACCTTCCAGGCTTTCAGGGCGTCGGTCACTTCCGGGGGCAGGGGCACGGCACGAGGCTTGCGGTTCTTGGGCGTGCCGAAGACCGGATGCTTCCCGCCCTGTTCCACCGTCTGGCGAACGTGGGCGATGCCCTCTTCCAGGTCGAGGTCTTCCCACCGCAGGCCGAATAGCTCTCCCTCTCGCATTCCGGTGAAGACGGCGGCCAAGTAGAGGCAATAAAACCGGGAGTCTGCCGTCCCGTGGTAGTGGTGCTCCTTGGCGGCCTGCAACAGCCGATCGATCTCCTCGGCAGAGAGCACGACCATCTCCGGGTCGTCCGCCTTCGGGGGCTCTACCGCGTCGCAGACGTTGCGCCCGACGAGTCTCCAGCGCACCGCCACCTCCATGGCCCGGTGCAGGCACCGGTAGACGTGAAGCCTGGTGCGGTCGGCGATCTTGCCGGAGAGATCGGCCAACATTCCGTCTACGTGACGGGGCTCCAGCTTTTCGAGGCGCAGGGCTCCGAGGTGGGGCTTCAGATGCTTTTCGACCAATTGCTTGTACCGCTCATAGGTGCGCCGCTTGACAGAGGGTTTGGCGGACTTCTCCAGCCATTCGTCGAGAAAGCCTGCGACGGTCAGGCGAGTGGGCGGCACGTACTCCTGGCGGCGAAGCTCCTCTCGAAGCTGGGCCTCTAGACGCTTTGCTTCCTTCTCATTGGCGCAGATCCGGTCGATGAGCTTGCGCCGCTCCCGCCCCTTGGCGTCCTTTTCATATCCGAGGTAAACCCGTACCCGGAATCGCCCATCGGAAAGTCGAGTGATGCTCACGGTTTGCGCTCCTTTCTCTCCTCGGCGTCCAAGAACCGGGCCAGTGCGTCCCGGATCACGTCCGCCTGCCGGCGGTGGTGCTCGAAGGCGTAGCGGCGCAGGCGTTCCCACAGGTCTTTCGGGAGACGGATGTTCATCGCCACGTGCTCATTCATGGGGCTCACCTCCGGTGCTATTGTACCATAGCACCTCGGTACTGTCTACCGGATTGGTGGGGGCATTGGTGGGGACGGCTCACAGGAGCACGTAGCGACGGGCTTTTGGGAGGCTCAACGGTTTCGGCAATCGCCTTCCCTGGCCCCGGAGCCACCACCAGGGTCAGGGACGGCGGGCCAGGCTTCGGCTCCTCACGGGTCACGAACCCCTCACGGACTCCTCCCGTCGTCGGCGGGAAGTCCGGGGGCCAGCCGAGAAGAGAAGGTCACGAACGCCTGTTTGGAACGAAGGGGGATTCGAGAGGGGCGAGGGCCGCCAGGCGCCGACCCCCGCCCGATGGGGGCGGTTATCCGAGCAGGGGGGCTAGCTGCTCCTCGACGAAAGCGCCATACACGTCTTCACCGGCGGCCTGGGCGACTCGCAGCACGGCTTCCAGCACGATGCCCCGCTGGTCGTCTTCCCGAAGGCTCTGGATATGCTGGAGGGCCGCTTCCAGCACCACTCGCAGATCGTCCCGATGGAGCTTCTCCATGATGCACCGTCCCTTCTCCTGATTGGCTTCCAAGGTACGGCGGGGGGCTCGCCCGGCGGAAAGGTGGCTGAACCGCCCGGTGCGCCCTTCCCCTCGTGAGAACCGGGCGCTCCCCCCACGGGGGTTAGGGGACCCCCCCGACCCCGCCCGAGACTCCACCGCTTGCCGCGTGGTGATGAGAATGAGTATATCGCACGCCCGCAAATATGGCCCCTTTTCCCATGCTCCCTCCCCTCGGAGCCTTCTTTCCCCCACGGCCAACCTAGAGCTTGCGCCGGAGCGGTCGAATCCGCAGGCCGACGTACACGAGGGGTCGGGTGCCCCGTGCCCACGGGCGCTTATGTTGGAGGGTCGGGATAAGCTGGTGCAGTGTACGTGCCCATTGGGCGTAAGCGAAACTGGGGGCCTGGTGTTTCTGGCACCAGCGTAAATATAGCCCGTAAAGCTCTTTGGCGTCTACTTGGAAGTTAACCCCACCCCGATCCGTGTGCTGCTTCAAGAACTCCGTCAGGGCTACCTCGGGAGTGAGCGTCCTCGGTTCTTTTTGCAGGCCGAAAAGCTCCGAAAAGGCGTACTGGGCCTTCGGATAATCGCGGAGTGCGGCACGGATTGCCTTCTCGGAAATGGGCAAGTCGGGATGGGTCACCATCAGATCGCCGAGTGCCTGGAACAGAGGAATGAGCGCCCCTCGCTTTTTAGGGTCGATTTCCTGGATCTGCTCCTGCAATTCCCGCCACAGGGTAAAGCGTTTATGTCGAGCATTGTATAAACTATTCATCTCGTGCTAGCAGCCACCTCTCCGTTACTGGAACCCCACTAGGGGTATAGAAGCCAGTCATCATGCGGTTTTCCTCGCATCGAGATCCCCTTCGCCATGCACGGCAGGAGGTGCATAACGATACGGGCGAGTGCGTATATATGCGATCTCCCCCTCCCGTTTTTGCATCACCACCCCACCCCCCTGCAAAACCCTAGGGCTCTCCCCCTTGCTACTTTCCGGGACATTCGGGACATGGTGCCTCAAACCCCCGTCGTGACGCCGTTTATCGATGTCCCGGTTGGGTCAAAAAACCGGGACATAACCGGGACAGAACCGGGACATAAGGGGGGCTCCCAGTTCCTTCCATCTCCTTCCCATGTCCCGGTTATGTCCCGGTGATGTCCCGGTGTTTTGGGCAAACCGGGACATGAACAAACCCCGCCGTGACGCCGTTTGCAAGGGGTATGTCCCGGTTGTCCCGGAAAGTAGCAAGAAGGAGACCCCTAGGGTTTGTGGGGGTGTGCCAGAAAACCCCGTCGTGATGCGGTTTTCCTCGATTTGCTAGCAGATCGCACCCCGTGATGCATCCCCCGCCCCTACGCACCATCGGAAAACCCCGTCACGACCCCGCCCCCTGAGAGCCCGTTCCGGCGAAGCCTCCCAGGGTGAAGCCTAAATGTCGCAGGCGCTCACGGGAGAGCCGAACCACCCTCGGACGGCCCCCGCCGATCAGGGCCACAGGGAGCTTTGACGTGAGCCGGTCTTCGCTTTGCCGGACAATCGCCCCCTGCTTTTCGAGCGCCCGCCAGATCGATTGCGGCGAGGCGGCGAGCCCTCTTCCTCGTGCTAGCAGGGCCTCCGCCTCCTTGTACGCCACCTCTGGGAGCAGGTAAAGGTGCGTGGTGTCGTACCACCCGACGATGGGCACCCCGCCGGCGTCACCCTGCCCCAGGCGGACGATCGCCACGCGATTGCTTGCCACAAGCTCCCCGATGGCGTCCAGCAGTAGTCGCTCGGGTGCCTCGGAATCGAGCAGCCGATGGTGCTCCTCCGCCAGGTCGAGTAGGGCGGCCAACCCCTCCTCGGCCAGCTTGCGCCCCTCGGCCTCGGGTATGGCCCCTATGCCCACCGCCACGTCGGCCCACGTCTCCAGGCCCAGGGCCAGCACGGCCACGTTGTCCGCCACTCGGGGATGTCCGCCCCCCGCGGCCTGGCTCCGGATCGTCTCCTGCCGTTCGAGAAGCTTCCGGGGGAGGGCGTCGTCGTGATCCCGCAGCCGCCGAAGCCACTCGACGTAGGCGGCGCCGGCAAGGTTCAGGGCGTGCCGTTGCCCTTGCAGGCGGCCCAGCACCTCGAAATGGACTTGCCCGCGCTCCACCGGCACCGGGAACAGGCGAGCCAGGCCCGAGAGCCGTCCACTCGGCAATTCCTCGGCGGTCACGATCGCAAGCGCCCGTGGGGGACGGGAAGGGGCCGCCGACAGGTCGGAACGCAGTCGATTCCGCCCCACGTGGTTGCCCAGGCGCCGCAAGAGCCCCTGGGCCGTCTGGCGGACTCGCTCGGCGTCCCGAGTATTCGCGGGCGCAAAGTCGTCAATCACGAGAGGCAAGTCGGCAAGTGTCCAGAGCGAGCGTTCCAGTGCATTTTCAGTCGAAAGCCACGACTCCGGCGGCGTGTGCTCGGTGAAGAGCCCGTAGAGGGACAGCCCCAGCGTGGTCGTCGTCGTTTTAAACGCCCCCGATGGGCCATAAACCCAGAGCGTGACCGTGGCGGGCACCATCCCCGCCAAGGGCGCACGGGCCAGGGCGGACAGGAGCGCAAAACCCACCCGGCGATCGTCGAAGAGCTTTGTCAAGTCAAGGGCCGTTCGCACCGCTTCACGCGTCTCGCCGAGATCGCCGGGCGGCGTCGGCAGTACGTAACGGGCCAGGCGGTCGGGGAGCCGCACTTCCACGCCTTCTGCTCCCAGGGCTCCGCCTGCGTGCAGGAAGGCCCACCGGCCGCCGATCTGCCGCCAGCCTGTGTGAGCGTAAATATATCGCTCCGGCACGTCTCCGGAGAGCCGTTGAATCGCCTCGCGCAGGGAATCTTTGGCGGCCTGGCCCGCCGCCACGACGGCTCGGGTGCCCCATTCCCTTGAGACCCAGGACATGGAAGGGTATTCCGCAGCCGTGATGACGGCCCGCGGCAAGGCCCGCCCATCGGGCGTCGAGCCTTCCATCACCCATCGGCGCACCCGCTCGGCGCCGTCGTCTTCGATGATCTCCTCAGCGATCCGAGCCTCGAAGAAGGCGAGCGTATCGTTAACCGGCCCGTCTTTGGTAAGACGTATTCTCACAATGCACCCGTCGGAAACAGCGTAACCGCCGGGCCTGCCTTTTCCCCCATCGGTTTGCCGGTATCCGAGCCACTTGGCAGCCGTGAACACGATAGCGGGATCGATGATCTCCGCCAGGGTTTTAAATCCAATCGTGGGCTCACCATCATCCCGTTCGAGCGTGCTGGTAACGGCTCGAAGACGGTCGTCGGCTTCGCCATCCCCGGCGATGAGGCACACGGCCCGCATAAAGTCCATAATGGCATCGCGGTCCCATCCCAGCCTCGAAAGCCCGCCGGCGAGGGCTAAACTCGCCTGGTGCCGACCGCCGGGGGCCGCCCAATGGCGCCCCAGGAGCACCGCCGCAGCCAGCCGGGATGCAGCGGTCACCAGGGCGCTCTTGTCCACGGCGGGGACGGACGTTCGCTCGGCCCACACAATCCGGCGCCCGTTCGGATGCAGGGAGGGCGGAAACATCGTCTGTAGTCCCTCGGCCCGGACTTCGAGGATCGTGCTCTCACTCTCGGCCCGTGGGTCTTGAAACCGCTGGTTTTTGGGCGCCGGACGGCACTGGTAGAGCCAGTGACCGGGCTCCTTCCCCTCCTGCCCGAACTTTGCACCGGTCGGCGGTAACAAGAGTGGAGCGGCCTGGACGGCTTCGGGGCAATCGAGGTCAATGTCCACGAGTCCTCTGCTGGCGGCGCCGAGCACGATGCCGATGTTCGTGCCCTCATGGAACCGCTCCGCTATCTCGTTTTCGGTGATCTTCCACTTTGCCCAGCCTTTGGTCTTGGGGCCTTTGGTGCCGGCCTCATAGGGGATAGGCCGCCAGCCCAGTCGAATGTAGGCTTTAGCGGCTTTCTGGATAGCGGCTCCGTTTGATGCTGCGGTCATCCTTCTTCACTCCGCTTCGTCGAGATACGAGAACGGCTTGCTTTTTTCCGCCGGGGTATGTAAAGTGAAAAAGGGGGAGTGCAAAGCACAGGGCGCCACCCCCTTTTGCGCCGCCGGACGTTATCGGCGGCGCTTCTCCATGCTGTCAAGGGCCTGGGACTTCCATTTTTCGATGTCGAGGTCATCCGCTAGCGAAAAGCCCAGAAAATTGGGTTCGGCGTTGCACGGCCATAATTCGACAACACCATCGACGGCGCCGAGTCCGATGATGCTACGAGCGTGTGACGACTCGCCCCATGCAACTGCCGCCCAGACTGCCACGGGCCGCGTCGTAAACGTGCGGCCCTCCACAGGCTTGTTCAACGCGTGAACCGCCACCCACCCCGTGGCGGGCGCGAGGCTCACAATTTTAAAGGCCGGATAGCTATCACCCATTCCTGCTCACTCCCTCTTGCTCTCTGCTTTCCAGCATGCGCCGCAGCACGTCCTCACTCAGCCGTATCGCCCTCCCAAGCCTCAGGGCCGGCAGCCGCCCCTGCCGGATGAGGCGATATAGAAAGTGGGGATGAGTCCGAAGAAGTCTAGCAGCCTCCTGCACCGTCAGCGTGTTCACTTTTGACCACCTCCGCGTTCTATGCTAGATTGCAGTTGGCCCCAGTATCAGAGGGGATATGCGCGGGGGAGAGGGCGGTGCAGCCGATGGAACTCGCCCTACATTGGCAGAAGTGGCGAAGGCCGAAGGAGGTCAAGATCCTGGACGTGCCGGGCATGGGCCGGTGGCTGGTGGCAGATGGTGATGGAGAAGACATCGACGTGCTGACGCCGGAGCGTGACCGGGAGCAGAACCGTGCCGAGCCTATTTATCTGACATTTCTGAATACCATCCTCTCCTCCTCGGGCTCTCTGGAAGATATCCGGGACTTCGCCCTCCGGTATGGGCTCCTCGGGATGCTGGGCCGGGAGCACCCTGAGCGAGTCGAAGAAACGGAGTACGGCAAGGTGGCCCGGTATGCCCGTGACCGTTTGGGGCACTACGTTTCGCCCCGCCAGGTGGAGAAAGTAGACGACTACTTGTTCGCCGCGATGCTGATCCTGGACGCCCTCGATCGGCGATCGCCGGAGTCCCTAGAGGCTCAGGAAAGGCCCCTCGATCGGCGATCGCCGGAGTCCCTAGAGGCTCAGAAAAGGCCCCTCGAAGGGTACGGAGAGCTTGTGGTAATGGCTGGCCCGACGCCTTGTATGGAAGTGCGCTACCGAAGCCTGCTCGACGGGATGCTGTTGCGAATCGCCTACGATCAGATCACGGACGGACGGCCTTACGTCCGCTGCGCCCACTGTGGGAGATGGTTCGTGCAGGGCCGCCAGTGGGGAAAATACTGCTCCGATCGGTGCCGAGAACAGGCCCGTGACCGGCGCCGCTCCCCCCGTCGCAAGGCGAAGTGAAGGGCCGCTCGCCACTCCCCACCAGTCGCCCCCACCAGTCCCCCGGCACGTCCCTTGACGGGAAACCGTTGATCTTCGTACACTGGAATGGTCTCAAGAGCCTTGGTGGTGCGAAAAAGACGCCCTCTCGGTGGGGCCGGTCGGAACGGCAGGTGACGGCAGCGGACGGCGGTTTGGTGGGGAGCTAGAACTTGAAAACCGTTGAGGGGCTGACGCCTCTCCGGGGGTTCGAATCCCTCCCCCTCCGCCATGTTCGCTTCGGGAGCGCTGCTGCCGGCTGCAGCAAGCCGCCTGGGTCCTCGACCCGGCGTCGCGGGGATGGTGGACGGGGTTGGGGAAACTGCTCGCCTTTCTGTCCGACGTCCATGCCAATTTCGCGGCCCTTCGCGCCGTCCTGGAAGACGCCGTGCCCTTCGCCCCAGAATCCGTCTACAACCTCGGCGATACCGTAGGGTATGGACCGGAGCCGGGCGCGTGCGTGGAGTGGGCCCGCGGGCACGCCGTGGTCAGCCTTTTGGGCAACCACGACGCCGCGTGCGCGGGGCTCCTCGATCTCGAGTGGTTCAACCCATGGGCCCGGGAATCGGTCGAGTGGACGATCGCCCGGCTCTCCACCGACCAGCGGCTGTGGCTGAAGAGCCGCCCGCACCTTCACCGCCTGGAGGGCCCGGGACAACCCCGTATCCTGCTGGCCCACGGCACTCCCCGTGAGCCCGTGACCGAGTACGTGGACGACCAGGCGGCTGCCGACATCCTCGCGCACGCCGACTTCGATCTCGCCCTGGTCGGCCACACCCACCTCATGGGCGTCTACACGCGGCGCGGCTACACCCCTTTCCGGGCGAACGGGGAGTACGCGCTGGTACGCGGCGAGCCGTGCCTCGTCAACATCGGCAGCGTTGGCCAGCCGAGGGACGGATCGCCCCTGGCCGGGTATGTGCTGGTGGATCTCGATGCCTGGAAGGTCATCCTGCGGCGGGTCCCTTACGACGTCGCGGCCGCTCAGCGGGCCATCCTGGACGCAGGGCTGCCCCCCGTGCTGGCCGAGCGGCTGGCAACGGGGAGGTGACCCTCCCTCGGGCGGCGCGTGGGCAGCACACCGGTGATGGCAGCCTTCAGACCTGGCGATCAGCGATGCTTCGTCGCAAAGGGCACCGTGACGCCGGGCAGCACCTGGGAGCTCCTCGTCGCCACCGTTCTCGACTGGGCCACTATCCGTCGGATTCGCGAACCGGCGAGGGTGCCGCGCCGTCGGAAGGGACGGGGCCTCTCATTTGAACAATCCGCAGCCCAGGTAGGGTAGGCCGCCCGCCGCCAGGCAAGACGCGAGGAGAGGCGTGGCGGAGGGAGAGGGATTTGAACCCTCGAGGCACCTTTTGGGCGCCTAGCGGTTTGGAGACGGGGCATCCCGAAAGTTTGTCGTGCACGACAGGCGGCTCTTCAACGCCCGGCTCTTTCTCGAACAACTCGTTTACTTCAGCGATCTGGAAGACATCGACGTCACGCTGCGCCTTGTCCAGGAGCCCGTCACGCCTCATGAGATTGAAGCTTCAGCTTGCCCTCCTCGCGCAGCAGTTCGGCGTACATGACGACAGCCGGCGCCAGGATGCGGTCGTCCTCGAATAGCATGCTCTCCAGGAGCTTCTTGGCTTCCTGCGACTTGCCGGCGCGGCTGAGCTCGATCGCCTGCCGGCACTTCGCCAAGAGCTCCGGATCCGAACCGGAATCGACGCGTGCGCGAAAGGGTTCGCCCCTGGCGACCGCACGGCTGCCTCTCGGAGGTCAGGCCGCAGATTAGGCTGGAGAATCCGCAGGGCCTGCCCCAACGGCACCAACTTCAATGGTTCCTGGGGCAACGTCTGCCAGGGGCAGGGGCAGGGAGTCTTCGTCGACCTCCAGGCCCTGCCGCAGGCCGCGCAAGTGCGGCTGCTGCTCGACGCAGCCGATTCGCTGGTCGTAGCCGGGGTTAAGTCTGGCGACCTCACGGCGACCCGCAACGCGGCCAGGGGCGTCGGCGCGTTGCTGAACCTGGTTCTGGAGATGCTGTGAGGTCGCAGTGCCGGTGGCGCCCAGACGTACAGGCGGCGTATAGTCGTGGTGTATGGGTGCCGGTGACGAGAGCCGCGTGAGGCTTCCCCTGACGGCACCGGGCCGTGCTGCGCCGTCCGGCTCGGAGGAGGGGCTCATGGCCCGTCTGGCAGCCGGGGACGTGGGCGCGCTGGAGGAACTGTACGACCGGCACGCCGCCACCCTCTACGGGGTGCTCGCGCGGCTCGTCCCCAACCGGCTCGACCGGGAGGAGATCCTGCAGGAGACGTTCCTGGCCGTGTGGCGCCATGCCCGCACCTACGACGGCCGGCGGGGTTCGGTCAGCAGTTGGTTGTACGCCATCGCCCACCGCAAGGCCATCGACCTGTTGCGTTCGAGGCGTATGAGACGGCCGGAGCTGCCCTCTGACGGCCTGCTGGCCTCACGGAGCGGCCCCGACGGCCCCGGTGGGGCCGAGCCTGTGCTGGACGCCATCCAGGCGTCAGAGCAGCGCGACGCCGTCGTGCAGGCCCTGGGAACGCTGCAACCTGAGCAACGGGACGTGGTCGTGCTGGCCTACTTCTACGGCTACTCGTCGAGCGAGATCGCCGCGCTCCGGCAGATTCCCGTGGGCACCGTGAAGAGCCGCATGCAGCGGGCCCTCGACCGTCTGCGGCGGCTGCTCGGGCGGGAGGGGGCGCCTGGCCGATGAACTGCGACGCCGTTCGGACCCTCGCCGGCGCCTACGCCCTCGGCGCCCTGGCCGATGGCGAACGCCAGCGTGTGGAACGTCACCTCGACCGGTGCGCCGCATGCAGGGCATATGTGGCAGAACTCTCCGAAGCGGCCGCGTCCCTGGCCGCGGTGGTTCCGCCGCAGGCGCCGCCGGCGGAGCTGAAGCAGCGTATCTTGTCCGCTGCGCTGCAGATGGCGCGTGCCGAACGGCCGCAGCCTGCGAGGCCAGCAGCGCGCCACGCTGCGTCGAGCGGCCATCGCAGGCGTCCGGTTTGGGGAGCCTCGGTGCGGGTGGCAGCCGCGGTGGCCCTCGTCGCAGTCGGATGGGCCGCCGGCCGCCTCGTGCCGGGTCGACCTGCCGAACCCACACCGGGTGCCGTCGACGAACTGACGCGGGTGCGCCTCGAGCGTGACCTGTGGCGCTCGGTGCCCGCTCCCGGGGCGGCCGTCATGCCGCTGGCGACCGATGAGGGCGTTGCAGGGGCCGTCGCGTACGCTTTCGTGCAAGGCGACGAGCGAGGCTGCTGGGTGCGTCTGGTGGCCGAGGGGCTCCCCGATCCGCCGTCGGGAATGCGCTACGCGGCCTGGGTGAGCACCCGCGGGGGAGAGTGCCGGTTGGCGGGAGAGCTCAGCAAGGCCGGTTCGGCCCGGTGGGAGCTGTCGGTGCGGATCGACACCCCGCCGGCTCAGCTCGGCACCCTTCAGGTCGTTCTCCAGAGTGACCAGGCAGCCAGCCCCGGCTCAGGACGCGCCATCGTCTGGGGACAGCTTTGGCCGGCAGGCCAAGACTGGTAGCGCCGACCTTGCACCCCCGACACCGCCGGATCCGCCCATCGAGCGGTCAGCGCTGCCCCGCCCACACGACCCACAGCACGACAAGACCGCGCTACCTGGTAGAACCTAGATCGAAGTGATTGTGCGGCCCAGAAAAGCACGCTGGTACACCAACACGACAAGACTTGTGGTGAGCGTCAGGATCACGGCGAGGGCGTCGGCCTGTGCTATGTTCGCACTGACTTCCGCAATCTGGGTGTCAATGAGCAGGGGCAAGATGTTGACGCCTGTCCCGCTGAGTGCGAAGGCGGTGCCGAAAGCCCGGTTTCGCACTTCATCGCGCCCCTTCGGTCGCAGTCAGGTGACGCAGGTGCCGGGAAGCGTCTGCTCTGCTCCCCGGCACTCTCCTGCTTCACCTCTCGTTGACTTCGCGGCTTCGCCTTCGTCAATCGGCCTATTGGCCCAGAACGCGAGTGCCCCACATTTGGGCGATCGCGCTCGAGTGGTTCAACCCGTGGGCTCGGGAAGCCGTGGAGTGGACGCTGGGGCGGTTGAGCACGGACATGCGGCTGCGGCTGGGGGCACGGCGGCACACGCACCTGATGCAGGTCGGTAGCCTGCGGGTCTTGCTGGTGCACGGGACGCCCAGGCACCCCGTGACGGAGTACATCAGCGGGGATGTGGCGGCGCAAATCCTGCGGGAGCAGGACCCCGGGTGGGACGTCTGCCTGGTGGGGCATACGCACCTGATGGGGATCTACACGCGGGCCGGGTATCGGCCCTTCTTCGAGAGCGCCGAGGTCCCGCTGCAAACCCCGGCAGCGTCGGGCAGCCGAGAGACGGGTACCCCCAGGCGGGATACGTGCTGCTGGATGGAGACGCCAGGAGGCTCATCGTGAGGCGGATCGGCTACCCGGTGCAGGTTACCCAGCAGGCCATCCTGGCGGCGGGGCTCCCGCCCATCCTGGCGGAGCGGCTGGCGGTGGGACGGTGACAGAGGCCAGGCCAATCCGTCTGGCCGTCGGCGCTGCGGGAAACACACCACCGCGAAAACAGGAGCAATAAAAAGAATGGCGGAGCGGGAGGGATTTGAACCCTCGAGGCGCCTTTTGGGCGCCCAGCGGTTTAGCAAACCGCCGCCCTAGACCCCTAGGCGACCGCTCCCACATTTTGCCAGCCCCGATTTCCTGTACGTGGCCGGCCCCAGCTTGGTGGGGCTTTCAGGCTTGCATGGTGCGGGGCTTGCGCGGACGGCGTTAGTCTAGCACTGGGGTTTTCGGCATGTCAACCAAACATACGTCCTGGTCAGAGGCCGCGCCGAGAGTTACCGGCGCAGGTTCTGACGTCCGGGTGGGTGTTAAGCCCAGCCGCGCGGCCTCTCGTCGCGAGCATGCTGGCTTCCCTAACGGGTAGCCTGCAGCTGACCTGATGAGACGGCCATCCGTGGGCTGCTTCGTTGCCGGACGCCATCGACCGCATCCTCCAGTATTTCCACGATGTCCACCTGACCCTTCGCCAAGGCATTGAATAGCCGTTTGCCCGTCAGGAGCACGAGTCGCCCCGGATATCTCTCATGGAAACACCGTAGCTTATGCGCCGAGGCTGGATCGACGTAGCCTTTGACCTCCAAGAACAGGTCCAGCTCAGGCAGGTAGAAGTCGGGGAAATAGCGATGAAGTTTCCCATCCCTCCCGGTGTACGGGTAACCCTTGCGGTTGCGCACCCAGGGGATTCCTGCCCTGTCGAGGGACCTCGCCACCAACAGCTCCCAGTTTCCGTCCAGGGTGACGGAGCCGGCATATGGCGACTCGCAACGAAGCTTCTTGCACCGGCCCCCCGTGGCAACCCATCCACTGGCGTAGCGCTGGTGCATCAACTGGCTCAAGCGCTGGCGGACTTCGGGTGTGTGGGGACGGCCGAACGTCTTCTGACGCTTGGCAAGCTCCATCGCTTCGCGGAAGCTGCGGGTGGGGATGCCGTGTTGTTTGCAGAAGTTCCGCAGCGAACGACCGGAGCTGTATCCCAGTTTGGGCCCGAGTTTTTCCAACGACATCCCTTCGCCCCAGTGGTAGCGCTCGATCGCTGTGCGAACCTTCTCGACCTTCTCCTCGATTCGTGCCTTTACGGCCGGAGAAACCCCTCGGCATGGGTCACGGAAGCCGTTCTCCGGGCGGAAGCGGACCCCCGGCGGCACCGGAACGTCATACGTGCGCGACCACATGGCGACGAACTCGGCAGGTAGCGCCCGGTGCTCCTTGTGCCAGCCCCGCAGTCGGGGCAACGAAACACTTAGCCGTTCCGCTGCGACGCGCAGCGTCGGTGCACCAATGCGCTGCATCACCAGGCGAAGAAAGCGCCGCTGTTCTCCAGGCGGCATGACAGCCCGCATCGCGACACCCCCATCCAAACACCCGTTCGCCTACAGCATAGCGAACTGGCATTTGGGCAGCAAGCGGCGACGCACCGCCTCGACGGGAGGTCAGGCCTGCGAAGTCGAGAGAGAGCGAGCAGAACGGCCGCTACGACTCACTCCGGCGGAATCCTCCGGATGCCGCCCATGTACGGCCGCAGCGCGTCGGGCACGGTGACGGTGCCGTCCTCGTTCTGGTAGTTCTCCAGGATGGCCGCCACCGTCCGCCCCACCGCGAGGCCCGACCCGTTGAGCGTGTGCACGAACTCGGGCCGCGCCCCCGGCTCCCGCCGGAAACGGATGTTGGCCCGCCTCGCCTGGAACGCCTCGAAGTTGCTGCACGACGAGATCTCGACGTAACGGCCGTAGCTCGGCATCCAGACCTCCGGGTCGTACTTCTTCGCGGCCGCGAAGCCCACGTCGGCCGTGCACATTTGCACGACCCGGTACGGAAGCTCGAGGCGCCGCAGGATGTCGGTGGCGTCCTCGACCAGCGACTCCAGTTCGTCGTAGGAGGTCTCGGGCAGCACGAATTTCACGAGCTCGACCTTGTCGAACTGGTGGACCCGGATGAGCCCCCGCGTGTCCCGCCCCGCCGCACCGGCCTCGCTACGAAAGCACGCCGAGTACGCCACGTACTTGATGGGCAGTTGCCGCGCGTCCAGCACCTCGTCCCGATGGTAGTTGGTCACGGGCACCTCGGCCGTCGGAATCAGGAAATAGTCGAGCCCCTCCACCTTGAACATGTCCTCCGCGAACTTCGGCAGCTGTCCGGTGCCCACGGCGCTGTCGCGGTTGACCAGGTAGGGCGGGTAGAGCTCGACGTAGCCATGCTCTCGCGTATGGACGTCGATCATGAAGTCGACGAGCGCCCGGTTGAGCCTGGCTCCCAACCCCTTGAGAAACCAGAAGCGGGCCCCGGTCACTTTGGCTGCCCGCTGGCCGTCCAGGATGTCGAGCTGCGCGCCGAGCTCCCAGTGCGGCCTCGGCTCGAAGCCAAACTCCCGGACCTCGCCCCACCGCCGTACCTCCACGTTGTCGTCCTCGCTGCGGCCAATCGGCACCGACTCGTGGGGGACGTTGGGTATCGTCAGCAGGAGCTGCTGGACCTGCTCGTCCAGGCGGCGGGTCTGCTCCTCGAGCGCATCCAGCCGCTCTCCCAGCTGGCGCACGCCGGCCGCTTTCTCGTCGGCCTCGGCGTTGCGTCCTTCGCGCTTGAGCCGCCCGACCTCCTCGGACTCCTGGCGCCGTCTCGCTCGCAGCGCCTCGAGCTCCACCAGCGACGAACGCCACTGCTCGTCGAGGGCCAGCAGCTGATCGAGCAGCCCCTCGTCCGCCCCACGCCTTTGCAGCGACTCCCGCACCCGGTCCGGGTTGGCCCGTACCCATTTCAGATCCAGCACGAAAGCTGCACCTCGCACCTCGGGCTACCCTCGCCGGCCGTACCGCCTGCACCCGCCGGCGGGGCCGTCCGTGCTTCGTTTCCCAGTCTACCACCGAGATCCGGGGGCCTGTCCACGGCGGCCGCTCACGGAGCCTGCGAGCGGCGGGCCCTGGGCGACGGCCGCCAGCCGGCCGGCCGCTGCGTCCACCGGGCAACCGTCGAAGAGCTCTTGGGCAGCGGAATCCATCGCACCGGCACCCCGCCCCACCGGGAGAACAGCAGCAGCGAGGCGAGCCGCAGCACCCCCGAGGCGACCATGACCGCCGGAATGCCGATAGCCTCCGCCACCCAGGCGCCCAGGATGGGGGCCACCGACGAGGCGATGCCCACCCCGAGATTGAAGACGGCCACGTAGGAAGGCCGGCGGTTGTCCGGCGTCACCTCGAGCAGGAGGTTGAAGGCGGCCAGGTTAAAGCCTGCCCACCCAAACCCGCCCACCACGTTGATGGCGACGACCCACTCGGGAGACGGGATGATCGCCCACCACAGCGGCAACAACGCGGCCCAGAGCCCGGACCAGACCATGACGGGCCGCTGCCCGGTCGTGTCGCACAGCCGCCCCCAGTACCGCTGGCCCAGCACCGTCATGAGGAAGGTGACCCCGTTGGAAATCCCCCACAAGCTGGCGCTGCCGTGAAGGTCGTTGGTGAAGTAGATGGGGAACAGCGCCATGGGAAGGTTGACGGCCGCGTTCCAGATGAACGCCGTCACGGCCCACTCGAAGAACCCGGGGGCCTCCGACCGCCAGCGCCGCGGCCCGCCGGCCAGCAGGTCCGAGGGAAACAGAGGCCGGCGAACGCCGCCGGTTTCCAGGGGCATGGAAGGCACTGCCGGGGGCAAGGCCCCGGCCCCCTCCGCTCCCGGCTGCCGGGCGGCCGCGCGCCCCGCCCTCGAGGGGTCGTGCACGGGCAGCATGACGAGCAGCGAGAAGACGCCGACCAGCCACGCCGCCCCGAACACCGCCGCGTACCCGGCGGGATACCCCAGGCGGCCGATGAGCCAGCCTCCCGTCACCGTGGCCGCCAGTGCCACCAGGTTGGCCAGGATGTTGCGGATGGCGAAGTAGTGCCCCCGCCACTGGCGTCGCGTCAGATCCGCCATCAACGCGGTCCAGGCGGGCAACGCCGCGGCAGCGGCCAGCCCGCGCACGGCGGTCAGCGCAAGCAGGGCCATGATCAGCAGCCGGCGATCCCGCACCAGCCACGGCAACGCCGCCATGGGCACCCACACGAAGCGCACCACGCCGTTTCCCAACAGCCACAACCGCTTACGTTGCCCGGTGCGCTCCGCCAGGCGCCCGAACGGCAGCTGCAGGGCGTTGGCCACGAAGTTGGGGATCGCCGTGACCAGGCTCACCTGTAGGGGCGACGCGCCCATGGCCACCGCGAACAGAGGAAGGAACGGAAGCCCGAAGTTGTCGCTGGCAGCCGCCAGCGTCCCCTCGTAGCTGGCAAACAAAAGGGAGCGTCTCAGCCGGTGGCCCCCGCCGTAGGTCGGCCACCGAGGCCGAGGCAGCTTCACGACCCGCCCACCCTCCCTGCACCCTCCGGGCCACCCGTGCCGGATGGCGGCGCCGATCTTACCGCTTCGCCGGCACCGCTTCAAGGAGACCAGCCGGCTTCCCGGCAGCAACCGGGCCGGACGATCGCGCCCGGCCCGGTTGTCCTCGCGAGTTGCGCCCCGGGCGTGGCCGGCGCACCTCCGGCCATGCCCGGCTACCTCAAGTCTGGCCGGCCCTGGCCAGCAGGGCTTGCCACTGCTCGTCGACGTCTTTTTGGATCGCCGCCAACAGCCCTCCCGTAGAATCCTGGAAGACGTGGCGGAACCGCTCTTGCGGCTTCAGGTACTCCTCGATGGGCAGCTTGGTTTTCGGCGTGTACGTGACCTTCCACTTGCCGTGGTCCACCTCGAAGAGCGGCCAGGCACATGTATCGGCTGCCAGCTCGCACAGATGGATGGTCATCGCCGGATCGGTGCCCCACCCCAAGCGGCAAGGTGCCAGCACGTTGAGGTAAGCGGGGCCGTCCACCTGCATCGCCCGCTGCACCTTGCGGGTGAGGTCCTGCCAGTGAGCGATGGTGGTCTGGGCGACATAGGGAATGTTGTGCGCCGCCATGATGGCCGCCATGTCCTTGCGCCGCTGCTGCTTGCCGGGGACCACCTCGCCGGCCGGGGTGGTCGTGGTGGAGGCACCGAAGGGCGTGGCGCCCGAGCGCTGGATCCCGGTGTTCATGTACGCCTGGTTGTCGTAGCACACGTACAAGAAGCGGTGGCCGCGCTCGGCCGCTCCCGAGAGCGCCTGCAGCCCGATGTCGTAGGTCCCGCCGTCCCCGCCGAAGGCGACAAAGCGGATCGGCTTGTTGATCTTGCCCCGGCGCACCAAAGCCTTGTAAGCCGCCTCCACGCCGGAGATGGTCGCCGCGGCGTTCTCGAACGCGTTGTGGATGAACGGGACGTTCCACGCGGTGTTGGGATACGTGGTCGTGGTGACTTCCATGCATCCCGTGGCGCCTGCGACCACCACCGGTTCCTCGATGGACATCAGCACCAGCCGGATTGCCTGTGGGAAGCCACAGCCCGCGCACGCGCTATGACCCCCCGTGAGCGGGTTGGGCCGGCGCGCCAGTTGCTTGAGCGTGGGCATCTTTCGATCTCACCTCTCACCGTTTAGCTGCAGGGCGCCCAGCGCGCTGATGAGGGCGCCGTCCGGCTCGCGCACTCCCAGGTAGTGCGGCGTCAGAGCCGCTTCGGCGACGACCCGCTCGGGCTCCTTCGACGCCCGGCGCGCCAGTTCGCCCAGGTCGGCGTAAACCGACTCGATCATTTCCGGGGTGATGTCGCGGCCGCCCAACCCGTAGACGTAGTTGGTGATCACCGGCCCCTGGGGTAACCCGTACAACGCCGCCTTGACCTCGGCGAACACCGGCCCGCCCATGCCGGCGTACCCGTCGGAACGATCCAGGACCGCGAGCGCCCGCACGTGGCGAAGCAGATCCCGCAGGTGTGCCGCAGGGAACGGCCGGAAGACCCGTACCTTCACGAGCCCCACCTTCTGGCCCCTGGCGCGCAGCTCGTCGACGACGACCTTGGCCGTGCCGGCCGTCGAGCCCAGGGCCAGGATCGCGAGCTCGGCATCCTCCATCCGGTAGCTCTCGGTCAGGCCGTAGTAACGCCCGCTCAACCGCCCGAAGGCCTCTCCCACGTCCGCGATGATCCGCCGGGAGGCGGCCATCGCCTCTGCCAGCTGCCGCTTGAGCTCGAAGTAGCTGTTTTGCAGGGCCAGGGCGCCCACGGTCATCGGGTGGTCGACGTCGAGCAGGGAGCGCTCCGGCTCGTAGGTGCCGACGAACTGCCGGACCTCCTCGTCCGCGAGCGTCTCGACGATCTCCATCCCGTGCGTGATGATGAAGCCGTCCTGCGTGACCATCACGGGAAGCCGGACCGACGGGTGCTCGGCGATCCGGACGGCCTGGATGAGGTTGTCATACGCCTCCTGGGCGTTTTCGGAAAAGATCTGGATCCAGCCCGCATCCCGCGACCCCATGGTGTCGCTGTGGTCGCCGTGGATGTTGATGGGGCCCGAGAGCGCCCGGTTGGCCACGGGCATCACCACGGGCAGCCGGTACCCCGCCACCACGTACAGGATCTCGTGCATGAGGGCAAACCCCGGGCCGGACGTCGCGGTCATCGCCCGGGCGCCTGCCGCCGACGCGCCCAGCACGGCACTGATGGCCGAATGCTCGCTCTCGACCGGCACGAACTCGGTCTGCACGACCCCGTCGGAGACGAAGCGCGCGAAGCGCATCACGATGTCGGTCTGGGGAGTGATGGGATAGGCCGCCACCACGTCGGGGTGGATCTGCCGCATCGCCTCGGCCGTCGCCTCGGCGCCCGTCATCGTCGTACGGCGCCTCCCGGCCGGCATGTGAGTGGAATCGCCCATGTCAGCCCTCGACCTCCTCGGCAACCATCTGGATGGCGTGCACCTTGGGCGGGCAGACCTGGGCACAGATGCCGCAGCCTTTGCAGTGGTCGTAGTCGATCCCGGAAACCTTCTCGCCATCGAGCAGGACGGCGCTGTCCGGGCACCAGATCCAGCAGCGCAGGCAGTGGATGCAGGCCTCGAGGTCGAGGACGGGCATCTGGCCGGTCCGCCACGCGCCGGTACGTACGGAGGCGGCCGTGCCGCCGCGCGGCACCAATCCTCCCTCCGCCATCCGGGTCCAGGGCAGGGTGACACTCGCCTCCTTCTCGGCAGGCATCGTCTTTTTCACGACGCTCATCGTGCTGCAACCTCCTCGTAGGCCTGCTCGATGGCGGCCATGTTGGCCTCCACCAGGTGCGGCCGCCCGTGGAATTTGTGGCTGAGGTTGTCCCGCATCGCCTGCATGAACTGCTCCCTGGGAAGCAACTCGGCCGCCTTCACCAGCGCGCCCAGCATGGGCGTGTTGGGAATGGAGCGTTTGAGGGTCTGGAGCGAGATGCGGTGGGCATCCACGGTCAGCACCCGGATGGGGCGCCCGTCCAGCTTGAGCGTGCGGCGCACCTCGTCCGGAGCCTTGCCCGTGTTGACCAGGATCATCCCGTCGTCCGGCACCCCCGCCGCCAGGTCGACCGCTGCGGCCAGCGTCAGGTCCAGCACCACGACGTAGCGCGGGGTGGTAACCGGTGAGTGAACCCGGATGGGCTCGTCCGACACCCGGTCGTAAGCGACCACCGGCGCACCGGTCCGCTCCGGCCCGTACTCCGGAAAGGCCTGCACGTACTTGCCGGTGGTGGCCAGCGCCTCCCCCAGCAGGAAGGCGGCCGTCTTGGCACCCTGCCCGCCCCGGCCGTGCCAACGGATCTCGAGCATCTACCAGCCAACTCCTCCCCCATACCGATCCCGGACGGTAGCAGCCCTGCCGGGCTCCGCTCCTCGCGGGTGCCGGCTCCCCATGCCGCCATCGGGCTCGGGTTTATACTGTTGCTACATTGTGAAACCGTTCACAAATCTTCCCATAAAAAGGGGCGCCCTCCTGCGCCCTCCCGTCGTTGGCCTTACCCCGCGTGCTCCTGACCCCACCACCGCTTCTCCCGCTACAACCCGCTGCGGTACACCGGAAACGCCCGGCAAAGCTCGCGCACCTCGCCGCGAACCCGCCTGCGCACCGCCTCGTCGCCGGGATGGCTCAAGACCTCGTCGATCCAGACCGCGATCTGCGCCATCTCGGCTTGCCTGAGGCCTCTCGTCGTGATCGCCGGCGTGCCGATGCGGATCCCGCTCGCTACCGCCGGCGGCTGCGGATCGAACGGTATGGCGTTCTTGTTGACGGTAAGGCCGGCCTCCTCCAGCAGCCGCTCGGCATCCTTGCCCGTGAGGCCTCGAGAGCGCTGCACGTCGACCAGCATCAGGTGGTTGTCCGTCCCGCCCGAGACCAACCTGTACCCCCGCTCCATCAACGCGTCCGCCAGCGCCGCCGCGTTGGCCACGACCTGACGCTGGTATGCCTTGAACTCCGGCGCCAGCGCCTCCTTGAGCGCCACCGCCTTGGCCGCGATGACGTGCATCAGAGGCCCGCCCTGCATGCCGGGGAAGACCGCCCGGTCGACGGCCTTGGCGTACTCCGCCTGGCAGAAGATGAGCCCACCTCGCGGCCCCCGCAAGGTCTTGTGGGTGGTGGTGGTGACGTACTGGGAGACCGGGATGGGGCTCGGGTGCAGCCCCGCCGCCACCAGCCCGGCGATGTGGGCCATGTCGACCATCAACACGGCCCCGACCTCGTCGGCGATGGCTCTCAGCGCCGCGAAGTCGATGACCCTCGGGTAGGCGCTCGCGCCGGCCACGATCATCTTGGGCCGGTGCTGGCGGGCCAGGGTGCCGATCTCGTCGTAGTCGAGGCGCTCCGTTTGCGGAGAAACGCCGTAATGCACGAACCGGAACCAGGCCCCCGACAGGTTGATGGGGCTCCCGTGGGTGAGGTGCCCGCCGTGGGCCAGGCTCATCCCGAGCACCGTGTCCCCGGGCTTGAGCGCCGCGAAGTAGACCGCCGCGTTGGCCTGTGCCCCGGAGTGGGGCTGGACGTTGACGTGATCGGCTCCGAAGAGAGCCTTCGCCCGCTCGATGGCCAGCCGCTCGGCCACGTCGACGAACTCGCACCCGCCGTAATAGCGCCGCCCCGGCAGCCCCTCCGCGTACTTGTTGGTGAGCACGCTACCCTGGGCCCGCATGACGGCGGGGCTCGCGTAGTTTTCGGAGGCGATGAGCTCCAGGCCATCCTCTTGCCGTCGCAACTCGTCGCGAAGGGCCTGCGCGATCTCGGGGTCCACCTCGCCGATCACCGGGTCGAGGTCCTCCGTCGTGGTCATCGCCAGCCGGCCCTCGCGTTCCAAGGCCCAACTCGCCCCCTACCGTCCGTTACCGTTCCCCACTATAGCACAGGACGTGGAGCGGCAGAAGGGGCGGGCGTCCCCGACGCCCGCCCTTTTCGAAGCTAACGACGGTGCAAAGCGGCGCCCCGCCGTCGCTCCCCGGACGGAGCGCCGCGCTGCTCTTATCGTCCGGGCACCTTCGGCAGCCGCTCCAGTGCGGCCGCCACGAGCTGCTCCGGATACTCGTAATCCTCCAGCTTGCCCGCCAGGTATGCGTCGTACGCCGCCAGGTCGAAGCTGCCGTGCCCGCTCAAGTTGAACAGGATGACCCGCTCTTTGCCCTGCTCCTTCGCTGCCAGCGCCTCGTCGATAGCGGCCTTCACCGCATGGGCCGACTCGGGGGCGGGCAGGAACCCCTCGGCCCGTGCGAACTGCACGGCGGCCTCGAAAACCCCGACCTGCCCGTAGGCCTTTGCCTCGACCAGGCCGTCCTCGTAAAGCCGGGAGACCAGCGGCGAGTCCCCGTGGTAGCGCAGCCCGCCGGCGTGGATGCCCGGCGGCACGAAGTCATGCCCCAGGGTGTACATCTGAAGCAGAGGCGTGAGCCCGGCGACGTCTCCGAAGTCGTACCGCAGGGCCCCCTTGGTGAGCGTCGGGCACGCCGTGGGCTCCACCGCCAGGGCACGCACCATCCGGCGCCCCTGCAGCCTGTCCATCAAGAACGGGAAACTGATCCCGCCGAAATTGCTGCCCCCGCCGATGCAGCCGATCACCACGTCGGGGTACTCGCCCACCAGCGCCATTTGCTGCTTGGCTTCGAGCCCGATGACCGTCTGGTGCAACAGCACGTGGTTGAGGACACTGCCGAGAGAGTAGTTGGTATCCGCGTGGGTGGCGGCGTCCTCCACCGCTTCGCTGATGGCGATGCCGAGGCTTCCGGGCGAGTCGGGCGACGTCTCCAGCACCTCTCGCCCGGCCGCCGTGCGGCGGCTGGGGCTCGCGTAGACCTCCGCTCCCCACACCTGCATCAGCGAACGCCGGTACGGCTTTTGCTCGTAGCTCACCCGCACCATGTACACCGTACAGGCCAAGCCGAACTGGCTGCACGCAAAGGCCAGGGCCGAACCCCATTGGCCGGCTCCCGTCTCGGTGGCGAGCCGCCGAACCCCGGCCTGCACGTTGTAGTACGCCTGGGCCACGGCTGTGTTGGGCTTGTGGCTGCCAGCAGGGCTGGCCCCCTCGTATTTGTAGTAGATGCGGGCGGGTGTCCCGAGCGCTCGTTCGAGTCCCAAGGCCCGGTACAGAGGAGTAGGCCGCCACGTCCGGTACACCTCGCGTACCGGAGCGGGTATGTCCACCCATCGCTCGGCGCACATCTCCTGCTCAATGAGGGCCCTGGGGAAGATGGGGGCGAGGTCCTCCGGGGCAACCGGCCGCCCCGTTGCGGGATGGAGCGGGGGAGCAGGCAGGTGCTCCATGTCGGCCATGATGTTGTACCAGCGGGTGGGGATCGCGTCCTCCGGGAGGTCGACTCGCCTGGCCACGGAACCAGTGGGAGAAGGGCGCACTCCATGAGAAAGCATCGCTCGTCTCTCCTCTCTCTCGTCTCACCTGGGCTCGTCTGCGCCCCGGGCGCCGGGGGACCCCTTGCGTGCCGGACGGCTTGACGGTAGCCTTTCGACCAGGGAAGCCACCTTCCTGCCGGTCCTTCCGGGCCCGGCCACGGCTCGACCTGAGGAGCGAGCAACATGACGGATCCCACGCACGGCGTCACGTCCGGCCCGCCCGCCCACGGGCTCCGGGTGGTCACCCTCCCCGTCGGGATGCTCGAGGCCAACTGCTACCTGCTGATCGACGAGGCATCCGGCACGGTCGTGGTGATCGACCCGGGAGCCGACGCCTCCCGCATCCTCGAGGCCATCGGCTCCCGTCACGTAACCCATCTCCTGCTGACGCACGGGCATTTCGACCACGTGGGCGCGCTCGCGCCGCTGAAGGAGGCGACCCGTGCCCCGATCCTGGCTCACCCGGCCGACCGGGACATGCTGCACATGGCACCCGACGCGGCGGCGCTCTTCACGGGCGAGCCGGTGCCGCAGCCGCCCGCTCCCGACGCGGCCCTCGAGCACGGGCAACGGATCGCCGTCGCCAGCGTGGAGCTGCAGGTCCGGCACACCCCGGGCCACAGCCCCGGCAGCGTGGTCTTCGTGATGACCCGCCCCACCCCGGCCGTCTTCTCCGGCGACACCCTGTTCGCCGGCAGCGTAGGGCGTACGGACATGCCCGGCGGCGATCCCGAGGCGCTGCACCGCTCCATCCGCGAGCAACTGCTCTCCCTCGACGACGCGACCCCCGTCTACCCCGGGCACGGCCCTTCGACGACCATCGGCCGGGAGCGCACCACCAACCCGTTCTTGCTGCGGAGCGAGCCGGCCGTGGCTTGTTCAGGGGGCCGGTCTGACGATGCTCACGGCCTGTGACGTGAGGTAGGAGTGGGGCACGCCCACCAGGTGGCTTTCCTCGCCGGCCCCTTCCCCTTCCGTGTCTGGCCGGATCCAGGTCGCCGTGAGGTCGAAGCGTTCGACCCGGCCTCTCAGGCGCCGGCCGTCGAGCTTTAGCTCCACCCGCTCTCCGGGGCGCAGCATGCTGCGGACGGCCTGGCCTGCGATGAGTTCCCGGGCGACGCCCTGCCCGCCCAGTCCCATCGCAATCGCAACCCCGACGGGGCCTGCGGCGAGCAGTGCCAGCAGCCCGGCCCGCAACGTAGCCGAGGCGATCTGGAGCTGTTCGAGCACCGCCACGATCGCAAAGCCCAGCACCCCCCAGCGTACCAGCTGGCCCCACATGCCGGGTCCCGGCAACCCCGCCGCGCCGGCCGCCTGTTCCATGAACCGCCCCGAGGCGTCGGCCGCCCACAAGCCCAATGCGACCAGCGCCAGCGCCGCCAACAGCCGCGGCAGGAAGTCGACGAGCTGCCGTACGAGCACGGCGGCGTTATCCAGCCCGACCACGTCGAAGGCCAGCATGACCGCCGAGACGATGACGAGCCAGAAAATCCCTTGCGCCGCCAGCTCCGAGGGGCGCTTGGCGATGCTCCCGCGCTGCAAGAGGGCGCTCAGGCCCAGCCGCTGCATCACCACGTCGAAGCCCGTCGCTCGCAGGACGTCCCGTGCCAGCCGCCGGAGCACGCCCGCCGCGATGCGGCCGGCGGCCAGGACCAGGATGGCGCCGCCGACCCGGGGCAGGTAGGCATACAAGGCCGCGCCCAGGGCCTCCACCGGCTGCACGACGAGCGCCTGCCACAGGCTTTGCGCCGACGCCGGGCCCGGTGCTCCCATCATTCCCACCACCTCCGCAAGCGTGCCAGCGCTTGCTCCATGCGATCGAACACCCAGTTGATCCACCTCGCGCAGAGACGTTCGCTGCGTTCGACCCAGCGGCTCCACGCGCTATCGGCGCGGGCCACCATCCGTTCGCCCAGTTGCACCAGGCTCTCGACTTGCGCCTCCATGGCGAGGCTGCCGCGGGAGACGGCCCCGCTCAGGTTCTCGGCGGTCGCCATACCGTACTGGGCCCACTGCCCCGCGGCCAGCACGGCAGGCTGCACGACGCGGATGCGTGCGCTCTGGAGCGCCGCGAGCAGCTGCTCCGGCGACGGCTCCCTGGGCGGCCGCACGCCTCGCAGCAACGCAAGGGACAGGATGCGGGCCATGGCGGTGATCAGGAACAGGATCTGCAGCCCTTCGAGCGCCCGCCCCCCGAACGTGAGCCGTGCAGCAGACAAGAGGGACCCCAGGTAGCCTCCGACTGCCGGAGCCACGGCCCCTGCAAGGCCCGTGAGGGCGGCGTACGTGCCAAAGTACGCCGCGCTCTGCTCACGTGGGGCCATCTTCATCAGCAGGGTGGAGGAAACCAGGCCGACTCCGGCCCACGACAGCCCCGACAGGGCGTTGGCCGGCCACAGGATCCCCCAGCCACCGGGCGTAGCGAAGACCCAGAGCAGCGGCAACACGGCTGCGCCGGCCGAGGAGATGGCCAGCGCGGGCAGCGTGCCCCACCGGTCGCTGAACTCCCCCCAGATTCGCATCCCGAGGATGTTGAAAAGGCCGTTGACCGCGCCCAGCAGCGCCAGCACGCCGAAGGGTAGCCCCAGGTTGCGCACCTGGTAGAGGTCGATGAACGGCCCGCCGATGCCGACGGCAAAGGCCCACACCACACCGAAGGTGAGAAGCTTGCGAAAAGGGGGGTCCGAAAGGACGGTAGCCAGGGCGGCTCCCGGGCTCCCCACGGCCGGCTCGGCCATGGCGGAGACTTCGGCGCGCGCCACGCCGTCCGGGCCCTCGGGCATCGCTGCCGCCCCGGCGGCCGCCGAGGGCTCCGCCACCCGGCTGAGGAACGCAAGGGAGGCGAGCCCCGCGCCCAGGGCCACGGCGTAGACGACCGAGAACTCCGCCCCCGGCCGGGTCACCAGGGTCGCGACGGCAGTGGGCCAGCCGGCGGCCGCGGGCACAAGACGGGCGCGCCAGTAGTCGATGAACTGGCCGCCGCTCCAGGCTCCTACCATGCCCACGAGGCCGGCGACCATGTTGCGATGGCCGAAGAACCTGCCCCGTACCTGCTCCGGCACCACCTCCGCCATCCAGGCCATCCAGGCCACCCCGGAGAGCGCGCCCAGCAGGCTGTTGAGGGCGATGGCCCCCAAGAACAGGACGGCAGCCGGCAGGGAGACGAACGGGAGAAAGAGCATGACGAGCCACAGAAGACGCGCGGCAGCTGCCAGCCGCACGGCCATCGCCTTGCGCGAGCCCCAGCGGGCCACCAGTGCGGGGCCCAGGAGCTGGGAAAGGTTACCGAATGCGGGAAGCGCCGCCAGAAGCCCGATCTGCGCCTCTCGCATCCCGAGCTCGACGGCGAAGCCCGTCAGCAGGAAGCCGCTGGTCAGGCTGGCCATCAGCTGGGCGAACGCTCCATCGAGGACCGAGGCTCGCAGGCTTCGGATGGCCGGCGGTGGTAGCTGCCGAAACTCTGGCGCCGATGGCAGCAGGATCTGGCTCATGCCTCAAGAGGGCGGCTTCGGCGCCAGGCGGGAAGCCTCCTCTTCGATCAGCTGGCGGAGGATCGGCAGGTGGGAGTGTTGCAGGTCGCGAAAGCTGGTCAGGAGCGTCACGGTCTGCTCCCGGGCCAGAGCGGCGAGTTCCCGGATGAGACCCCGGGCCTCTTCCGTCTCCACGGCCGTCCGGTAGAGGGAGACGAACCGGTCTCGGGGGACCTTCCCTTGCTGCCAGGGCTTGAGCAGGGCGGGAGGCGTGCCGAGGGCCCGGTACCACCGGTCCACGCTCGTCTTGGGGATGCCCCGGGGCCAGTAATAGGTGACGAGCACGCGTATCCCGTCGTCCGGCTCGATGGCGTCGTAGACCCGCTTGAGGCGGAGCGCCACACGCCTCACCCCCAGAGGGTTTTGGGTAGGGTGCCTGCTATAACTAATACCCTGGGAGCGACGAAAGCGGGGCGGTGCCATGCACTGGCTCGTCGTCATCGGGGGGTATCTGTTGGGCTCGCTCTTGCCCGGCGACTGGATCGTGCGCCGCCGCACCGGTCTGAGCGCCGACGAGCAGGGCGACAACCCGGGAGGCGCGGGCACCTGGCGGCTCGCCGGGCCGGCCGCCGGTGTCCTGGTCACGGCCTTCGACCTCGTCAAAGGGGCCATTCCCGTCGCCCTGGCGCAAAAGGTGGGCATGACCGGGGCCTGGATGATAGCGGCCGCCGCCGCTCCGGTGGCTGGCCACAACTGGCCCTGGTACCGGCGGTGGCGGGGGGGAAGGGGCCTGGCCGCCGCCACGGGGGCGCTCTTCTGCCTCGATCTGGCCCACGTGCTTCCCGGCTACGTGCTGGGGGCCATCGCCGCGTGGAGGCGGGGCTGGGTGCCGATGGTGGGAGTGGTGGCCTTCCCCGTCGGCCTGCTCACCATGTGGGCAGGCGGCGCTCCGGCGCTCAAGATCCAGGCAGCCCTGGCCGTCATGCTGCTCGTCGCCCTTCGGCAAGCGTCGTGGGTGAAGGCCCGGATTCGAGCCGGGCAACCCATCTTGCTCTCCCGCCCGTGAGCACGACAGCTGGGGTGGCTTCCGGGCGTGCGCGCCCGGCCCGGCCGGGCGCGGTACGGGTCGTGACGGACTCCGTGGCGTGCGTGCCTCTGGCCATCGCCCGCGCCGTCAGGCTGGAGATCGTCCCCCTCTGGATCCAGGTCGGGGGAGAGCAGTACCGGGACGGCCTCGACATCGAGCCGCGCGCGGTCTACCGCAAGCTGCGGGAGGGCAACGCGATCACCACGTCGGCCCCCTCCGTGGGCGACTTCCTGCAAGCCTTCGAGCGCCTCGCCCGCGAGGGGGCTCGCCAGATCGTGGCGGTGACCCTGGCCCGCGAGTTCAGCGGGGTGTTCAACAACGCCCGGCTCGCGGCCGAGGAGAGCCCCGTGCCGGTCACGGTCATCGATTCTCGTACGGCAGCGAGCGCGCAGGGGTGGATCGCCATCGAGGCGGCACGAGCGGCCTCGAGGGGGGCGGGCGTGGAGGCGATCGCTCGCCGGATCGAGGAGGTCCGGCCTCGGGCCAAGGTATACGCCCTCGTACCCGAACTCCGCTACCTGCGGCGCGGGGGGCGGGTCGTGCAGGCCCTGGCCCGCCTGGGTGCGGCGCTGGGAGTCATCCCTATCCTGGCGATCGAGGGCGACGGGAGAGTGGAGCCCCTGGCCATCACCCGCAGCAAAGCGGCCGCCCTGCAGCGGATCATCGAAGAGGTGCGCCGGGACGGGCGGCAGGGGCGGCTACACCTGGCAGTCCTGGAGTCGGACGCGCCCGAAGACGCCCGGTGGCTGCTCGATGCCGTACGGGCCGAAGTCGACGTGGCCGAATGGCACGTGGCCCCGTTCACGCCCGCCATGGGAGCTCACGCCGGGCCCGGGATCGTGGGAGTGGGGTACTGGGTAGAGTGAGCGCCGCAGCCGCCCGGGACGGATGCGCTGCCCGGCGGGGCGCGGCTGCATCCTGGTGCGCGATACGGTAAGGTATCAGTACGATGTGTCGCGTACACGGGCAAGGCATGGCGCGGGGCGCAGCTCGGGGGGCGGCCGGAGCCCTGGCCGTGCTCGCGTGGGCCGCCGTGGCCAGGGCCCATGGCGGAGACCCCCATCCGGAAGCCGTGCTGCGCTGGACGGACTGGCACGTGGAGCCCGGGGTCCTCGTCGTGTCCGTCCTCGCCTGCGTCGCGTACGCCCGTATCCACCGGCTCTTCGGCGGGACGCGCCGCCAGGCGGGGAGGTGGGCTCTCGGCGTCGCCGTCGTCTACGTGGCGCTGGAGTCGCCGCTGGACCGCGGCGCCGACCATTTCCTGTTCACTTTGCACATGGCCCAGCATTTCTTGCTCATCATGGTCGCCGCGCCGCTGCTCGCCTCCGCGATCCCCGAACGGGCGTGGGGAAGAGCCCGCGGCTTGCCGGTCGTGGGCTCCGTCTTGCGGTGGATCGGAACGGGTGCCCCTGCCTTCGTGGCCTACAACCTCAACCTGGTCGCATGGCACCTTCCGGCCCTGTACGAGGCGGGGCTGCGAAGTGACGCCGTCCATGCCGCGCAGCACCTGCTGTTCCTCGTCACGGCCTTGGGGATGTGGAGCGTGGTGATGGCCCCCGCCCACGCCGTCAGGGCGACGCCCCCTGCTCGCCTCGCAGGCCTGGTGGCCTCGAGCATCGTCGACTGGCTGGTGAGTTTCGCCATCGCCCTGGCCGGGCGGCCGCTCTATCCCACGTACGCCGCCGCGCCACGGCTGTGGGGCTTGAGCCCGGAGGCCGACCTCGCGCTGGGCGGAGGCCTCATGTGGGTCGCGGACAACACAGTCTACGCCGTGGCCATCGGCTCCCTGCTCTCCCGCTACCTGCGCCGGGAGGCGGCGCGGGCCCGGGTGCCCGACGGTGCAGCTGAGGCCCCCTCCTCCGTTCGCACGCGGCGGCCGGCAACCCTGGAGGCGCTGCAGAGGGGCCGGGGAAGACCGTGGGGGCCGGCGCTCACCCTGGCGGCGGCGGGCGCGCTGGCGGTAGCTTTCGCACACGGAGTGGTGACGGGGAGTCTGCCCGGCCGTGCAGTGCCTTCGGTGAGGGTCGAGGCCGTAGCGGCGGGCCTTACCTGGTACTTCGTGTACCCGGGCTCCGACGGCCGGTTCGGGCGGATCGACGCGGCCGCAGGAGGGCCCGGCAACCCGGCCGGGCTGGACCCCTCGGACCCGGCGGGCCGGGACGACCTCGTCCTGGGGCACCTGGTCGTGCCGCCGAAAGCCCGGGTCGAGGTACGGGCCACGTCGCTGGATACCGTGCATAGCTTCGCGATACCGGAGCTGGGGCTCGACCGGCTGCTGATGCCGGACCGATGGGAGAGCGTGGTCTTCCAAGCGCCCGGGCGCGGCCGGTTGCCCATCGTCTGCACCCAGCTGTGCGGGATGGACCGAGAGCCGATGGCAAGCTACCTGGCGGTGACGCCTTCCGGATCCGGCGCCGGGTCGGGCCCCGCGGCCGCCGCGGCCACGTCCCGGCCCGCGAACTCGCGGTAGATGTAGCGCACGAGCGCCCAGATGTCGGTATCGGACAGCGCACCCCGCCAGGGAGCCATGCCCGTCCCCTGGCTCCCATGAGCGATGATGTAGTAGGCGGCACCGGGCGGGCTGTCCCGGAAGGCGGGATCGGTGAAGTCCACCGGCCGCGGGTTGAGCGCCACGCCGCCTGCCCCCGTGCCATCGCCGCGCTCGCCATGACAGGAGGCGCAGTAAAGACGGTACTGCGCCGGCGCCCGCCTCTCCGCCGTCCGATCGCTGGCCACGGCCGGGGGCACCTGCATCTGCAGGTACGACTCCGGCACCTTCTCCAGCAGCCGCGCCACCTGGGCCGCCGTAGCCCGGGGCGAGGCGGTCTCCGGAATCGAGGGTGGCGGCCGCCTCCCGGCGACGCCTGCGTAGGCTGCAGCCGCCACCACCGCCGTTACCCCAGCGAAGATCCACAGCCTCCATCGCCTCGAGTGCATGGCCCAGCCCCCTATCGCTGCGAGCCCCTTCGGTTGACATACCCTACCCCCAAGGGTATCATCAACCGCGGCGCGGGGCCCTGGCTCACCCGCTACCGCGTCCACATGTTCGGGGAGGTTGGTCACGGTACCCATGGAGCTGCACCTCGGCTTGAACGGTATGGCAACCGACGGGGCCTCTCCTTCGGAGGCCACCTACGACGTGGTGGTCGTCGGGGGCGGGCCTGCCGGGCTCACCGCCGCGCTGTACGCGGCCCGGGCCGGCCTCAAGACCGTTGTCCTGGATAAGAGCCCGCGGGCCAGCGCCTTGGGGATGACCGGCCACATCGAAAACTATCCCGGAGTGCCCGGCGTCACCACCGGGCTCGAATTGCTGGAGCACTTCCGCCGGCAGGCGGAGGGCTTCGGAGCCGAGGTGGTGACCGCCCAGGTGCTTTCCGCCGACGTGAGGCTCGATCCCAAGGAGGTCATCGCCTCCACCGGCACCTACCGGGCCCGGACGGTGGTCGTGGCCACCGGGGCCATGGCCAAGAGCCGGCCCGTGCCGGGCGAAGAGGCGTACGTGGGGCGCGGGGTCAGCTACTGCGCCACCTGTGACGCCGCTTTCTTCAAGGGGCAGGAAGTGGCCGTGGTCGGTGAAAACGACGAGGCGGTCGAGGAGGCGCTGCACCTCACCCGCTTCGCCTCCACGGTGCACGTGGTGACGCCCTCCGCCAAGTTCAAGGCCGAGCCGGCGCTGGTGGAGCATCTGATCCGCACGCCCAACGTCCGGGTGTTGAGCTCGTACAGGGTAGTGGAGATCTTTGGAAACGGACGGGTCGAGGGGATTCGCCTCGCCCGGCGCACCGGCGGGGAAGCGGTGCTCCCCGTGCGGGGGGTCTTCGTCTACCTGCAGGGAAACCGCCCCGCCGTCGACTTCCTGCACGGAGCCGTCCGCACGACTCCGGAAGGGGGCGTCGTCGTGGATGCCGAGATGCAGACCTCCGTGCCGGGTGTCTTCGCGGCCGGAGACGTGTTGTGCCGCCGCGTCCGGCAGGCGGTCATCGCCGCCGCCGACGGGGCGCTCGCTGCCATGGCGGCGGAGCGTTACCTGACCGGGCGGCAGGCCATCCGGTCCCAGTGGTGAGGGGCCTGCCCGGTCACCCGGGTGGCATGTCCCCGTTGAGGTACGCGAAGAGCGCGCTGACGTCATAATCTCCGCTCAGGTTACGCCGCGACGGGCCCAGCCCCTTCCCCGAGCGTGCCCGGCCGCGGCAGCCCGGCTTGACAGCGCCCGGCGCACGTGATACGTGACGGCTGACAGCCGGGAGGGACGACGGTGGTCACAAAAGGGGTCCTCTCGTTCCTGCGGGAGCGAGGCCTGGTCGCTCAGGTGACCCACGAAGACGAGCTGGCGCGGTTGCTCGACACCCAACCCGTCACGGTGTACGTGGGGTTCGACCCGACGGCCGACAGCCTGCACGTCGGTCACCTGCGGTCCATCATGATGCTGGTGCACCTGCAACGCGCCGGCCACCGGCCCATCGCACTGGTGGGCGGCGGCACGGCCATGATCGGGGATCCCAGCGGCAGGACAGAGGCTCGCCCCATCCTCACCCGGGAGACCATCGCCTACAACGCGCAGCGCTTCAAGGAGCAGCTCGGCCGCTTCCTCGACTTCGGCAACGGGCGGGCGCTGTTGCTCGACAACTCCGAGTGGCTGCTCGAGCTACGCTATATCGACTTCTTGCGGGAGATCGGGTCGCAGTTCTCCGTCAACCAGATGCTGACGGCCGACGCCTTCCGGACGCGGATGGAGCGCGGGCTGTCGTTCATCGAGTTCAACTACATGGTGCTGCAGGCGTACGACTTCCTGACCCTCTACCGGCGGTACGGCTGCCGGCTCCAGGCGGGCGGCGACGATCAGTGGTCCAACATCCTCGCCGGGATCGACCTGATCCGGCGCCTCGAGCACGACGCTGCCTATGGGCTCACGTGCCCGCTGGCGGTCACCGCGTCGGGCCAGAAGATGGGGAAGACCGCAGCCGGCGCGGTCTGGCTCGACGCGTCGAAGACGAGCCCGTACGACTTCTTCCAATACTGGCGGAGCGTCGACGACAAGGATGTCGCTTCGTTTCTCGCCATTTACACCCTGCTTCCGATGGACGAGGTACGCGCCCTGTCAGAGCTCGAGGGGAAGGCGATCAACCGGGCCAAGAAGGTGCTCGCCTTCGAGGTGACCCGGCTCGTCCACGGGCAGCAGGCGGCGGAAGAGGCCCGCCAGGCTGCAGAGGCGCTGTTCGAGTCGCAGGGCGGGATGGAAGAGGCTCTCGACGGCGCCCCCAGCACGGAGGTGGCGCTCGAAGAGCTCAGCGGCGGCATCGGGATCGTGGAGCTCCTCGTGCAGTGCGGGCTCGTGCCGTCCCGCAGCGAGGCACGTCGCCTCATCGCGCAAGGCGGCATCTACCTCAACGAGGTGCGGGTCGCGGACGCGGACTTCCTGGTCACCGCCGACCAGCTCCGCCAGGGCCGCCTGCTCCTGCGAAAAGGCAAGAAGAGCTATCACCAGGTCGTGGCGCGCGGCTAGCGGCTAATCGAAGGCATCGACCGGCACTGGCACCGGAATGAGCCGCCCCGAGCGCAGCACGATGAGTTCGACCCAGTCGCTGCCCCGGTAGGCCGCGAGGCGCTGGCGCAGCTGCAATTCGTTCGTGACCGGGTGGCCGTTGACCGTGAGGATGAGGTCCAGCCGGCGCAACAGGAGCGTGGTCCCTCGCGGCGCATGGGCGGCGGAGACGTCGATCACCAGCACGCCTTCGCGGTAACGGACACCGTACCGGGTCGCCGTGGCCGGCGTCATCGTCGTGACTTTCACGTACCCCCGCCCGTGCGCTGCGGGCGCCGGAGGGGTAGCCGCCGGCGGGGCGCTTCGGGACTCGGCCGCGCTCCCCGGCTCCCGGGCCACCGGGCTCGCCGTCCCGCCCTGAGACCCTCCGTCCAGGATCACCGCCGCCAGCCCCACGAATACGGCCACCATGGCGAGCACCGCGAGCCCGGCGTCATACAGCACGACGGGCCCCCTCGCCCACCGAGCCGGTATGCCCGCCAAGAGGTCGGCGGCTGGGCGGTGTTGGTCGTGTTTCGGCATCACGGCATCCTGTCGCCCTCCTGTTAGCATGGGTTCGCTCGGAGGGAGGCCATCATGGGGGCCGCCAGGCATTCCCGGTCAGGCACCGGGCATACGGTAGAGGGCTGGAACTCGCCGGCGGAGGGGCGGCTCCGGATCGGGTGCCTGAGGAGCGAATCGTCTCCGGCATGGCGCTGCTGCGACTGTTATCGGCGACCATCGAGATCATGGCCGCCGTGCTCATGGTGCGCTCCGGGCGGGTCGCCGACGCCATGCGCATCAACGGCCTGCTCGGGGTCGTCGGGCCGCTGGTGCTCGCCTCCGTGACCGCCATCGGCCTCGCCGGGCTGGCAGGCAAGCTGTCGCCGCTGCGCATGGGTACCCTGGCCGTGGCGGTCGCCCTCATCCTGGCGACGCTGTGGCAACGATGAGAGCCCGCGACCCGGCGCGCCGAGGTGCACCGGCCGCGCCCGCGCGCCGGTCAGGGGTAGAGCCGGTACAGGGTCCTGGGAAAGGGAATGGTTTCCCGTACGTGGGGAAGGCCGCAGATCCAGGCCAGTACCCGCTCGATGCCCATGCCGAAGCCGCCGTGGGGCACGGAACCGTAGCGTCGCAGGTCGAGGTACCACTCGTAGGCCTCTTTGGGGAGGTGGTGCTCCTCAATACGCCGCATCAAGAGCTCCAGGTCGTCGATGCGCTGTCCTCCGCCGATGATCTCCCCGTAGCCCTCGGGCGCCAGCAGGTCGGCCCCCAGCACCACTTCCGGCCGGTCGGGAGCCGGCTTCATGTAAAACGCCTTGATGTGAGCCGGGTAGTGAGTGACGAAGACGGGCCGGTCGAAGGCGTTGGAGAGGATCGTCTCTTCGTCACCCCCGAAGTCGGCTCCCCACTCCACGGCGGCTCCGTTTTTCCGCAGGATCTCGATGGCCTCGTCGTAAGTGACGCGCGGGAACGGCGGCCGGACCCGCTCCAGGGGCGCCGTGTCGCGCTCGAGCAGGGCAAGCTCCGGGCGGTGCCGCTCCAGGACCCGCCCCACCACGTGAGACACCAGGCCCTCGGCCAGGCGGCAGATGTCGTCGAGCCCGGCCCACGCCATTTCCGGCTCGACCATCCAGAACTCCATCAGGTGCCGGCGCGTCTTCGAGTGCTCGGCCCTGAACGTGGGCCCGAAGCAGTACGCCCGGCCGAACGCCATCGCCGCGGCCTCCATGTAGAGCTGCCCGCTCTGGCTCAGGTAGGCAGGCGTGCCGAAGTAGTCGGTACGGAAGAGGGTGGTGGTCCCTTCGACCGCGGCCGGGGTGAGGATCGGGGCGTCGACCAGGACGAATCCCTCCCGGTCGAAAAACTCCCGCACCGCCCCGACGAGGGTGCTCCGGATGCGCAAGATCGCGTGTTGCCGCCGCGACCGCAGCCACAGGTGGCGGTGGTCGAGCAGGAAGTCGACGCCGTGCTCTTTGGGGGTGATGGGGTAGTCCACGGCGAGGTGCACGAGCTCCAGGTCCTGCACCAGGAGCTCGAAGCCTCCGGGAGCCCGCTCGTCGGCGCGCACCGTGCCCGTCACCTTGAGGGACGACTCCTGGGTCAGGCGCCGGGCCTGATCCCAGACTCGCCCTTCCACGTCACGCTGGGACACGACCGCCTGGACGAGCCCCGTCCCGTCTCTCACCAGCAGGAAGACGATGCGGCCGCTCGATCGCGAGTTGAAGAGCCACCCCCACACCTGCACCGGCTTGCCCACGTACTGCCCCAGATCGTCTACGTCCACCCGAGGTGCCGTCTGTTCTGCCACGACCCGGGTCGCCTGCCCTTCTGCGTCTTGTGGTCACGGTTGACCGGGCACCCAAAGGCGGGAGCGCGCGGGCTCCACCTTGCCCCGACCCGCCGCCCCCTGCTCCCCCGAGGCATCCCCTTCGCCGTCCGGCGGCTCCGGGGCAAAGCCGAGAGCCTCTTCGAGCGCCCGCTGGATCCCCGCCATCAGGGTCGCGTAGCGTAACTCGGCCTCCAACAGGGCCCGGACGTACGGGTTGAACCCGACCACGCCGGCCACCTGCCGCAGCTCTTCGAGCTCCTGGTCGGAGATCTTCTCGCCGGCCATCTGCCGCTCGGCGAGCCTGCGCTCCCGCTGGCGGAGATCCCGCAACATGATGCGGGCCGCCTCGTGGCGGTCCAGCTCGGCCCTCGCGGCCTTGAGCTCCTTGACCTCGTCCCTGGCCGCCAGGCTTTCGGCCAGTTTCCGGATCGCCGCCTGTATGTCCGGGGAAAGGTCCCACCCGTTCCCCTCGGCCATCTCAATCTCCCTCCCCCTTGATGACCGCCAGTGGCCGCAGGCGGGCGACCTTGCGGGTCAGCCCGATCTCGGCCAGCGTCTCGACGACAGCGTCGATGTCCTTGTACGCCTGGGGCGCCTCGTCGACGATCGCCCGGTAGTTGGCCACGTTGGTCAGCACGTCCCCAAGGCTTTCGTGGAAGGCCTCCCGGCTCACCTGCCGCCGGGCCGCCGCCCGGGAAAGGACTCGCCCGGCCCCGTGATTGGCCGACGTGAACGTCTCCTCGATCCCGGGTTGCCCGACCGCGACGTAGGAGGCCGTCCCCATGCTGCCGGGGATCAGGACGGGGTGCCCGGTATGGAGGTACCGGCGCGGGTTGACGGGATGGCCCGGCGGAAGCGCCCGGGTCGCTCCCTTGCGGTGCACCAGCACCCGGCGGCCGAAGTGGCGTTCGAACTTCGCGATGTTGTGGGCCACATCGTAGACCACCGCCATCCCCAAGGCTTCCCACGAGCTCCCCATCGCTTCCTCGAACGCCCGGCGGATGTCGTGGGTCATCAGCTGGCGGTTGGCGAAGGCAAAGTTGATGGCGCAGTGCATGGCTCCCAGGTAGCGCTGCCCGATGGGGGAATCGATGGGAGCTGCGGCGAGGCCCTTCGAGGGAAGGTCGATGCCGTAGCGGGCAGCGGCGCCGGCCATGGAGGCGGCGTAGTCGGAGCAGACCTGGTGTCCGAACCCTCGGCTCCCCGAGTGCACGAGCACCGTGACCTGGCCTTCCTCGAGCCCGAACGCGCCGGCCAGGGACCGGTCGAAGACTTCCTCCACGTAGCCGATCTCCACGAAATGGTTGCCCCCACCGATGGTGGCCAGCTGCCCGGCCCGCTCCACAGCTTCCTGGCTCACCGCGGCAAGGTCCGCTCCCTCGACGCGCCCGTACTCTTCGGTCGCCTCCACGTCTTCCGGGACGCCGTAGCCCTCCTCGACGAGGTAGGCCGCACCCCCGGTGAGCACCTCGGACAGCCGGGGGAGCAGCTCCTTGTGCCGGGACTGCTTGCCCACCCCGGCGGGGATCCGATCCTCGACCGCCCGCATGATCCTCTGGAGCCTCTCCCTGTTCATCTCGAGGCGCGCCAGGTTCGTGCGGATCAGCCGGACGCCGCAGTTGATGTCGTAGCCGACGGCTCCGGCAGAGACCACGCCCGTGTCAGCGTCGGTCGCCACCACCCCGCCGATGGGGAGACCGAATCCCTGGTGGATGTCGGGCATCCCGACCACCCGGCTGACGACCCCCGGGAGAGAGGCCGCGTCGGCCAGCTGTTGGAGCGCCGTCTCTTCACGGAAGGACTGGCGTAACGCGGCGTTGAGATAAACGACGGCGTCGACCCGCATGGGGCCCTGGCGCCTGAGCACGTACCGGTTGGGGCCGAGGGGCTCCAGGTCCAGCGGCATGTCGCTCACCTCTGGGGCCTCACGCTGCTCGCAGGCGCTGCGCTGCGGCCGTCAGCCGGGCTCTTGGGCCGGCTCGTCGCCGTTCTCGTCCCGGGAAGCCGCGACCTGGGCCAGGGCCGCCACGAGGTCCCCCTCGTCGAGACGCATGACGACGACGCCCCGGGCACCGCGTCCCTGGCGGGAGACGTCCGAGACGCGCAGCCGGATCATGATCCCCCGGGCCGAGATTACCATGAGTTCGTCGTCGTCCTCGACGACCTTCATCCCGGCCACGGGCCCGTTACGCGGGCTCTGGCCGATGGCCCGGACCCCTTTCCCGCCGCGCCGGGTCAGGCGATACTCCTCGACCGGGGTGCGCTTGCCGTACCCTCGCTCCGTGACGATGAGCACGTCGGCCCCGCGCCGGGCGGCATCCATCGCCACCACGTAATCGCCCTCGTCGAGGCGCACGCCGATGACGCCTCGGGCCGCCCGCCCCATCGGGCGCACGTCGGCCTCGTTGAAGCGCGCGGCCTGCCCGCGGCGCGTCACCAGCAAGATCTCATGGCTGCCCTCGGTCAGCATGACTCCCACCAGCCGGTCGTCATCGTCGAGGTTGCAGGCGATGATCCCCTGCCGGTTGGTCGCGAACTCCGACAGCGGCGTCTTCTTCACAATGCCGTTGCGAGTCGCCATGAACAGATACCGCCCCTGGTCGAAGTCGGTCACGGCAATCGCGGCGGCCACGGACTCGTCGGACGGCATGGGCAGGAGATTGTAGATGGACGTGCCCCGTGCCCCTCGGGACGCCTCCGGGATCTCCCGTCCCTTGAGATGGTACATCTTGCCCCTGTCGGTGAAGAGGAGCACCTGGGTGTGCGTGGTCGCGACGAACAGGTGCTCGGCGAAGTCCTCGTCGCGGGTCGCCATGGCCGTGACGCCCCGGCCGCCCCTGCGCTGGTTGCGGTAGGTCGAGGTGGGCTGGCGCTTGATGTACCCGTTGTGGGTGAGGGTGATGACGATGTCCTCCAGCGCCACCAGATCGTCCTCGCTCACCTCGGGCTGCTCCTCGGTGATCTCGGTGCGCCGCGGGTCGGCGAAGCGCTGGCGGATCTCCAGGAGTTCCGTCTTGATGAGCCGGTAGAGCTCGTCGACGTCGCCGAGGATGGCGCTGAGCCGCTCCACCGTCTTCACCAGCTCCGCACGCTCCTGCTCCAGCTTCCCCCGCTCGAGGCCCGTCAGCCGGCGGAGTTGCATCTCCAGGATCGCGTTGGCCTGCCGCTCGCTGAGGCTGAAGCGCTCCATCAGGGCCTGGCGGGCCGCCCCTTCGTCCTCGGAGGAGCGGATGAGGGCGATGATCTCGTCGATGTGGTCGAGGGCGATGAGGAGGCCCTCCACGATGTGCAAGCGATCCCGCGCCTTGTCGAGATCGAAACGGGTGCGCCGGGTGACCACCTCGAGCTGGAAGTCGAGGTAGTGGCGGAGCGCCTGGCGCAGCGTAAGCACCTCGGGCTTGCCGTTGACCAGGGCCAGGAGGATGACCCCGAAGGTGTCCTCCAGCTGTGTGTGCTTGAACAGCCGGTTGATCACGACTTGCGGCTGGGCGTCGCGGCGCAGCTCGATGGCGATCCGAAGCCCCTCCCGGTCTGACTCGTCCCGCACTTCGCTGATGCCCTCGATCCGGTGCTCCCGCACCAGGTCGGCAATCTTGGCGATGAGCGCCGCCTTGTTGACCATGTAAGGCAGCTCGGTCACGACGATGCGCGTGCGGCCCCCGCCCATGGGCTCCGCCGACAGGCGCGCCCGCACCCGGATATGCCCGCGGCCGGTCAGGTAGGCCTCTTTGATGCCCTCGGTGCCCATGATGATGGCGCCGCCGGGAAAGTCCGGCCCCTTGACGATCCGGAGCAGTTGCTCGTCGGAGGCGTCGGGATGGTCGATGAGCAGCACCAGCGCGTCGATGATCTCTCCCAGGTTGTGGGGCGGGATGTTGGTGGCCATGCCCACCGCGATCCCCGAGGCCCCATTGATGAGCAGGTTGGGGATGCGGGCAGGCAGCACCGCCGGCTGCTGCTGGGTACCGTCGTAGTTGGGGACGAAGTCGACGGTCTCTTTCTCGATGTCCCGCAGCATCTCCATGGCGATCCGGGAGAGCCGCGCCTCGGTGTAACGCATCGCGGCCGGGGGATCTCCATCAATGGAACCATAGTTGCCATGACCCTGCACGAGAGGATAACGGTAGTTGAAGTCCTGGGCCATGCGCACCATGGCTTCGTAAACCGGCGCATCGCCGTGGGGATGGTACTTCCCGACCACTTCCCCGACGACCGCCGCCGACTTGCGGAACGGCCGGTCGGGCCGGAGCCCCATCTCGCTCATCGCGTGCAGGATGCGGCGCTGAACGGGTTTGAGCCCGTCGCGCACGTCGGGCAGCGCCCGGTCCACGATCACGCTCATGGCGTAGTCGATGTACGACCGGCGCATCTCCTGCTCGAGTTCGATGGGGATGATCTTGCCCAGCCCGCCTACGGCCATGCCTCAGCGCTCCCAGCTCTCCGCGAGGAGGATGTCGTCAAACGTCCAGGTTTTGGACTTCGTGGGCGTGCTCCTGGATGAAGCGACGTCGCGGTTCGACGACCTCTCCCATGAGAATGGTGAAGATCTCGTCGGCCGCCACGGCGTCGTCGAGCGTCACGCGCACGATGGTGCGGGTTTCGGGATTCATCGTGGTCTCCCACAACTGCTCCGCGTTCATCTCGCCGAGACCCTTGTATCGCTGGATTTCGACGCCCGCCGATCCGATCTGTTTCAGCAGCCGCTCGAGCTCGTGATCCGAATAGACGTAATAGTCCTTCCTGCCCTTGCGAGCCCGGTACAGAGGCGGCATGGCGATGTAGACCCGCCCCTGCTCGATGAAGCCACGGGCGTACCGGTAGAAGAACGTCAACAAGAGGGTACGGATGTGCGCGCCGTCCACGTCGGCGTCGGTCATGAGGATGATCCGGCCGTACCGGGTCTTGGAAATGTCGAACTCCTCCCCGATGCCGGTACCGAGGGCCGTGATCATGGAGCGAATCTCGGCGTTGGAGAGGATACGGTCCATGCCGGCCTTTTCCACGTTGAGGATTTTCCCGCGGAGCGGCATGATGGCCTGGAAGCGGCGGTCTCGGCCTTGCTTGGCCGTGCCGCCGGCCGAGTCGCCCTCGACCAGGAAGAGCTCGCACTGCTCCGGGTCCGTGACGATGCAGTCGGCCAGCTTGCCCGGCAGCCCGCTGCTCTCCAAGGCGGTCTTCCTGCGGGTGAGCTCCCTCGCCTTGCGGGCCGCCTCACGGGCTTTGGCCGCCGTGATGCACTTTTCCAGGATGCGGCGCGCCTCCTGCGGGTGCTCCTCGAGGAAGACCCCGATGGCCTCCCCGGCCACCGAGTCGACCTGGCCCTTGACCTCGCTGTTGCCCAGCTTGGTCTTGGTCTGCCCCTCGAACTGGGGGTCCCGGAGCTTCACGCTCACAATGGCGGTCAGGCCTTCCCGCACGTCGTCCCCGGTGAGGTTTTCGTCCGACTCCTTCAACAGCCCCATCTTGCGGGCTGCGTCGTTGAGCGATCGCGTCAGTGCCGACCGGAACCCGGCCAGGTGGGTGCCGCCCTCGGTGGTCTGGATGTTGTTGGCAAAGGCGATGACCGTCTCGAGATAGCCGGTGTTGTACTGAAGGGCCAGCTCGATGAGCGTGCCGGCGACCTCCCGGTTGGTGTAGATCACGCTCGGGTGCAGCGCCTCTTTGTTGCGGTTGAGGTACCGCACGAATTCCACGATGCCACCCTCGTAGTGGAACGTCTCGGAGCGTCCCGAGCGCTCGTCCACCAATCGCAACATCAAGCCCGCGTTCAAGAAGGCCAGGTTGCGAAGCCGCTGGGCGATGGTCTCCGCGTCGAAGTCCAGCGTCTCGAAGATCTCCGGATCGGGTTTGAACCGGACGTAGGTTCCCGTGCTCTCTGCCTCACCGACGACCTCCACGCCGGTCACGGGCGTACCCCTGGAAAACCGCTGGCGGTGGACCTTTCCGTCGAGCCTCACCTGCACCTCGAGCCACTCCGACAGCGCGTTGACGACGGAGACGCCCACCCCATGAAGGCCCCCGCTCACCTTGTAGCCGCCGTCCTGCCCGAACTTGCCCCCCGCGTGGAGCGTGGTCAGGACGGTTTCCACGGCGGGCCGTCCCGTCTTCGGGTGAATCTCGACCGGGATCCCGCGCCCGTTGTCGTCCACGCTCAAGGAGCCGTCGTCGTGGATGCGCACCTCGATTTCCGTGCAAAAGCCGTTCATCGCCTCGTCCACGCTGTTGTCCACCACTTCGTAGACGAGGTGGTGCAGACCTCGAGCGTCCGTGCTCCCGATGTACATGCCCGGCCGGCGGCGCACGGCCTCGAGCCCCTCGAGCACCTGGATCTGCGCCGCGCCGTACGCAGCTGCGTTGGAGCCATTGGGAGGCCTGCGAGGGGGCGTCAACGGTTGATTTCCTCCTTCTGGGCGGAACCCACGCAACCCAGCTTAATTATAACCCTTGCGCTCTGTCAAAGGCGACGGCGTGCCCGCTTTGGTCCTTTGCGCCGCCTCCTCGGCGAGAGCAAAGGAGTCCCCTCATCCTCCCGTTCGGCCGCCCACGGTGCCTGGGCCCTGCGGCGCAGAGTGAGGGGGGAGATGGGGGAGATGTAGAGGTGATCGGAGGTGACCACCAGGGAGGTGCCGGCCCCGTCCCCCACCCGCGTCACTCCCTGGGGCGAACCCCTACCCCCGATGATGTCGGCGACGGAGAGACCCCGCCGCTGGGTCGCCGCCAGGTCCACGATGGCGATGACGTCCCTGACCCGTACGACCACGTCCCCGCCGAGGTGCACGTACACGCCGCCACTCTCCTCTCGAAACGCAAGCGCTGCCCATGACCGCCCACACAACGCGGCGCCGTCACGCACCTGCGAGGATTTCCAGGGTGCCGCCCGAAACCCTCCATGCCCTCCCGGGACGCACGGCCTGTCGTTGGGGAGAAAGCCACTCCGGATCGAGCGCCGTCGCGCTGAGCCACACTTGCGCCGTTTCGGGCAGCGCCCGGATCAGCCGTGCCCGGCGGCCGGCGTCGAGCTCCGACGCCACGTCATCGAGGAGCAGCACGGGGCCTTCGCCGCTACGTTCCCTCATCCACTCCCAGGCGGCCAGGTGGAGAGCGACGGCGGCGGTGCGTTGCTGGCCCCTGGACCCAAAGCGGCGCGCTTCCACGCCGTCCAGGCCGATCTCCAGATCGTCCCGGTGCGGGCCTGCCAGCGTCACCCCCCGTGCCAGCTCGGCCGCGCGCAGGCGCTCCAGATGGGCAGCGAACGCCCGCTGGAGCGAGCGGAGGTCCGCAGCTCCCCGATCGACCGCCCCGGGCCCGGAGGCCTTGTACGTCATTTCCAGGGTCGAGGCGCTCCCGGCTATGGCCTGATAGGCCTGCGCCGCCGTCCCGGCGATCGCGTCGACCAGCGCGTGGCGGGCGACGGTCAGATAGGAACCGGCGGCGACCAGCTGCTCGTCCCAGGCTTCGAGCAGCGACAGCGCGGCCTGCCCCTCGCGGATCTGCTGCAGGGTCCGGTTGCGCTGCAGCAGGATCCGCCCGTACTGTAGCGCGAGCCGCCGGTACGTGCCGTCCGTTTGGGCCAGCACCGCGTCCAGGAACCGCCGCCGGTCCGCCGGGCCTCCTCGAATCAAATCGACCTCGTCGGGCGAGAACCACAGCACCGCCAGCGTTCCCAGCACGTCCGCCGCCCTGGGGAGCGGCTTGCCGTTGAGGCGGTACGAGCGGGCCTTTCCTCTTGCAAGGGTGACCTCGACGTCTCGGGTCACGCCGGTCGCGTCCTGGCTTACCCGAGCATGCACGTGCCCTTGGTCGACGCCGTACGTGACGAGGTCTCCGGGCTCCCGTGCCCTTGGCGAGCGTGCGCCGGCCAGTACCCATAGGGCTTCGAGCAGGTTGGTCTTGCCTTGCCCATTGAGGCCCACCAGGAAATTGAGGCCCGGGCTGGCCTCGACCAGCACATCCCGGAAGTTGCGGTAATGGGTGAGGCGAAGGCAATCGACCCGCACGGGCGACGGCTCAGCCCAGCCTGGTGATGACGACGAAGAGCCCGCGTCCGGCGACCTCTACCTCGTCTCCGGGTCGAAGCTTGCGGCTGCGGCGCAGCTCGGGCCGGCCGTTGACCCTCACTCGCCCGGCCCCGATCAGCACCTTCGCCTCTCCCCCGGTACGCGCTGCCCCGCTCAGCTTGAGGAACTGCTGGAGCTCGATGGGCTCCTCCCGGATTCCCACAGGCACAGCCGCCACTACAGGCATCCCTCGTCCTTTCGTCTCAGCCTGTACGCCCTGGCTCCCACGTGGACAGGGTAGCCTCGCTCCTGCTCATCCCAGCCGCACCGGCATCAGGACGTACCGGTAGCCCCCGTCGCCGGGCACGCGAACGGTCGCCTGGCGGCTCGGATCGCCCACCTCGATGGCCATCTCCTCGGTGTCGAAGGCCTTCAGCACGTCCTCCAGGAACCGCACCTGATAGGCCGCCTCGAACGCCTCTCCCTCGGTCGACGCCTCGAGCACCTCTTCCCCCTGGGCCACGTCCTGCTCCTTGCTCTTGACCACCAGGCGCCCGTCGCCCGCGGATAACTGTACCACAGCCGGTCCCCGCCGGCTGAGGAGGGCTGCCCTTTGCACGGCCTCGAGCAGCTCGAGCCTGCGGAATCGTACCCTATTGGGCAGGTTTTCGACGAACACCTGCCGGTAGGGAGGGAAAGTGCCCTCGATGAGCCGGCTCACCAGTACCACTGCCCCTGAGCGCAACACCGCGAGTCTCTCCCCCAGCTCGAGGGCCACGCTCTCGCCTCCGTCCAACGCCGAGCAGACGCGCTGCATCTCCTCGAGCGCCCGGACGGGCAGGATCACCCTGGGAGCGAACAGCCCCACGTTGCCAAAACTCTCCGTGCGGTCGACGCTCACCTCCCGGTAGGCCAACCGGGAACTATCGGTCGCCACCAACCGGAGGCTCTCCCCCTCGACCTCCACCAGGACCCCGCTCAGGACGGGCCGCTGGTCCGAGCTGGCGGCCGCGAAGCGGCTCTGAGCAATGGCCCGATACAGTGCTTGGGCCCCCATGACGACCCTCCAGCCGTCGGCCAGCTCCGGAAAGGCAGGAAACTCCTGAGAGTCGACGGAGACGAGGGAGAACCGGGCCCCGCCCGACTCCACCACGACCGAAGTACCTCCGCTCACGGTGGCGATTCGTACCATTTCTCCCGAAAGACGCCGCACGAGGCTGGAGAAAAGCCGCGCGTCGACGACCCGAGCTCCTTGCTCCGTCGGTTGTCCCTCGACGAAAGCCGCAATGCTGAGCTCGAGGTCCGTGGCCCGCAGGCTCATTCCGGAAGGAGAGGCCTCTACGAGGATCCCGTTGAGGACGGGAACGTTCTCCCGGGTGGCCGCAGCTCTCTCCACGATGGCCAGCGCGTCGGCCAGTTGCTGGCGAGCGCAAGTGATCTCCATGGGCTGGTAGCGCCCTCCTTTGCCTGGACTTGGATCGAGGCCATCTCCTCCTCCTACTCCGGGGAGGAACTAAGGATATGCAGTCGAGGCAGTAGGAGCCGTGGATATGTGGACAAGGCTGCCAGACGCATGGGCGTCAAAATCCGCCTCCGTTCGAAGCTGTGGACGAACGGGAGACACAATCGGGATAACCGCTAACCGAACAGTCTGACCTCCTGTCCCCGAACAGCGGTCTGTGGAGAAGCGCCTGACTTGTCCACGGTCTTTCCACCGGTTTTCACAGGTTTTCAGGGCCTTTTCGACAGGGTTCACGTCCGGCTGAGTCGCTGGCGGAGGTGCCGGATCAGGTCGTTGACGGCCCCATCGGCTCGCATGGCAGCTTGGACCCTTTCGATGGCGTGGAGGACCGTGGAGTGGTCTCGCCCTCCGAACTGATCGCCGATGTGGGGCAACGAAGCCTGGGTCAGCTCCCGTGCGAGGAACATGGCTATCTGGCGGGCGAAGGCCACGTCTCGGGTCCGGCTCTTGCCCCTGAGTTCCTCGGGTTCGATGCCGAAGTGCTGGGCGACGACGGCCTGGATGCGATCGATGGTGAGGGGGCGGCGCTGCGACTCGGTGAGGTCCCGGAGCACCTCGGCCGCGAGGTCGAGGGTGGCAGGAGCGCCGGATAGCCGCGCCGCGGTGACGACCTTGCGCAAGGCCCCCTCGAGAACTCGGATGTTGGACTGGATGGATTCGGCAATGTAGTGCAACACCTCGTCGGGAACGGGGGTACCCGAGGTCTCGCACCGCTTGCGCAGGATGGCAAGGCGCGTCTCGAAGTCGGGGGGTTGGATGTCCGCCAAGAGCCCCCAGGCGAAGCGGGAACGGAGGCGCTCCTCGAGTTTGGGGATCTCGACCGGGGGCCGATCGCTCGACAAGATGATCTGGCGGCCGGCCTCATACAGCGCGTTGAAAGTATGGAAAAACTCCTCCTGCGTGCTTTCCTTGCCCGCCGCGAAATGGACGTCGTCCAGCAACAGCACGTCCAGGGAACGGTAACGGCTGCGAAACTCGGGCATGCTCCGCCTCTGGAGAGAGTCGACCAGGTCGTTGGTGAACGTCTCCGTGGTGATGTAAAGGACGCGCAAGTGCGAGCGCTGCCGTAAGAACTCGTGGGCGACCGCCTGCATCAGATGGGTCTTTCCCAGGCCGACGCCCCCGTACAGGAAAAGGGGGTTGTACGGGCCGCCCGGGTTGCTGAGGACTCCCTGGCACGCCGAGTAGGCGAAGCGGTTGCTCGCGCCGACGACGAACGTGTCGAAGGTGTAGCGGGGATTGAGGCCCCCTGGACCGGTGGGATGAGAGGGGTCCTCGTCTGCGGCGACGTCCGGCGCAGGCGGCGCGCCCCGCTGGGGCTGATCCGACGACGGAAAAGGGCGGGCGCGCGAAGGGGTGGGCTCGCCCGGCGCGACGAGGACCACCGAGCACGGGTGCCCGGCGAGCCCGGTAAGAAGGGCTTCCATGGCGGGCCCGTAGCGCGCCCGCACCCAATCCCTGGTGAAAGGGTCGGGTACCTCGACCACGAGCGTCTCCCCGTCGAGCCCGACAGGGCGCGAAGCGCGTAACCAGGTGTCGAAGCCCGGGCTCATGCCCTCCCGCTCCCGGAGCATCGACACCGTGGCGTTCCATAGTTCAGACCATGATTGCATGACAAGACCTCCCGGTCCTCGGGCGCTTGCTCGACGGGAGGATAGCGCCGCGCAAGAGCGCTCCCTGCGAGCAGCGCGGCCAGCCCCAAGACCAAGCCGGGCCCCGCTGGTCCCATATGCGGCGGCTGCGGCGCATCCCGGCGCCGATCGTCACGGTCGCGGAGAGCCCCCCATCTCCTCTCCGGCGATGCACTCGGCCATCTCGATCCCGCGGGCCGTGAGCGCGCGCTTACCCGAGGCGCGAGCGGCCACGAGTCCGTACCCCTCGAGGGCCACCAGCTCCCGAAACGCCGTGGTCAGGCTCACGCCGAGGTGCTGGGAGACGGCGCTCGGCCCCATCTCGCCGGCTTCTGCGAGGAGCAAGACGAGGCGCTGCTGGCGAGGAGTGAGAGGGCGCGTCTGTGCCGTCGGGGCAGGCCGCAAGACGGGCGATCCGCCCGGAGCGCTGAGCGCCCCGGAAGGAGGTGCCAGCGTCACGACGGTGCCCCCGGCAAGGTTGTCCTCGATACGCAACTCGCCGCGAATCTCCTGCATCAGTTGCTGTGCCACGGGCAGCCCGGAGCCGACGCCGCGGATGTAGCGGCGTAGGTCCGGAGTGGCCGTGGTGAAGCCGGGCAGTAGCGCCCGTGCCTTGTCCTCGATGCCCGGGCCCTGGTCGGAGACGGTGACGGAGCCGTCTGCTCCCAGGGAGACGGTCGCCATGTGGAAGCGAGCGTGGATGAGGTTTTCTATGACCGCCACCACCGCGGCGGACGGGACAGGGCTGTGCTGCTGGCGAGCCAGGGTGAGCGCCCGGTCGCACGCCTCGGCCAGGAGATCCCCGGGATCCTCCGCGAAGAGGTCATACACCGCGGGGAGGTGGGAGGCGGAGTAGACGGCGAGGCGGACCTGGAGCTGAGGCGCCGCTTCGGGCTCCGACGGCTCCCGGGCTGCAGGTCCGAAGGGCGTCAGGCGGACCCGGCCGGTCGCCCGCTGTGCGTCCGGGCGAAGACGAAAGATCGCAGCGCCACGCGAAGGCGTCGACTCTACGGCCATAGGCGTCCTCTTCAAGCAGCCGGAAGGGTTTCCGGGGTGACGAAAAGTGCGTGAAAAGCCGTCGGAGCATGGAGGCAGAACCGGTCATATCCACAGTATCCCCAGGTTATCCACAGGCCCTTTTGGCACGTGGGAGGGAAACCGGAGAGGCGAGCGTGCAGCCGGAAGGCAGCCGGGAGCGGTAGCCGCTTCTCGGGAAGACCGGCGAAAAGGTGGGGAAAGCGTGAAAGCAGGCGAGCCATCGAGCGGCACCCTCCCGTCCTCCAGGTGGCGGGCCCCGTTTTCGCGCACGCGTTCCACAGGTTGTCCACAGCCTGTGGAGAACTCCCCCGGTGCGCGGTGGCCGCGCAAAGGGAAGTCTAAGGGGACTGCCGGCCGGAGGGCAAGGTGCCGGAGTGGGGCCGGCACGCAGGGGCGGCCGTTGACGCCAAAATTGCGGCGAGGCTATAATCGAACCTGCCGCTTTCTGGGCAAGAAGACCCTTTCCATTCCCGGTGCGCGTCACTACGGGGTCGCGCCCGTGGAGGAAAGGTTGGGGCCACAAGGAAAGAGAGCGTGTAGATCGACGCGATGAAGAGGACGCTGCAACCGAAGCGTCGCCGGCGGTATCGAGTACACGGCTTCCTGCGGCGCATGTCGTCGCCCGGTGGGCGCCGCGTGCTGAAGCGGCGGCGTGCCAAGGGGCGGTATCGCCTTACCGTCGACTGAGGCGGCTGGGTGGCGAGGTGGCCGCGCGGCTGGGCCGGCTGACACGGCACTCCGACTTCGATCGGGTGTTCCGGGAGGGGCGGCGCGGGCGAAGCGATCTCTTGCTGGTGCGCGCCGTTCGCACAGGGCGTGAAGAGGTGCGGGTCGGGTTCGTGATCGGGCACAAGGTAGGGGGCGCCGTGGCGAGGAACCGGATCCGGCGGCGCGTGCGGGAGGCCTTGCGGGGTTGGGGGGCGCGTCTGCCGGGCGGGGTCGACCTGGTGATTACGCCTTCGGCTGCGTGCGTCGAGGTGCCGTTCGAGCGCCTTCGGGAGGCGCTCCGGTCGGCGTTGAAGAGAGCAGGGGCATGGCTGGACGAGGCGGCGACCGAGGAGGCCGGACGGGCGCGGTGACGCCCGCGCGGGCGCTGGCGTGGGCGATTGGCGCGTACCGGCGGTGGATTTCGCCCTATACCCCACCTACGTGCCGGTTCCATCCCTCGTGCTCGGCCTACGCCGAGGAGGCGGTGCTCAAGCACGGGGCGGTCAAGGGAGGATGGCTGGCGGTAAGGCGGCTTTTGCGCTGCCACCCGTTCCACCCGGGAGGGTACGATCCCGTCCCGTGAGAGGGCATCGGGCGCGGGCCGGCGCAGAGACGGAGGCAGACACTTGACAGAGCTCGCCAACGGCATGTGGTGGGTGCTGGAGCAGTTTCGGGGGTTGACCGGTAGCTACGGGCTGGCCGTCATCGGGCTGACGCTGGTCGTGCGGGCCCTGCTGCTGCCGTTGGGCTTCGCCCAGTTGAGGGCAATGGAAGGCCAGAAGCGGCTGCAGCCGAAGCTGCAAGAGCTGCAGAAAAAGTACCGGGAAAAGCCGCAAGAGCTTCAGCGGCGCATGATGGAGCTGTACCGGGAAGAACGGCTCAACCCCTTCAGCGGGTGCCTTCCGTCGCTGGTGCAGCTTCCCATCCTGTGGGCGCTGTGGCTCGCGTTGCGCCGCCTGCCCGAGGGCAGCCTTTTCTTGCTGTGGGACCTCGGGAGACCCGACCGTATGTTCGTATGGCCGATCCTCGCAGCCCTCACCCAATACCTGTCGATGAAGCCGACCATGACGGATCCGAAGCAGAGCAGCATGATTTGGATGATGTCCGCCATGACCGGCTTGTTCGCCGCGACTTTCCCCTCGGGGCTGGCGCTGTACTGGACGGTCAGCAACGTGCTCACCTTCGGGCAGTACTGGTTTTTCCAGCGGCGGCTCGGGACCGCAGAGGGAGGCGTGCGCGCGACATGAGTGGCCCGCGGTCGGTCGTCAAGTCCGGGCGCAGCGTGGAAGAGGCCCTGGAGGCGGCCCTGGACGAGCTCGGGGTGGGTCGGGACGACGTGGAGGTCGAGGTTCTGGAGGAATCCAACCGCGGCCTGCTGGGATGGCTGGGCGGCCGGCTGGCCCGGATCCGGGTCACCGTGCGAGGATCGGAGAGGGGAGCGCCGGCGCGGGCTTCTCGTGCACGGCCGGCGGTCAACGGCCGGGAGGAGCAGGAGGAGCGGGAGGGGCAGAGGGGAGAGGGCGAGGCTGCCGGGCCAGACCCGAATGCCGTGGAGAGGGCACTGGGAGCTGCGCGGACGTTCCTGAGGGACGTGGTGCGGCTGATAGGGGCGGACGCCATGGTGGAGACGCGGCGGACCGCTCCCGACCTCTTCACCCTCAACGTGGTGTCACAGCGGGCCGCACTGCTCATCGGGCGCCACGGGGAGACCCTCAACGCCTTGCAGTTGTTGACCAACCTGGTGGCCAACCGGGCCCACGAGGGACCGTGGATCCGGTTCGTCGTGGACGCGGGCGACTACCGGGGCCGGCGAGAGAGCACGCTGCGGAGCCTTGCGCTCAGGGCTGCCCGCAAGGTGCGGGTGGAGCGCCGGCGCGTGGCGCTCGATCCGATGAACGCGCTGGAACGGCGGATCGTGCACATGGCGCTGAAGGACGATCCGCACGTGGAGACGCGGTCGGAGGGGGAGGAGCCCAACCGTCGGGTGGTCATCTGGCCGAAAGGCGCGCTGAAGGCGCCGGGTCAGGCTGACGAGGGCGGCTCGCCGCGGGCAGGAGGAAACGGCCAGTCCTGAGAGGGAACGCTCGACGAGAGAAAGCGGAGCCGAAAGGAAGGAGGGACGGCCGCCTCGCGGCCGTCCCTTTGTTTGGGGAGGAGCCGGTGGCTGGGGGCGCTGGGCGGGAGCGGCAGGTGGAGTGGCTGATCGGCGGGGCGAGGGATCTGGGGGTGGAGCTCGGGGAGGAGCAAGCCGAGGCTCTCTTGCGGCTGACGGAGCTGCTCGTGGAGGGTACGCGGCGGGCGAGCCTCACGGCGATCACCGACCCGGGGGAGATCCTCGTCAAGCACCATCTCGACTCGCTCTCGGTGGTGCGGTGGATTGGAGCCCAGGAGGCAGGGAGCTGGGCAGACGTGGGAAGCGGCGCCGGGTTTCCCGGGCTGCCGCTGGCGATCGCGCGCCCGAGGCTGCAGGTCGTGCTGATCGAGTCGGTGTTGCGCAAGGTGGAGTTCCTCGAGCAGGCGGTGCGAGCCCTGGGGCTTGGAAATGTGCAGGTGGTCCGGGAGCGGGCGGAGGTGCTGGCCCGTGAGGAGAGCTGGAGAGAGAGCCTGGACGGTGCGCTGGCGCGGGCGCTCGGCTCGCTGGCGGTGAGCGTCGAGCTGTGCGCACCCCTGGTGCGGGTAGGCGGTCGGGTGCTGATCATGAAAGGGCCGGCGGTGGCCGAAGAGTGGGAAGCCGGGCAGCAGGTGGCGGGGGCCGTGGGGTTGGGGCGGCTGAGGCAGGAGGCGCTCACTCTGCCCGGGGGGGATCGCAGGGTCCTGGTGATGGCGGAGAAGGTTCGAAGGACTCCCGGCCGCTTCCCGCGGCGTCCCGGGCGGTGGGGGCGCCCGGCGTGAGGGGAGCCGGGAGAGGAACGAGGAACGCCTTGAAGAATGCCGCCAGGGAGCCGTGTTAGGCGCGGGGGTAGGCGATGGGGAGGAGGGGCGCTTGGCCGTGCGGCTTGGCGAATTACTTCGGGGAAGGACGGCTGGGGGGCCCCGGGTCGCGCGCCAGGCGGGGATCGATGAGGCTCCGGCCGTAGACGTGCGGTGGATCGAGGTACAACGTATCCACCCGAGCCCGTACCAGGCGCGGCAGGGGATCTCCCAGGAGGAGCTGGAGGGTCTCGCTCAGTCGATCCGGGAGCACGGGCTCATCCAGCCGATCGTGGTGCGCCCGGTGGAGCAAGGGTACGAGCTGATTGCCGGGGAGCGGCGCTGGAGAGCCGCTCAGCTCGCGGGCCTGGAGCGGGTGCCTGCCATCGTACGCGAGAGCGATGACCGGACGGCCGCGGAGTGGGGCCTCATCGAGAACTTGCAGCGCTCGGGGCTGCACTTCCTGGAGGAGGCCGACGGCTACCGGCGGATCATGGAGCGGTTCGGGCTCACGCAGGAAGAGATGGCCAGGGTGTTAGGGTGCAGCCAGGCCGCCGTGGCCAACAAGATTCGCCTGCTGAAGTTGGCGCCTGAGGTGCAGGCGTTCATCCGGGAGCAGAAGCTCGGGGAGAGGCAGAGCCGGGCCCTGCTAAGGGTGCAGGACCCGGAGCAGCAGCTGAAGCTGGCCCGACGGATGGCGGAGGAGGGGCTGGGCGCGGAGGCGAGCGAGCGGCTCGTGGAGCAGGCGGTACAGGGTAAGCCGAAACGCCGGACGGTGCGGGGGGCGTACGGGGACGCGCGGATCTTCGTCAACGGGCTGCGGCAGGTGGTTCGACAGGCTCGTCAGGCGGGGATCGAGGCAAGCCTGTCAGAGGAAGAGGACGGCGACGGGTGGACGTTCGTGGTGAAGCTGGGGCGGCGGGTGCTCGAGCGGGGCGAGAGGGGGAAGGGAGACCGGCGGTGGGGCGCGTCATAGCCATCGTGAATCAAAAGGGCGGGGTGGGCAAGAGCACCACGGCCGTCAACCTGGCGGCATACATGGCGCTCGCCGGGCGGAAGGTCCTGCTGGTGGACGGGGATCCTCAGGGCAACGCGACCACGGGCGTGGGAGTCAACAAGCGAGAGCTCGAGGGGTGCGTATACCACGTGCTCATGAACGAGCGCCCGATGGAGGCCGTGATCCGCGCAACGGAGATAGCGGGACTGGATCTTGCGCCGGCCACCATAGACCTGGCCGGAGCCGAGATCGAGCTGGTGAGCGCCCTGTCCCGGGAGTTCCGGTTGAAGCGGGCCCTGGAGCCGGTACGCTCGGTGTACGACTACATCCTGGTCGACTCGCCCCCGTCGCTGGGGCTGTTGACGCTCAACGGGCTTGCGGCCGCCGACGAGGCGCTGGTGCCGATCCAGTGCGAGTTCTACGCGCTCGAGGGCCTCAGCCAGCTGATGCGAACCATCGAGATGGTGAGGGAGCACCTCAACCCCGACCTGGTGGTGGGCGGGGTGGTGCTCACCATGTACGACGCTCGGACCAATCTGTCGCAGCAGGTGGTGGATGACGTTCGGTCCTTCTTCGCCGGGAAGGTACGGGTCTTCGAGACGGTGATCCCCCGTAACGTCCGCCTGACCGAAGCGCCCAGCCACGGAAAGCCGATCGCCCTGTATGACCCGGGCTGCCGAGGGGCGGAGGCGTATCGAGAGCTGGCGGAGGAGGTGATGCGCTATGAGCCGGCAGGCGCTCGGCAGAGGGCTGCGGGCGCTGATTCCTGAGGTGGTGAGTGGCGTGGGAGGCGGCCCGGAGGAGGGAGTGCGGGAGATCCGGGTCGCGGAGGTCGAAGCCAACCCCTTCCAGCCGAGGCGGCAGTTTTCCGAGGCATCCCTTCAGGAGCTGGCGGAGTCGATCCGCGCCCACGGAGTGCTGGAGCCCATCGTGGTGCGGCCGGCGGGTCGCGAAGGCCAGGGGGCCCGCTACCAGATCGTGATTGGGGAGCGGCGGTGGCGGGCCGCGCGGATGGCGGGCCTGGAGGCGGTGCCGGCGGTGGTGCGGGCGGTCGACGACCGCCAGATGTTGCAGATGGCGTTGGTCGAAAACCTCCAGCGTGAGGACTTGAGCCCTCTCGAGGAGGCCGAGGCGTACCGGCGGCTGGTCGAGGAGTTCGGGATGAGCCAGGAGGCGGTCGCCCAGGCGGTGGGGCGGAAGCGGCCGACGGTGGCCAACGCCTTGCGGCTCCTGGAGCTCGAGCCGGAGATCCAGGGGTGGATCGAGGCAGGATGGCTGAGCGCGGGGCACGGCAAAGCGTTGCTCGGGTTGCCCGCGGGGCCCGAGCGCGTGCAGGTCGCAAGGAAGGCTGCGGAGGGCCAGCTCTCCGTGCGCGAAACGGAGGAGCTGGTGCGGCGGATGGTGGAAGGGCGGGAGGAGAAAGGCGGGAGGGAGCAGGCTCGCAAGAGGGACCCGGGGAGTTCCCGGTGGGGGGAGGTGGCGGCGGCGCTGGAGCGCGCGCTGGGCACGCGGGTGGTGATCCGGGAGGGGCGGCGCAAAGGCCGGATCGAGATCGAGTTTTACGGGGAGGAAGAGCTGGTGCGGCTGGTGGAGTTGCTGGGGCAGGTGGAGGCTCGTGCGGAGGCGGGCGAGGGATTGGGAGGATAGCGAGCGTCGACACTGTTCCACGTGGAACGTAGCGAGGCGCACGACGCCCTGGAGCCTGTTCCCGGACATGGCAGCAGTCGGCAGGAGTTTACAGTAGAGCCGTCGAACTTCCCCGGTACGGGGTGGGGGCCAGAGAACCGGAGGTAGACCGGTACAATGGCCCAGCGACGGCCACGCGAACACATAACCATCACGATCGTCCCCCACGACGGGCAGCGGACCCATACCATCCGAGTCAGCCGCCCGGTTTACGACGCGCTCAAGGGTCTCGCCGGCGCTCTCGTTGTTGCCACGCTCCTGTTTGCATCCTCTTTCTTCGACGCCCGCGATATGGCCGGCAAGCTCCGAGCTCACCTGGATTTGCAGCTCCGCCAGTACGCGCGGCTCGAGCGGGCGTACCTCGAGAGCGAGACGCGCTACGAGGGACTGCTCTCCCAGGCGCTCACCATCCAGAAAGACCTGGCAAGCCTCGCTACCTCGACTCGGGAGCTCCGGCAGATGCTTCTCAATGCGGACGCGGTGCCTCCACCGCCTCTTCCGCCCGTCCGGCAGGTGGCGGCTGAAGACGCGCAGGTCGGCCGAGGTGGCCCTGCAGGGCATCGCGAGGTCATTCAGGTCGTCACCGCGACGCTCAAATACGCCGACGACCAGCTGGCAGCGTTCGACGACCACGTCCGCTCCCTGCGCTCCACGACCCTGGAGTACGTTCGCCGGCGCGCTCACACGCCGTCCATCTGGCCAGCCGACGGCTACCTCAGCTCCACTTTCGGACCACGGCGCCATCCTGTGACCGGAGAGCCGGACTACCACTACGCGGTGGACGTGGCGGGCATGACCGGCACGCCCGTGCTCGCCGCCGCGGATGGCACCGTCGTCATGGCAGGCCGCAAGGGCGGCTACGGGCTGACCATCATGGTCGACCACGGCTACGGACTGCGCACCCTGTACGGTCACCTGTCGAGAATCCTGGTGAGGGTGGGCCAGAGGGTAGCGAAGGGGCAACAGATCGGCGCCATGGGTTCGACGGGGTTGAGCACGGGGCCCCATCTCCACTACGAGGTGCACCTCAACGGCCGGCCGGTCAATCCCTTTCACTACCTTCCGTGAGCTGCCCGAAGGAGGCTGGGGTACGTGATTCGATCTCGTCGAGAGGGCGCGGCGGCACCGCCGGACCCCGGAGCGGTTTCCACCATCGTGGGTAAGGGGACCGAGGTGAAAGGCAACCTCAAGAGCTCGGCTTCCGTCCGGGTGGACGGCAAGCTCGAGGGGTCCGTGGAGACCAGCGCCGACCTCATCGTGGGAGAGGGCGGCCTCTTGCTCGCCAACGCCCAGGCCGCTTCCATCCTGGTTGCCGGCGAAATCCAGGGTCAGGTACGGGCAACCGCGCGCCTCGAAATCACCAGCTCCGGGAGGATCCGGGGAGACGTCGAGACCCCCGTCCTGGTGGTCAACGAAGGCGGTCACCTCGACGGCAAGTGCACCATGACCGCCGGCGACAGGTCGGCCGTCGCGTTCGGAGCCACGGCAGCCGCCGCACCGGCGTGGGAGGCCGCAGCCTCGAGCGACCACAAGGAATGACGGAGCCTGGCCCGCCCGAAGGAGGCCGGCCGTGCGCTTTGCCGACCGGGAGAACGCGGGAGACCGCCTGGCGGCGCTCCTGGAGGAGTTCCGCGGTACGGACGCGCTCGCCCTCGGAATCCCTCGGGGGGGCGTCGTGGTGGCGTCGCGCGTGGCAACGCGCCTCGGGCTGACCCTCGGCGCCGTGTCGGTCAAGAAGGTCCCTTGTCCCTTCAACCCCGAGCTGGCCGTGGGGGCCGTCGCCGCCGACGGTACGGAGCTCCTCAACGAGGAGGCCGTCCGAGCGCTATCGATCGGCCCCGACGAGCTACGACTCGCCGTGGAAGCAGCGCTCGACGAGGCCAGGCGGCGGGAGGCGGCGTATGGATGTCCAATCGGAGCCGTCTCGGGCCGCCGGGTGTTGATCGTCGACGACGGCCTGGCGACGGGCTACACGGCCATCGCCGCCGTGCGATACGCCACCCGCCACGGGGCGGAGAGCGTCACCGTGGCCGTGCCGGTAGCCGCCAGATCCAGTGCCCGCATGGTGGCCACAGAGTGCCGCAAGGTGGTCGCCGTGACGCTGACGGATGAGCTCGAGTCGGTCGGACAGTGGTACGACGACTTCCGCCCGGTGGACGACCAGCACGTGCTGCAACTGCTGCGGCCGGAGCATCCCCAGGCCGGCCCGGGCGCATGAGTCCCCGGGCGCAGGGCCAGCCTAAGGCCCGGAGGGATGGCCGGCCATGGGAGAGCCCAAAGTCATTGCCTGCGACGACGACATCATGCGGATGCGCGAGGCGATCGAGGCAGCGGGCTACCGCGTGGTGCCGCTCCACGAGGCCGATCTCCGGCAGGTTGCGGCCGTGGTACTGAGCGGCATGGACGACAACCTTCTCGGCAGCGAGCGACGTCTGTCGGACGCGCCGGTCATCGAGGCGTCCGGGATGAGTGCGGACGACATCGTGGCGGCTTTGCGAGACCGGGTGGCCGGCTGAGCCCGCCGGCGCGCGTCCGGGGCCATACGGGAGCCGGCCGGTTACCGGGGCAGGGTGCACGGTGGCCCCAACTCAGGGGCGGCCGCACTTTGCCTCGACCAGGCCGTAGCGGCCGCCTGTGCGATGCCCCCCGCAATGACCTGGGCCATCTGCCAGACCACCCCGAGGCGGGTATTTTGGAGCACCAGGTACTCCATGAAGCCGCCCACGTTGACGACCCCCACGATGTGCGCGTTGCCTACTTCCGGGAGCGTCTTGCGCACTCCGGTCCCAGGGCGCAGAGGGCCCATCCGCAGCGTGAGGCTGCCGACGTTTTCCGCCCGCCCGAGGCAAGCGTCCACCGCCAGGGTGAACGAGGGCGGGCGGGCCGCCAGGCGAACCAGGGTATCACCGAGGTTGGTGGCGTGGACCGGCTCTTCCAGCGTGCCGTACACCCTCAGCCGCGGGACCAGGCGCGCCAGGTGCGAGCCTACGAGCGGGCCCAGGGAGTCGCCTGTCGACCGGTCGGTGCCGATGCATACCACCGCGGCGTCGTCCCAGGCCTCAGGGGACGCCCCGACGACCTCCAGCAGGAGCCGAGCCAGGAGCCCACACGCCTCCGGCTGCTGGTAGCGCACTCTCAGGACGACGTCGGGCTCCCCGTCGTCACGGACGACCGGCCCATTCGGATGCCAGGTACGTGGTTTCACCGTCGCTCCCCTTGCCCGGCGGACTATCGGGGGCACGCCCGTGGGAAGCCCTCGAGCAAGGAAGGGAAGGGCCCCAGTCACTGGAACGGTAGGACGGCCCCGCGCTCCGTTGACGTTATATGTAGCGGCGCCCGGACGTATACACCGCTGGGTGAAGCGACTTGCCCAGAGCCAGGGGCCGCCTTCTCGGGTCCCTTCTCCCGCCGGGTAGCGCCGCCGTGGCGTGGACCATCTTCAGCGCCATCGTGGGGGCGGGGTATGCCAGCGGCCGGGAACTCGTTGTCTTCTTCCATCCCTGCCATCCCCAGTCCATTCCCGCGGCGATCGTGGCCGGGATGCTGGCCGGCGTGGTCGCAGGCTGGGGCGAACCCGACGCGCGCCCTGCGCCGCCCGGCTTTTCGGGGGCCGGCGAGCTACCGCGCCTCCTCGAACGCGTCACCATCGTCTGGCTGTCCTGGGTCAGCCTGGCTGCCATGCTGGCCGGTCTGGGGCACCTCTTTGACCCGGCAGGACGCCATCGGGTGCTGGCTACGCTGGCAGGAGCAGGGCTGGTCTGGGCGGGCGCGGCCTTACCCGCGCAGCAAGGCCTGGCCCGTATCGCCTCCTGGTTGGGCCCGCCCGTGGTCGTCATCATGACGCTGGAAGCGCTCGCCTGGCGGGTGCTGGGGGGGTCCCTGGCCACCCCGCCGCCGGGGGCCGCCCGCCCTGGCCCGGCTTGTGTCTGGAATGTCCTCTCGTACGCCGCGGCCAACGCCCTGTTCGCCCGCGGCGCCGTGCTGCCGGTGGCACAGGGACTCGGGCTTCGCCTCCCCGCCCTGCGCGTCGCTTCGGTGCTCGGGGGAGTGATGGTGGGCGCCGTAGCCGCCGCGGGTCTCGCCATCATTGCGCGCTCCGGCACCCACGAGGCGGCGATGCCCCTCGCCTCGGCGTCGGCCGCGCTCCACCCGGTCGCCCTGGGCCTTCACCTCGGGGTGCTCTTCGCTGCTATCTACACGACCGGGGTGGCCGCGGCCGTCTCGCTGGGGAGCTCCGGGAGAGGACGGGCGAGCGGGCCCATGGGAGCGGTCACCAGGCAGGCCGGATGGTGGATCCTTTCGGCCGTGCCGGTCGCGCTGGCGGGGTTTGCCGAGACCGTAGCCCACCTCTATCCTGCCGCCGGGTGGATGGCCCTGACCGTGCTGGCGCTGAGGGCCGGCTTTGCAAGCTGGCTACGCCGCCGCCTATACTAGAGGTACATCGGCCCTCGCCGCTCTTCGAAGGACGTGAAAAGCACACCGTTGGCAGTATCACGGGCAACCGACGCTACGGAGTCGCGGTGCATCTACCTGGACAACGCCTCCACGACCCGGGTCTGGCCGCAGGTGCTGGAGACGATGGCGCGGATGCTGCGGGAGGACTACGGCAACCCCTCGTCCCGGCACCACCTCGGCGCGCAGGCCAGGGAGGCCGTCGAAGAGGCAAGAGGTCGAGTGGCCGCCCTGGTAGGGGCGCCGCCCTCCTGCATTTACTTCACGGGGAGCGCCACCGAGGCCAATAACCTGGCCATCCTGGGCACCGCCTACCAGCATCGCCGGCAGGGACGTCACCTGGTGGCGACCGCCATCGAGCACCCTTCCGTCCTGGAGCCACTCCGGGCGCTGGAGCAGGAGGGCTTCGAAGTCTCCCTGGTCCGGCCCGGACCGGACGGGGTGGTCTCTCCCGACGACGTGGCGGCGGCTCTCCGTCCGGATACCATCTTGGTCTCCGTCATGACTGTCAACAACGAAGTGGGCTCTGTGCAGCCCGTGGAGGCCATCGTGCGCGCTGTACGGGCCACGGCCCCCCACGCGCTCGTGCACTCGGACATGGTCCAGGCTGCCGGGAAGCTGCCCGTGGACGTGCGGGCGCTGGGCCTCGATCTTGCCTCCCTGAGTGCCCACAAGCTCCATGGTCCCAAAGGCATCGGTGCCCTGTACGTACGCACCGGGGTGCGGTTGCGCCCGATCGTTTGGGGCGGCGGCCAGGAGCGAGGAGTGCGAAGCGGCACGGAGAACGTCCCCGCGATCGCCGGCTTCGGCGTGGCGGCGGCCATCGCCCGCGCCGCCCTGCCGGAGACGGTTGCGCGGCTGCGAGGCCTCATGAGGCGGCTGCGGGAGGGCCTCCGTGAGGCCTACCCGGAAGTGGCGCCGTTGGGGCCTCAGGACGAGGCACGACGCGCGCCCCACATCCTCGCGGCGGCGTTCCCGGGGCTGAGGGCCGAGGTGCTGGCCTCCCACCTCGACCAGCAGGAAGGGGTGGCCGTCTCCATCGGTGCGGCCTGCTCCTCGCACAAGACGCGGACGAGCCACGTACTGGAAGCCATGGAGGTGCCGCCGGCACTGGCGGCGTCCGCCGTTCGCATCAGCCTGGGGCTGATGACGACCGAGGAGGAGGTCGATGCGGCCATTCGTCGCATCGGATCCGCGGCGCGCGACCTCAAAGCCTTCCTCGCCTCGGGGGGGCGGCGCGGTGCCCGGGCCTGAGCTCTCCAGGGTCGTGCTCGTTCGCTACGGTGAGGTAGGGCTCAAGGGGAGCAACCGAGCCTGGTTCGAGCGCACCCTGGCCGGCAACCTCCGCCGAGCGCTCCGGCACGTGGGCCCCTGCCACGTCGAGGACCTTCACGGGCGGCTGCTCGTGCGGCCGGAGGCCTTGGCCACCGACGCCGGGCTCGACGCCATGAGCTCGGCGGCGGCTCGGGTCTTCGGCGTGGTCGGGGCCGTGGCCGCATGGGAGACGCCTCTCGACATCGAGGCGATCCGGGAAGCGGCCCGGGCGCTCGTCCGGGCCGCGCTTGCCTCCTCGCAGGGGGGCCCGCTTGCCTTCAAGGTCTCGGCACGGCGGTCCAACCGCCGGTTTCCGATGGATTCCATGGAGATCAACCGCGACGTCGGGGCCGACTTGCTGCGGCTGCTCGGGGCCCGGCTCCAGGTGGACGTTCATCGTCCCGCGCTCACCGTGCACGTGGAGGTCCGGGACGAAGCGGCGTACGTCTACGGCAACGAGCAGGCGGGGCCCGGCGGCTTGCCGATCGGGGTCAGCGGGCGAGCGCTCGCTCTCGTTTCCGGAGGGATCGACAGCCCGGTGGCCTCCTGGATGGCCATGAAGAGGGGCCTGTACGTGGACGCGGTCCACTTCCATGCCATGCCCTTCACCTCCGAGCAGGCGCGGCTCAAGGTGCTGCGGCTGGTCTCCATCCTCGCCGGTTGGCAGGGGCGCATGCGGGTCTTCGTGAGCCGCTTCACGGAGGTGCAGAAGGCGATCTACGCCAACTGCCCGGCCGACCTCGGCGTGCTGCTGATGCGGCGGATGATGGTGCGCATTGCCACCCGCCTGGCGGAACGACACCGCTACGACGCCCTGGTGACCGGGGAAAACCTCGGCCAGGTGGCGAGCCAGACGGTGCCGAGCATGGCCGTCGTCGAGGCGGTCTCCGGGCGAATCGTCCTGCGGCCCTTGCTCGCCTGGGACAAGTCGGAGATCGTGGACGTGGCGCGGCGCATCGGCACGTACGAGACATCCATCGAGCCTTACGAGGATTGCTGCACCCTCTTCGTGGCCCGCCACCCACAGACGAGACCCAGGTTCGACCGCGTCGAGGAAGCGGAGTCGAAGCTCGACGTGGACGGCCTGGTGGATCAGGCACTGGAGCAAACCGAAGTGGTGGAGGCGTCGGATGCCGTCGGAGTCCACGGAGGCGGCCTCGCCGGGCGCTGAGGGATCGCTTTCTCAGCAACTGGCAGTCGCGCAGTCCCTCCTCGATGCCGGCAAGGTCGGGGAGGCGCTCCTGCGCCTGACCGCACTCGAAAGCGCCCATGCCCGCTCGGCGCCCCTGTCCAACAAGATGGGAGTCTGCCTGGCCCGGATGGGCCGGCTGGAAGAGGCAGAGGCGCGCTTTCGGGAGGCCGCCGAGCTCGACCCATCCTTTGCGCCGGCCTGGAGCAACCTCGGTAACGTCTACCTGGAGCGAGGGAGGCTGCAGGAGGCAGAAGACGCCTACCGCCGCGCCCTGCAGCTCGACCCGTCCTACGCCCAGGCCCACCGTAACCTGGCAGCGGCCCTCAAGCGCATGGGTCGGCTCGACGAAGCGGTGCGTCACCTGAAGGAAGCCGTACGCCTGGAGCAAGAGCTGGCCAGGCAGAGCCGCCCGAGGGAGGCCACGCGGTGGCTCTTGTACGCGGGCCTGGGTGTCGTCATCCTCCTGTACTGGCTGTCGCGCCACGGCCTCAAGACGGTGGTCGGCCTCCTGATCGGCGGCGGGATGCTGCTCGCCTCCGCCGGCGCCCCGGCCCGAGCCGAGGCGGCGGCGGGGCCGCAGCCGGCCGAGACCGGGCGGGTGTGGCGCTTCCCTGAGGGTATCAGCCTCGCAGGCGTGGACGTGGCGAGCCTGACCGTGGAGGAGGCGCGCGCTTCCCTGCAGACGTTCGCCTCCTCTTTGCTCCAGCAACCCGTGGTGCTCCGGGCACCCGGCGCCCGGTGGGAGGTCGTGCCGGCCCAGGTGGGGATCGAGCCGGACGTCGAGCTCATGCTGGGCAAAGCTCTCTCGGCCGCGCTGGAGGGCCGCCGGGCCGTGGTGGGCCTGGAGCTACGGCGGCCGAACACCCGGGAATGGGCAGCGCTCGTCCAGAGCCTCGTACGGGAGCTCGAGGTACCCCCTCAACCTCCCCGGGTCTACGTGCGACAGGACGGCGAGGCGGAGATCGTCCCGGGGAGGTCCGGGCGCCGGATCGACAGGGAGGGCCTCGAGCGGGCGCTCATGGGAGCGTCGGCGGCGCTGAAGTTGAGGGCGGTGGACGTGCCGCTGCGGGCGGTCCCGCCTGCCCCGAGCGTCGAGGACCTGCAGGCGCTGCGGCGCCCGCGGCTGCTTGCGAGCTACCAGACCCGGTTCGACCCCGCCGCAGAAGAGCGGGCGGCCAACATCGCCATTGCCGCGGCCGCCCTGGACGGCATGGTGCTGAAGCCGGGCGCGACGTTTTCTTTCAACGAGGCGGTCGGGCCCCGCATCACCGAGCGAGGTTACCGGACGGCGCCGGTCATCCTGGACGGCCAGCTCGTGCCCGACGTGGGCGGGGGCGTGTGCCAGGTCTCCTCGACCCTGTACAACGCCGCGCTCTTGGCCGGGTTGGAAGCTCGCCGGCGCGCCCCGCACTCCATCCCTGTTTGGTACGTGCCGCTGGCGCGGGACGCGACGGTCGCCTACGGGTTGATCGACCTGCGGCTCGTCAACCCTACCGGCGACTACCTGGCCGTCTCGGCACGCGTGGGAGGCGGCCGGTTGCAGGTGGCCCTCTGGGGGCCGCCGGATGCGCAGCCGCTGCCCTGGCGGCTGCGTACGCTGGTCGAACAGGCGATCCCGGCGGGCTTGCCTCCTGCGGCCGGCCAGGTCGAGGTCACCGTGCAGCCGAACGCCGCCCGGACAGGCTACGTGGCCACCCTGTGGCGGGAGTTGCCCCTCTATGGCCCTTGGGCGTGGCGTCAGCAGGTCAACCGGTCGGTGTACCGGCCGTACCCCGCTGCCGCGGCGCCGGCCTCCGAGGAAGGAAAGACCGAGGCGCCGGTGAACATGGACGCGCATGCACCGGTTCCCAACTCCTGAACCAGAGGGTCTGCACGGGAGGCGAACCTTCAATGGCACGGTACGCGTACTTCGAGGGGCGGGTCGTCGACCTGGAGGACGCCCGGATCAGCGTCATGACCCACGCTTTCAACTACGGCACGGCCTGTTTCGAAGGGATCCGGGCGTACTGGAACGAGGAGCGCCGGCAACTCTACCTCTTCCGGGTGCGGGAGCACTACCAGCGGATGCTCAACTCCGCGAAGATCCTGCGCATCCGCTCGGCTCTGACCCTGGATCAGCTCGTGGAGGTGACGCTGGAGATCCTCCGGCGTAACGGCGACCGGGAGGACGTGTACGTGCGCCCCCTCTTTTACAAGAGCGAGCGGGCCATCGGGGTGCGCCTGCACGGCCTCTCCGACGACTTCACCCTTTTCGCCGTGCCCTTCGGCCCGTACCTGGACGTCGAGAAGCCGATCCGGGCCCGGGTGTCGTCGTGGCGGCACGTCGGTGACAACGTCATCCCGATGCGGGCCAAGATCTCGGGCTCGTACGTCAACGCGGCCCTGGCCAAGTCGGAGGCGGCCGAGGACGGATACGACGAGGCCATCTTCCTGACCGAGGATGGCCACGTGTCGGAGGGTAGCGCCGAAAACCTCTTTCTCGTCCGTAACGGCCGGCTGATCACGACGCCCGTTTACGCCGACATCCTGGAAGGCATTACGCGAGCGACCATCCTGCAGCTCGCCACAGAGCAGCTCCATCTCCCCGTCGAGGAGCGTCCCATCGACCGGACCGAGCTATACGTCGCCGACGAGGTCTTCCTGGTAGGAACGGGCGCCCAGGTCAGCGCCGTCGGCGAGATCGATCACAGGCCGGTGGGTGACGGGGCGATGGGGCCCATCACCCGCCGTATCCAGCGGCTCTATTTCGAAGTGGTCAAAGGCAACGTTCCCGAGTACCGTCACTGGCTCACGCCGGTGTACCAGGAGGGGAAGTGACGATGCGGCTCACCGAAGCGCAGTCCAAGGCCATCTTTCGGGACGGGGGCCTTCCCGTGCCCGATGGGCGGGTGGCCTCCTCTCCTGACGAGGTGCGCCAGATCGCCGGCGAGCTCGGGGGCCGCGTGGCAGTCAAGGTGCAGATCCCGATCGGGGGCCGGGGCAAAGCCGGGGGCATCCGGATCGCGGCTACTCCGGACGATGCCGCCAGGGCGGCATCCGAGCTCATCGGCGCACGGATCCGGGGCTATGAGGTCCGTCAGGTGCTGGTGGAGCGGGCGGCGGCGGTCCAGCGCGAGTACTACCTGAGCGTGACCGTCGACCGATCCCGCCAGGCCGCGGTGGCCATCTTCTCCACGGCCGGCGGCATGGACATCGAGGAGGTAGCGGAGAAGACTCCCCACCTGGTCGCCAAGGAGTGGGCCGATCCGCTCCTGGGGCTGCGCGACTTCCAGGTGCGGCGGCTTTTCGAGGAGGGCGGAGCCCCCGCCGAGGCGCGCAAGGAGCTGGCGCGTTTCGCCCGGATCCTTTACGAGCTCTTTCGCCGCCACGACGCCCAACTGGTCGAGATCAACCCGCTGGCCCAGCTGGAGGACGGCACGCTCGTCGCTCTCGACGGCAAGGTGGAGATCGACGATAACGCGCTCTTCCGCCACCCCGACCTGGCCGCCATGCGAGAGGTGGAGGGGGACCATCCTCTCGAGCGGGCGGCGCGTGAACAACACCTGGCCTACGTGAAACTGGACGGTAACGTGGGCATCATCGGCAACGGTGCCGGGTTGGTCATGGCCACCCTCGACATGGTGCAGCGGGAGGGGGGACGCCCGGCCAACTTCCTCGACATCGGCGGGGGAGCGCGAGCCGACGTCGTGGAGCGGGCCCTGCGCATCGTGCTGAGCGACCCCGACGTGAAGTCCGTGCTGATCAACGTCTTCGGAGGCATCACCCGGGGGGACGAGGTCGCTCGCGGCATGCTGCAGGCACTGGGCCAGCTGGAGAGGCGCTCCGTCCCGATCGTGGTACGGCTTGCCGGCACCCGGGCGGAGGAGGGGCGAGCGCTCCTCGTGCAGGCGGGCCGCGGCATCGAGACCGCGCCCACTTTCCAGCAAGCGGCCCGGCGGGTGGTGGAGCTGGCCGCCGGAGCCTGAGCGCCCGGCGGGCGGATAGCCTTCGAGCTTACGGACGGGGGCGAGTACGACTTGTCCATCCTCGTGGATCGCAACACGCGCGTCGTCGTCCACGGCATCACCGGGCGCGAGGGAGAGTTCCACACGCGGCAGATGCTCGCCTACGGCACCAAGGTGGTGGCGGGCGTCACGCCCGGCAAGGGAGGCACCAGGGTCGAGGGGGTGCCCGTCTTCGAGACGGCAGCCCAGGCCCGGAAGGCAACCGGGGCCAACGCGTCGATCATCTTCGTGCCGGCCGCGTTCGCCGCCGACTCCGCGCTCGAGGCCATCGAGGCGGGCATGAACCCCGTGGTGGTCATCACCGAGGGCATTCCCGTGCAGGACATGCTGGCGGTCGTGGCGGCAGCCCGCAGGAGGGGGACGCGCCTCATCGGCCCCAACTGTCCGGGCTTGATCTCGCCGGGCGAGGCGCTCGTGGGCATCCTGCCGGGCGCGATCTTCCGGCCCGGGCCCGTGGGCCTCGTCTCGCGGAGCGGGACCCTGACTTACGAAGTCGTGCACGAGCTGAGCCGGGCCGGGCTGGGCCAGTCCACGTGCGTGGGGGTCGGGGGAGACCCCATCATCGGCTCCCGGTTCGTGGACATCCTCCACCTCTTTGAGCAGGATCCGGCCACCCGTGCGGTGGTGCTCATCGGGGAGATCGGAGGGACCGACGAGGAAGAGGCGGCCGCGTTCATCCGGGACCACGGGACCAAGCCCGTCGTCTCGTTCATCTCGGGGCGCACGGCTCCCCCGGGCAAGCGCATGGGACACGCCGGCGCCATCATCTCGGGCAAGATGGGCACTGCGCAGTCCAAGGTCGAGGCGCTGCGCGATGCAGGCGTGCCGGTGGCCGACTCCATCCAGGAGATCGTCGGCCTCGTGGCGGAGCGCCTGAGCTCCCCGGCGCGCGCCCGCTCCTGAGCCGGAGCCCGGCGCCGGGAGGTGGGCCGAAGCTAGCGACCGGGGGCGACCCACCAGACGATGGCGCGCCGGCGCCAGATGAGACGAGTCAGGTGGATCAGGGCCAGGCGGCGCAGCATGCTCCTTCGTCAGCCTCCCGGGCGGCATACTATGCACCGCGGCCCGCGGCGGTGCGGCGAGGCGGGCTGGCAGGAATCGCACGGCGCCGCCGCTAAGTTCCAGGGGGAGGCGAGGTCCCATGCCAGAGGCGTCGCCCGCCGGCCGGCAGCTCACCCGGACCCCCTTGAGCGGGCTCCACGAGCGGCTTGGCGCGCGCATGATCGAGTTCGCCGGATGGTGGATGCCCGTCCAGTACAGCGGGATCGTGGAGGAGCACCGGGCCGTCCGGGAGCGCGCGGGGATCTTCGACCTTTCACACATGGGAGAGCTGGTGGTGGAGGGGCCGGGCGCCGCCGCCGCTCTCGACGCCCTGGTGACCTGCAACCTGGCGACGCTCGAGGTGGGGCAAGCCCGCTACGGCGTGATGTGCCTGCCCGGCGGCGGGATCATCGACGACCTCGTCGTGTACCGTGAGGCGCCTGAGCGCTTCATGCTGGTAGTCAACGCGGCCTGCCACGCCAAAGACCTTGCCTGGATCGAGCAGCATCTCGCCGGCACTTCCGTGACGGTCCGGGATCAGACGCAGGAGCTGGCTCTGATTGCCGTCCAGGGGCCGCAGGCGCAGGCCCTCCTCTCTCCCCTGGTAGAAGGCGCCGATCTGGACGCGCTGGGCTTTTACCGGTTCACCGGGGCCACCGTGGCCGGGATCCCCGCGACCGTTTCCCGCACCGGCTACACCGGAGAGGACGGCTTCGAGCTCTTCGTCGAGGCCGGCAAGGCCGTCGCCCTGTGGGAGGCGATCATGCAGGAGGCCGGACCCGCCGGCGCGGTGCCCGTGGGCCTCGGTGCCCGGGACACGTTGCGCCTGGAGGCGCGGTACCCGCTGTACGGCCAGGATATCGACGAGACCACCACGCCCCTCGAGGCGGGGCTGGGCTGGGTGGTGGACTTTCCGAAGGGCAACTTCGTAGGGCGGCACGCGCTCTTGCAGCAAAAAGAGCGCGGGGTGTTGCGCCGCCTGGTGGGTTTCGTCCTGGAGGACAGGGGCGTGCCGCGGCACGGGTACGCGCTGGTGGAGCCGCAAGGCGGCGCTCCCATCGGCCAGGTTACCAGCGGGACTCTTTCCCCGGTGCTTCAGCAGGGCATCGGGCTCGGATACGTGCCGGTGGACCGGGCCGCTCCGGGGACGGCCCTGGCGGTCGCGATCCGCGACCGGCTCCACCGGGCGCGGATCGTCAAAGGGAGCTTCGTGCCCGTCCGGACCCGGGGTCGCAGTCAGAAGAGCGCGCCGTGAGCGCCCCGGGGTCGAACCGATCGAAAGGGGCTAGCTGCAGTGTATCCGGAGCACCTCCAGTACACCAAGGAGCACGAGTGGGTGGCCGTGGACGGCCGCAAGGCGAAAGTCGGCGTCACGTTCTACGCCCAAAAGGAGCTCGGAGACGTGGTCTTCGTGGAGCTCCCCAAGAAGGGGGCGGCCGTGGAGCAGGGGAAGCGCATGGCCGTCATCGAGTCCGTCAAGGCAGTCTCGGACGTCTACGCCCCGGTCTCCGGCACGGTGACAGAGGTCAACGAGGCGCTGGCGGACGAGCCGGAGCGGGTCAACAAGGATCCGTACGGCGATGGGTGGATCTGCGTGATCGAGGTCGTCCGGCCGGAAGAGTTGCACCAGCTGCTGTCCGCGGCCGATTACAAGGCCCTGATCGGCGCCCGGTGAAGGGGGTGGGCCCGTGGACTTCGTCCCGTTGACGGACGCAGAGCGGGAGCAGATGCTGGCCCGCATCGGGGTCAAGAGCGTCGAGGAGCTCTTCTCGGACATCCCCCCCAAAGCCCGCCTCGACCGCCCTCTCGACCTCCCGAACGGGATGAGCGAGGCCGAGCTCGCCGCGCACATGCGGTCCCTGGCGGCCAAGAACGCCCACCTCGACCAGTATCCCTCGTTCCTGGGGGGAGGGGCCTACGATCATCTGGTCCCGGCCGTGGTCCGGCACATCCTGGCCCGGTCCGAGTTTTACACCGCGTACACCCCATACCAGGCCGAGGTGAGCCAGGGGGTGCTGCAGACCATTTTCGAGTACCAGACCCTGGTCTGCCGCCTCACGGGCCTGGACGTCGCCAACGCCTCCATGTACGACGGGGCGTCGGCTGCGGCCGAGGCCGCGCTCATGGCGGTCGCCCATACGGGCCGGCGCCGGGTGCTGGTCTCGGCTGCCGTGCACCCCGAGTATCGACAGGTGATGGCCACCTACCTGGGCAACCAGGACGTGCTGCTCGACACGATCCCCTGGCGCATGGGCGTCACCAACCTGGACGCTCTGCAGCACGCGCTGGCGCAGGACGTAGCCGCCGTCGTGCTCCAAAACCCCAACTTCTTTGGTTCGGTGGAGGAGATGGCCGCGGCGTCGGCGATGGCCCATGGGGTGGGCGCACTGTTCGTGGCGATCGTCGACCCCATCTCCCTGGGGATCCTGGCGGCGCCTGGAGAGTACGAGGCCGACGTCGCCGTCGGCGAGGGGCAGGGGCTGGGTAACGCCATCAGCTTCGGCGGGCCGTACCTGGGGTTCTTCGCAGCCCGGCGGGAGCTGGTGAGGCGGATGCCGGGGCGGATCGTGGGGTTGACGAAGGACGTCGACGGGCGCCGGGGCTTCGTGCTGACCTTGCAGACCCGGGAGCAGCACATCCGGCGAGAGCGGGCGACGTCCAACATCTGCACCAACCAGGCCCTCAACGCCCTGGCGGCTACGGTCTACCTGGCCATGCTGGGGCCGAAGGGCGTTCGCAGGGTCGCCGAACTCTCCCTGCAAAAGGCCCATTACGCGTTCGACTCCCTGGTGGCCGAGGTGCCGGGGATTCGGCCCATGTGGGACGCACCGTTCTTCAAGGAGTTCGTCGTGGAGATGGACGGCGAGGTCGGCGAGCTGCTCACCAGGCTCTGGCAGGATTACAACATCCTCGGGGGACTGCCGCTGGCCGGCCTCTACCAGGGCCTGGACCGGAGCGTCCTATGGTGCGTGACCGAGGCGCGCACCCGGGAAGAGATCGACCGTCTGGTGCTGGCGCTCAAGGCTATCGCGTGACGGCTTCGAGGATCCCAGAAGGCGGGGGAGCACCCAAGTGGAGGGCGTACGACCGACCGGGCCTGCAGGGGCCATGCCACAGGCCAGGACCCGTCTCGAAACCGAAGACCCACCTCTCCTCTTCGAGCAGGGGGCTCCGGGGCGGCAGGGCTACCAGCTGCCCGGCCTGGACGTACCGGAACGCCCCCTCACGGACCTCCTGCCTGTGTCGAGCTTGAGGCGCCGGCCCCTGGAGCTGCCGGAGCTGTCGGAGGTCGAGGTGATCCGGCACTTCACCGGGCTTTCCCGGCGCAACCACGCCGTGGACGTCGGCTTTTACCCGCTCGGTTCTTGCACCATGAAGTACAACCCCAAAGTCAACGAAGAGGTGGCGGCCCTCCCGGGCTTCAGCCGCATTCACCCGTACCAGCCGGAGGAGACGGTGCAAGGAGCGCTCGAGCTCATGTGGCGGCTCGAGCGGTACCTGTGCGAGATCGCGGGGCTGTCCCGAGCCACTCTGCAACCGGCGGCGGGCGCCCACGGAGAGCTGACCGGGCTGTTGCTCATCAAGGCGTACCACCGGGACCGGGGCCAGCATGAGCAGCGGCGGGAGATCGTCGTCCCGGATTCGGCGCACGGCACCAACCCGGCGAGCGTTACCATGAGCGGCTACCGGATGGTGCAGGTGCCCTCGGATGCGCGGGGCGGCGTCGACGTGGCAGCGCTGCGAGGGCTCGTGGGACCCCAGACGGCCGGGCTGATGTTGACCAACCCCAACACCCTCGGGCTGTTCGACGAAAACATCCTGGAGATCGCGGAGATCGTGCACCAGGCCGGGGGGCTCCTCTATTACGACGGCGCCAACGCCAACGCCATCCTGGGCATCTCCCGGCCGGGCGACATGGGCTTCGACATCGTGCACTTCAATCTCCACAAGACCTTCTCCACGCCGCACGGTGGGGGCGGGCCGGGGGCGGGGCCCATCGCGGTCCGGGAGTTCCTCGTCCCCTTCTTGCCGGTGCCGCTGGTGGGGTTCGACGGGGAACGCTACTTCCTGGATTACGACGTTCCCAAGAGCATCGGAAGGGTCCGGAGCTTCTACGGCAACTTCGGGGTGCTGGTCAAGGCGTACGCTTACATCCGGGCGCTTGGCCCCGAGGGGCTACGGCGAGTCAGCGAGGCGGCCGTCCTCAACGCCAACTATCTGATGCGGCTGCTCGCCGAGGAGTATCACCTGCCCTACGACCGCCACTGCAAGCACGAGTTCGTGGTGTCGGCTGTGCGCCAGAAGGCGAAGGGAGTCCGGGCCGGCGACATCGCCAAGCGCATCCTCGACTTCGGGATGCACGCCCCGACCGTCTACTTCCCGCTCATCGTCGAGGAGGCGCTGATGGTGGAGCCCACCGAGACGGAGACCAAGCAGACGCTCGATCGGTTCGCCGCGGTGATGCGCCAGATCGCCAGGGAGGCCGAGGAAGCGCCCGAGATCGTGACGAGCGCGCCCCACCGGACGCCCGTGCGCCGCCTCGACGAGGTGACGGCCGCCCGGGAGCCGAAGCTCTGCTTCCCGGCGAGCTGAGAGAGTCCGCACTGGGGCGAAGCCCATGGAACGCTGGCGACTGCTCGTCGACGGGCCCGGACGGGCCTCCTGGAACATGGCGGTGGACGAGGCCGTCCTCGAGAGCGTGGAGCACGAGGCGGCGCCTCCAACGGTGCGCTTCTACCGGTGGGCACCTCCGGCGGTCTCCCTGGGGTACTTCCAGGAATGGCAGCGGGCGGTCAACGAGAACGCCTGCAGGCAGGCAGGCGTCGACGTGGTGCGGCGCCCGACCGGAGGCCGGGCGGTCTTCCACCACGTCGAGGTGACGTACGCCGTCATGCTCCCGCCGGGACACCCCGTGGCCGGCCTGGCCGTGATGGACGGCTACCGGCGGATCAGCGAGGCTTTGCGGGAGGGACTGCGGCTGCTCGGCGTCGAGGCAGACCTCGCCAGGCCGGCCGCACCTGCGGGGCAGGGGCGGGAAGCGCTGGCCGGGGCCTGTTTCGACTCCGCCTCCCGCTACGAGCTAGAGTGGCGCGGGCGCAAGCTCGTGGGGAGCGCACAGGTCCGGCGGGCGAGCGGTGCCGTCCTCCAGCACGGGAGCATCCCGATCCGCCTCGACCCCGGGCTGACGGCCCACCTGCTCGCTCCCGGAGGGCGGGGCGAGCGGTTTCTCGCGCTGTTGCTCGGCCAGCGCGCGGGCGACCTGAGCCGGGCGCTCGGGCGAGAGCCGGGATGGGACGAGGTCGTGCGGGCGCTGGTCGAAGGGCTCGGCGTGGCCCTCCGGGTCGACCTGGAGCAACAAGACCTCACTCCTGGCGAACGAGCCAGGGCCGGCTCCCTCGTGGCCGAGCGCTACGGAAACCCGGAGTGGAACCGCCTGCGACCTTCCTCTCGCGTGCGGGCGGCAGCCGGAGACGTCTCGTGAGCACCGGAGGACTTGGCTACCTGGGGCCGGAGGGGAGCTTCAGCCACCAGGCAGCCCGGCGGTGGCTGGCGATATCGGGGTGCTCATTTCCCCTGGTGCCGGCCGGCGACCTCCCTGCCCTGTTCGCTTCGGCCGAGCGGGGAAAGCTGGAGCAGATCGTCTGCCCGCTGGAAAACTCCCTCGAGGGCTCGGTGGCCCTGGTGCTGGACCTGTGGCTGCACGAGAGCACGCTCCGCCAGGTCGGGGAGGTCGTGCTGCCGGTGCAGCAGTGGCTGCTCGTGCGGCCGGGCGTGCCCATGCGCTCGGTTAGCCGGGTGCTCTCTCATCCCCACGCTCTGGCCCAATGCCGCCGCACCATCGCCTCCGTGCTTCCCGGCGTCCCCCAGGTGCCGGCGTCGAGCACCGCCGAGGCGGCGCGGCTCGTCGCGCAGGCGCCCCAGGAACGGTGGGCGGCGGTCGGAAGCCTGGAGGCGGCCCGCCGGTGGGGCCTCGAACCGGTCCTGGGCCCCATGGAGGACGGCGGCGCCAACGTCACCCGGTTCGGTATCCTGGGCTGGCGGAGCCCCGCGCGGACCGGCCGGGATCGGACGACCCTGGTCGTGGGAAGCCTGGAGGACCGGCCGGGACTGTTGCGCGACATCCTGGACGTGCTGGCCCGCCGCGGCCTCAACCTGACCCGCATCGAATCGCGCCCTTCCCGAGAAGGGCTGGGGCGCTACCTCTTCCTCATGGACATGGAAGGCCACGCCACCGACCCCGGCGTGGCGGACGCCCTGGCCTCGGTCCGGCGGCTCACGGGCTACCTCCGGCTCCTGGGGAGCTACCCGTGCGACCCGGCGTGGGGAGGTCCGGCGAGCCCGTAGCGGGTGCCGCGTCAGCGGCCGCCGGCGCCGCTGGCGAGCTGGCGCAGCAGCCCCCACGTGCTCGCCTGCGGGTCGTACGCCAGGTCGAACACAGACCCGTCTTCGGTCCTCACCCTGAAGTACGTGCGAGCTCCCGTCTCGGTTGCAGCCCCAAAGGGTACCTGCCTCCCCTTCAGCGCTCCCCTGGCCCTGGAGGGGTGGTCCTGCCAGCGGCGCAGCACCGCACTCACCGTGAACGTCCGGCCCTGCCACCGGAACGAGCGCGGTGCCGGGGGCTGGCCGGCGACCTCGGGCTGCTGGGACTCCATCATCTCGATCTGCTGCATCTGCGCATCCCTTCCCGCGATCCCGCCGCCCCGTGCTCCCGGCTATTGACGAGGCACCGGGGTGCTCCTATGCTCTCCGATCGGGATTCCCGTGCACGCAAAGGAGTGGGCGGCTGCCCGCCATGGCCACGCGGCAACCAGGCATCCAGGACCGGCTCCCATTGTACTACACGTACCCTGTCGACCATCTGGGCCTCGGCGCTTCCCTGGCCAATCTGTCGCTCTTCGTTCGCACGGACCGCGAGTCCAACCTCCTCGGGCTATGGGCCAGCGAAGACCAGTGGTACGCCGGGCGCGTGCGGATCCTCGCCTCCGCCGGCGGCCGGCCGTTGCGGGCGAAGGAGACGACTCTGCTCCCCCACGCGCAGGTGACGTGGCTGGAGGGCCCGTCCGTCACCCTGCGCAAAGAGGTCTGGCTCCCGTACGGCACGGAACAGGACCGGGTCGTCATCTGGTTCCTCGACCTGGCCAACCCGGGGTCGGAGCCCGTTGACGTTCAGCTGCGCGTCGACTCGGTCTGGCCCCCCATCATCGAGGACGAAGGGCTGCGCCGGGCAGAGCCCCAGCAGCAAGAGAAGCGGGTGCACTGCCGGTTCGACGACGGGATCGTGGTCGTACAGACCATCGACCCGGCCTCCCGGCGATGGGACGAAGTACGCGTCCTGGGCATGCTCGGCCCGCATGCGGCCATACCGGCCGGCTACACCTTTGCCCAGCCCGGCACGACGCGGCTCATCTACCAGGTGCCGCTTGCGCCGGCCACCAACCGGCGCCTCACGCTCGGGCTGCTGACCACGCCGCAGGGGGAAGCCGAGGCGCGGCGGTTGTGGCACACCCTGCCGGATCCCTCCGAGCTGTACGAGCGGACGCTGGACGCCTTCGAGGAGCGGTTGAGCCGTGTGCGCGTGCTCACACCGTCGCCGGTCATCAACCGGGGCGTGGACTGGGCCAAGGTCAACATCCTGCGCACCCAAACACGCTACCCGGCCGGATGCGCCTTCACCAACGATCCTCCGCAGGACATCCTGGTGATCCGGGACGCTGCCTGGTTCGTCTTCGGCAACGACTTCTTCACCCCGGAGTTTTCCCGGGAAATGATCGACCTCATCGTACGGGAGGGCGTGGAGCCGCACGGCAAGTTCACGGAGTTCATCCGGGTGGCGGAGGACCCTCCGTCTCGAGATGACTACGGCCTCAACATCAACGACGACACCCCGCTCTTCTTGCTGGCGCTGCACCACCACGCGGCCGTCACCCGGGACGAGGCATTCGTCCACCGGATCTACCCGGTCGTGCGGCGGGCGGCGCAGTACATCCTCAGCCAGACCGTCGACGACCTGGTGGTGTGCACGGCGCGCTCCACCAACGTCCATGGCATCGCCAGCTGGCGCAACATCATCCCGTCCTACAACCTGAGCGGCGCGGTCACGGAGCTCAACGCCGAGTGCTACGCCGCGCTGCAGGTCGCGGCAGAAATGGCGGAGCGGCTGGGCCATGCGGCCGACGCCGCCCGCTGGCGGGACGGGGCGGCCAGGATCCGGGCGGCCATGAACGAACGTCTGGTCTCTCGGGCGACCGGGCTCTACCTGCTCGCGCTCACCCAACAGGGGGAGCCCCTGGAATCCCTGAGCGCCGACATGGTGTTTCCGGTTCTCTTCGGTGCAGCGTCCGGCGAGGTGCGCCGGAAAGTGGTCGAGCGGCTGCTGCAGCCGGCTTTCTGGACCTCGTACGGAGCCCGGACCGTGCCGGACGATCAGGTCGAGTACGACCCGGACGCCGGCTACCAGCTCCTCGGAGGGGTATGGCCCAACCTCACCGCCTGGATCGCCTATGCGGTCCGGCACGACGTGCCGGACCGGGTGGCCCAGGCCCTCGAGCTCGTCTACCGGATCTCGGAGGCGGACGTGCCGGCCGCGCTGGGCCACGTGGTGCCGGGCCAGTTTCCCGAGCGGCTCCACGGCGAGACCGGGGTGAGCCGGGGCATGGCCTTGAGCCCCTGGATGCCGCCCACTTACCTCTGGCTGGCCGTGTCCGGGTTGCTGGGAGTGCAGCCGTCGCTCAGCGGGCTCGCCGTGGAACCGGCCGCCTCCCCCGGGTGGAGCTGGATGGCGGCGCGGGATCTCTCCTTCGCGAGCGGCAGCGGGTCCGTCGTCTGGTGGAAGGGCACGGTCCATACCAGCCTGCCGGCGAAGAGCTCCGACAGGGTCCAGGTCTATCCCCGGGAGGCGGCCGAGGTCGTCGTCCGGCCGGAAAAGGGCACAGGCCTGCCTCCGGACCTTCCCCCGAGCGCCCGGGGCGGACGGGTCGTCCGTAGCCCCGAAGGCCGCGTGCTGTGGGTCGCGTTCGACAGCGAACAGCGCATCGTCCTCTTCGTCCTGCGAGAGGGTGTGAGCTTCCAGGCGGGGGGAGTGGAAAGCACGGGGGCGCCCGCGGGCGTCGCCGTTGGCCTCGCGGGAAGCGAGGCGCCCGACGGCGCCCCGGTCTGGGCGGGAGCACTGCTGCCCGGCGAGGGATGGCGGCTGGTGATCGACCGGACGACTCGCCGGGTGGTGGAGGAGGAGCGGGCGGCTCCGCCGGTACCGGTCGAGGTGCCCCGCTCGGCCGCGTGAGCGCGGACCTGCCCCTGGTGCGCGTCGCCGAGGTCGACGCAGGGGGTTACCCGGTGGACCTCGTGGCCACCCTGGACGGAGGCCAGACCTTCCGCTGGTGGGTCGAGTCGGCGGACGCGCTCGAGGGATTCGCGGGGCCCTGGCACGTCCGCCTCGTCCGCGACCCGGCATTACCCCCGGGCACCGTCGCCGGCGAGCCGCCGGAGGCGGCAGGGGCAGTCCGGGACCTGCTCGATCTCGAGCGGAACTACGCGGCGCTCGACGCCGACCTGGTCCGCCGCGATCCCGACCTGGCCGACGTGGTGGAAACGACGCGAGGGCTGCGTATCTCCCGAGTGTCACCCTGGGAGGCCCTGCTCTCGTTCTTGCTCTCTTCTCACACCCACATCGCCAGGATCAAGCGGATGGTCCAGGCCGTCTGCGAGCAAGGGGAGCCGGGTCCCGACGGGATGCCCCGTCCGGAGCAACTGGCGGCGCTCGGGGAGCAGCGCCTGCGGTCCCTCGGCCTCGGCTACCGGGCCGCCTACCTTGCGGCCACCGCTGCCCGGCTGGCCGAGCAACCCGCTTGGCTGGAACGGGGGCACGCCATGAAGACCCCGGAGCTGGCGGAGCACCTCATGCACTTACCCGGGGTCGGGCCCAAGGTGGCCGAGTGCGTGGCGCTCTTCGGATACGGCCGGTGGGACGCCTTTCCCGTCGACCGCTGGGTGCGCCGAGCAGTGGAGAGAAGGTTTTTCGGGGGTCGTCCGGTCGCGCCGGCCCGCCTGCGCACCTTCGCCCGCGAGCGCTGGGGCCCGCTGGCCGGGCTCGCGCAGGCGCACCTGTTTGCCGCCGCCCGCCAGAGGGCCCGCGCTCGGTGATCGACCCTGCGGCCCTGCAGCTGCACAACGCCGCCGGTCTACCGCGGGGCCGTCACGGAGAAGGAACCGGCGCCGGGGCGGTCTGCCCGGGCGCGGCTGCGGGCGGTTGCCCCGAAGGCCCTCCATTGCCGCTACCGGAGCCCTGGCCGTCCTGCGGCTTTTTCGCCAGCGACTCGTAGCGCGGCTCGTAGACCTCGATGGACGCCTTCTGCGTGAGCTCGCCCAGGATCTCCTCGGGGGTGCGGGCCTTTTGCTCGAGCAGGCGTTCCCGGATCTCATCCTTCACCTGCTCGAACTGCGCGGGCTTGGCCTCCCGCCGGTCCGTCACCTGCAGCACGTGGAACCCGTAAGGGGTCTGGGCGATGGCGTACTCGCCCTTCTTCAGCTTGAACGCGACGGTCTCGAAGGGTTCGACGGTCGCGCCCCGGCTGATGAACCCCAGGTCCCCGCCCTCGGCCGCGCTGGCCTGGTCGAGCGAGTGCTCCCTGGCCAGCTGGTCGAAGGCGGCCCCGGACTTGAGCTGCTTGAGCAGGTCATCGGCCTCCTTGCGCGTCCCCACCAGGATGTGGCGGACCCGCACCTGCTCGGGCTGGCCCAGGCTCTCCTTGTTGGCGTCGAAGTACTGGCGCACCTCCGCGTCGCTCACGCTCACACCCAACCGCCCCAGTGCGCGCACGCCGAGGTTGAGCTCCACCTCCTGGCGAAGCTCCTCCTCGGTCACGCCGTAGCGCTTGAGCGCGTCCTCATAGGCCTGTGCAGAAGGGAACTGGTCCCGGATCCGCCCCATCTCCGCGTCGATCTCGGCCTTCCCCACCTGGACGCCCCGGCGGGACATCTCCTGCAGGACCAGACGCCGCCCGATCATCTGCTGGAGGATGCTACTGCCCGCCTGGCGCTCCAGCTCGGAGGTCAACTGCTCCCTGGTGATGGGGTCGCCGTTGACCCGGGCCACGACGTCCTTGCCGGGCGCGGCCAGGGTCGCATAGGTGAAGTACCCGGCGGCGAACAGCCCCAGGGCGATGGCCAACCCGACGAGGCCTGCGAGCCACGGGACTCGCCGCTCGCGGGTATGCAACAAACTCACCGAAATCCACCCTCTTTTCGTTTCCATCCTCAGCGCCCGATTCCGGACGCAGCGAACCTTCCCCTTCCGGAAATGGAGGGAAGCCGGGCCATTTTCGAACGGGAGGTCCAGGGCCAGGCTTGCGAGCCAGCTCCATGGCCCGGCTGGCCGGGAAGCCCCGCCGGGTGTATAAAGAGAGCAGCCATGCCGATGAAGCTCTACCTCGGCGACATCGTCCAGACCCGCAAACCCCACCCGTGCGGCTCGGACCGGTGGGAAGTCATCCGGACGGGGATGGACATTCGCATCCGCTGCCTGGGGTGCGGGCACATCGTGCTGCTGCCGCGCCGGCGCTTCGAGCGCGCCGTCAAGCGCCTGTTGCACCGGGCGATCGAGGAGCCTCCTCCGGCCGGCTCGGCCGGGGGCTGAAGCGCCGGAGCACGCGCACGAGGGGTACACCCAGCGCCCCTACCACCAGCGCCTCGCTCAGGGTGATGCCGAGCGCCGTGCTCCAGTACGGCAGCCCGAAGATGGCGCTGAGATAGAGGCTGATGAGCACCCCGTTGGCCGCCACCGGCCAGACGTAAGCCCGCCACGAGCGCCGGTCCAGCCACGTTGCGCAGGCCGCCAGCAGGCTTACGAGACTTCCCCCCCACACGTCCCACGGGCCCAGACCGCCCAGCACGTTAGCCAGCCACACTCCCACGAACAGGCCGGGGATGGCCTCCGGGTACAAGATGGGGAGCACCGACAACGCCTCTGCTGCTCTGAACTGCACGAGCACCGGCCCCAACGGCACGCCGAAGCTCAACGGGCCGAGGGCTGCGGCCGCCGCGACGTAAGCCGCGGCGATGACCCCCGCTCGGGCGAGACGGCCCGCAGAGACCGGGCCTGCGCGTAGAGGTGGCCGGGAAGGTGGTGGCATGGCTGGCCTTAGCATGCCACGTCCGTCACCGTCGTGCAATGCGGCGGACGCCAGGCGGGGTCCCGGGGACTGGCAACAGAACCGAAAAAGATGCATTATCAAGAAGACAGACATGGTGGGAGAAAGTACGGGGCAACCGCTTCCAGACTGGGCAGGGGAGAATGGGTAACCGCTTTCACGACGGCCTGCGGCTCACCCGGGCTGCGGGCAGCAGGGGGTTGGAAGAAGGCATGGGCGACTCAATGGCGCCTCGATCGCCTGCGGCGACGGCGGATCCCGACCTCGCACTCTTGGAGCCCGAGAAGCTCGTGGAGGCGTACCGCCTGATGGTGCTGGCCAGGGCCCTCGACGAGCGGATGTGGATCTTGCAGCGCCAGGGCAAGGTTCCGTTCGTGATCACGGGCCAGGGCCAGGAGGCCGCTCAGGTCGGGGCAGCCCTCGCGCTTCGCGCGGGGCACGACATCGTGCTGCCCTACTACCGCGACATCGCCCTGGTACTCGCCCTGGGCATGAGCCCGCGGGAGCTGATGCTCAGCGCGTTCGCACGGGCGGCGGATCCCAACAGCGGCGGCCGGCAGATGCCCAATCACTTCAGTTCCCGAAGACTTCGGATCCTGACGGGCTCGAGCCCGGTGGGCACCCAGATCCCGCACGCGGCCGGGGCCGCCCTGGCCAGCCGGCTGCGAGGGGAGGACAGCGTCGTGCTGGTGTCGTTCGGCGAGGGGGCGTCGAGCGAGGGCGACTTCCATGAAGGGGTCAACTTCGCGGCCATCCACCGGTTGCCGGTCGTCTTCTTCTGCGAGAACAACGGGTGGGCCATATCGGTGCCGTCGCGCCGCCAGATGAACGTCGAGGGCGTCGCCCGCCGGGCGGCCGGCTACGGCATCGCCGGCGTCGCCGTGGACGGGCAGGACCTGCTGGCGGTCTACCGGGCCGTGGCCGAAGCCGCCGAGCGAGGGCGCGGCGGCGAAGGGCCCACCATCGTCGAGGCGCTCACCTACCGGTTCGTGCCCCACTCGAGCGACGACGACGACCGTATCTACCGGAGCGCCGACGAGATGGCCGAGATGCGCCGGCGCGACCCCATCCCGGCCTTTCGCGAGCGCCTCGAGGCGGCCGGACTGTGGGACGAGGCGAAAGAAGAGCGCCTGCGCCAGGAAGTGGCGGCCACCGTCGACGACGCGGCCGACCACGCGGAGCGCTCTCCCCAGCCGGATCCGGCCACCGTGATGCAGCACGTCTTCGCCTCCTCGGGAAGGGACGGTCACCCATGGCGGTCAAGCGCATGATCGACGCCATCCGCGAAGCGCTGGACGAAGAGCTGGCCCGGGACGAGAGCGTCATCGTCATGGGCGAGGACGTGGGGGTCAAGGGCGGCGTCTTCGTCGCCACCAAAGGCCTGATCGACCGGTACGGCCCCGAGCGGGTGATCGACACCCCGCTGGCGGAGTCGGGCATCGTAGGGGTAGCCATCGGTGCCGCCATGAACGGGCTGCGCCCCGTGGCGGAGATCCAGTTCGCCGATTTCATCTATCCGGCCATGGATCAGATCATCAGCGAGGCGGCCCGCATCCGGTACCGTTCCAACGGGGAGTGGCAGTGCCCGCTGGTGGTGCGGGCCCCGTACGGCGCGGGCGTACGCGGGGGGCTGTACCATTCGCAGTCGGTGGAAAGCTTCTTCGCCCACGTGCCGGGCCTCAAAGTGGTCATCCCCTCCAACCCGGCGGACGCCAAGGGGCTGTTGAAGGCGGCCATCCGGGACGACGACCCGGTCGTCTTCCTCGAACCCAAACGCGGCTATCGGGCCATCCAGGGCGAGGTGCCCGAAGGCGACTACGTGGTCCCGATCGGGCCGGCCCGCATCGCCAGGGAAGGAGAACACCTCACCGCTATCGCGTACGGCATGATGCTCCACCTGACCATGCAGGCCGCCGAACGCCTGGAGCGCGAAGGGGTGTCCGTGGAGGTCGTGGATCTGCGGACGCTCGCGCCCCTCGACCGGGCCACGATCGTGGAGTCGGTGAAGAAGACCGGACGGGCCCTGGTGGTCTACGAAGACAACCGCACTCTGGGGATGGGGGCCGAGGTCGCGGCGATCCTGGCGGAGGAGGCGCTCTTCCATCTCGACGCGCCGGTGCGGAGGGTCGCCATGCCGGACGTCCCGGCCACGCCCTACGCCGCGGTGCTGGAGGACGCCGTCTTGCCCAACGTGGATACGATCGCGCAGGCGATGCGAGAACTGGCGAGGGTTTGACGCGCTGCGAGGGGGGCATGCGGGGCTTGGCGATGGAAGTCGTGATGCCGCAGCTGGGAGAGAGTGTCACCGAGGGCCAGATCGTTCGATGGCTCAAGGCGCCGGGGGAGAAGGTGGGCCGCTTCGAGCCCCTGGTGGAAGTGCTCACGGACAAGGTGACCGTGGAGGTGCCGTCTCCCGCGGAGGGCACCCTGTTGGAGGTCAAGGCGGCCGAAGGGAGCACCGTTGCGGTCGGCACGGTCATCGCGGTGCTCGACGCCGAGCAGGGCGCCGGGGTCTCTCCCGACGGGAGCGGCAGAGGCGAGTACTCCCCGGCCGTGCGCCGGCTGGCGAAAGAATACGGCATCGATCTCGCGCAGGTGAAGGGCACCGGCGAGGCCGGCCGGGTGACGCGGGAAGACGTCCTTCGCGTGGCCCGGGAGAGGCAGGCGCAAGGCGAGGCCGGGCGCCGGGCCCCGGCGACCGTTCCCGACGCGCCGGCGGTGGTGGCGGCCGCTCCTTCGGACGTCGAGAAACCGGCGGCGGGCCGGCCGGTCCTCCCCGACACCGTGGCGCCGGCTCCTGCGCCGGCCGCAAGGAGCGGCGCTGCGGCTGCCATCCGGGAGGTCATCGCCCGGCGGATGACCGAGAGCTGGACCTCCATCCCTCACGCCTGGACCGTGGTGGAGGCCGACGTGACGTCCCTCGTGGCCCTGAGGGACCAGGTGCGCCAGGTCTTCATGGAGCGGGAAGGCTTCGAGCTCACCTTCCTCCCCTTCGCCATCAAGGCCGTGGTCGAGGCTCTGCAGGAATGGCCTGACCTCAATGCCTCCTGGCAGGACGGCAAGGTGGTCCGCCACCGCCAGATCCACGTCGGGGTCGCGGTCGGCCTGGAGGAGGCGCTCCTCGTACCGGTGCTTCGTGAGGCGGACCGGCTCAGCCTCACGGGCATCGCCCGTGCCCTGCACGACCTGGTACGGCGCGCCCGGGAAGGGCGGCTTTCAGCCGACGAGACGTCCGGGGGCACGTTCACGGTCAACAACACGGGCGCGCTGGGGTCGATCCTGTCGGCGCCCATCATCAACCCGCCGCAGGCCGCGATCCTGACCACGGAGGCCGTCACCAAGCGGCTGGTGGTGCTCAAGGACGATCAGATCGCCATCCGGTCGGTGATGAACCTCTGCCTCTCCTTCGATCACCGGGTGGCCGACGGAGTGCACGCGCTCCGCTTCCTCAACGCCGTCAAGCGGCGGCTGGAGGCGTTGGGCCCCGGGACACCGCTGGCGTGATATAATGGCCGCGCTACCCCCCTGCCCCCGGGCCTGTGAAGGTTCCCGGGGTGCCGGTCGTCCACAGGGAGGAGGTGGGTGCCAGTGGTGCGCCCGTACGAGGCTGTGGTGGTGCTGAGCCCCCAGCTCGACAGCGACGAGGCCATCGAGGCCGCGGTCGGCCGCCTGCAGAAGATCATCACCGATGGCGGCGGCTCGGTCGTCAACGTCGAGCGGTGGGGGAGGCGTCGCCTGGCCTATCCCATCAAGCGCCAGAACGAGGGCTATTACGTCCTGCTCCATTTCGACGCCGAGCCCTCCGTTTCGCGGGAGCTTGAGCGGGTCCTGCGCATCACCGACGCAGTCTTGCGGCACCTGGTCGTCAGGCGCCAGACGCAGACCCAGACTGCACCAGTCGGTGAGGGGTGAGGGCTTCCCATGGTCAACCGCATCGTGCTCGTGGGACGGGCCGTCAAGGACGCGGAGTTGCGATACACCGGAGCAGGAGCGGCGGTGACCCGCTTCCGCATCGCGGTGGATCGCCCGTTCACCAACCAGCAGGGCCAGCGGGAGACGGATTTCATCGACGTCGTCTGCTGGCGCAAGCTGGCCGAGACGGTTGGCGCTTACGTGCGCAAGGGCCGCCTGGTGGGGGTCGACGGCCGGCTCCAGATCCGCAGCTACGACGACCAAAACGGTATACGCCGGATCGCCGCGGAAGTGGTGGCCGACCGGGTGGCCTTCCTGGAGCCCCGTCCCAAGGGCACGGACGAGGGCGGGCCCACCCCGGAGGCCGGCGACGAGTTCGCCGGCGAGGGAGCCGAGGACCTGCCGGCTGCCGACGAGACTCCCTTTTGAGCTCTCCGCAGGGGGGGCCCGGATCGGCACATGAAAGGCTCGGGATGTACGCGTGCCCAAAGAGCGTTCCAAGCGCCGCCGCAAGGTGTGCGCCTTCTGCGTGGACAAGATCCAGTGGGTCGATTACAAGGACGTCAACCGGCTGCGCAAGTACATGACGGAGCGGGCCAAGATCCTCCCCCGGAGGATCTCGGGCAACTGCGCCCGCCACCAGCGCCAGCTGACGGTGGCCATGAAGCGGGCCCGGCACCTGGCCTTGCTCCCGTTCGTGGCCGACTGAGGCGGCTCGCCGCCGAGCGGCGGGTCGAGGTGCGAGAGGGGCGGGCGCATGCCCGCCCCCATGGGTCCGGCAACGGCCGGGCTCCACGGCACGGGGGTGGCCGGATCGAGCATGCAAGAGAGCGCGGCAGCCGGCAAGCCGCCGGAGACCGACCTGGCCCGTAACCTGCGTGCCATCGAGCACGTCAAGGCTGAACTGGCCGCGGCGCTGGCCGGCGTCTACCGGGCGGTACTGAGGGCGAGCGATGAGGGCATCGCCGACGCGCTGGCGACCCTGGTGGTCACGGCTTATCTGCTGGGCCGCCGGCTCGGCATCAGCCCTACCCGCCTCGACATGAAAGCGGAGAGCCGGCTGCGCGCCATGACCGAGCAGGGGCACGAGCTCGAGCAGTGGTACGGAGACTTCAGCGCACTATATCGCCATTTCCAGGGTGGAGGTCGGCCATAGGCGTTCGGACCCCGGTTCCTCGCGAAGGCGAGGCGCGCCATCGCGTCCGGCGGCTCACCGAAGGTGGCGTGCTGGCGGCCGTCACCGTGGTACTGGCGTGGCTATCGCTGTACGTGCCCTTCCTGGCGATGGTCTTGCCGGCGCCCATCACCTTGCTCATCTTCCGGTACGGGCCCGGCACCGGCGTCATGGCGTGGGTCGTCACCGCCCTGTTGAGCGGCGTGCTGGGCGGGGGTATCGGCTCCGTCCTGATGCTGGTGCCGGCAGGCCTCTTGTCGCTCGGCCTCGGCGTCTCCTTGCATCGCAAGTGGTCGCCTCGTACCACGCTCTGGGTGGCGACGGGCGCCGGGATCGTGGCCACGCTGGCCAGCCTGGGTATCTCCCTGTGGATCAGCGGGGTCAACCCCATCGAGACGTTCCTCGAGATCTACGAGGAGAGCTTCACCAAGGCGGCCGGCTGGTACCGCGGGATGGGCATCCCCGAGGAGCAGGTGAAGCTCCTGGAGGAAGCCCAGAAGGGGATCCTCACCCTGGTACGCCTGCTTTTTCCGGCAGGGATCCTGTGGGCGTCGCTCGTAAGCGCGTTCGTCAACCACTGGGCGGTGCGCCAGGTACTCGGCCGGATGGGCGAGAAGCTCGAGTGGTTCGCGCCGTTCGCCCGGTGGCGCTCCTCCATGGCAGGGCCCATCGCCCTGGGGGCTGGCAGCCTCTTGCCGCTGGTGGGCTTGCGCCAGGGCGCGTGGGAGATGGTGAGCGCAAACTTGCTCGTAGTCGGCGGCCTCATCTGCCTCGTGCAGGGGCTCTCCTTGCTCTGGTTCTGGCTCGAACGCCTGCAGGTGAGCAAGGGCGTGCGGCTGCTGTTGGTCTTCTTGCTGATGTTCTGGACGCCGGCCCTTGCGGTGGGCGGCGCCGGCGGGTTCGCCGCCGTCTCCCTGGGCCAGATCGGCCTCGGCGTGGTGGGCTTTTTCGATCCGTGGTTCAACTTCCGCCGACTGTAGCCTCACAGCGGCTGCCGGCAACGAGCCTGGGCGCCGGGGGGAACCTGGCGAGGCAGCCGGAGAAGGGTGTGGTTCGCACGTGAAGGTCATCCTTACGCAGGACGTCAAAGGAGTCGGCCGGGCGGGCGAAGTGGTGACCGTGGCCGACGGGTACGGGCGCAACTACCTCCTGCCGCGCAAGCTCGCCATCCAGGCGACCGGCGGCAGCGTGAAGGCCGTGGAGCACCAGCAGGCGCTGGTGAGGCGGCGCATCGAGCGGGAGCAGCAGGAAGCCTCGGCGCTTGCCCAGCGGCTGGAAGGGCAGAGCGTGACGATCCGGGCCCGGGCGGGCGAAGGCGGCCGGCTGTTCGGTTCCGTGACGGCGGGCGACGTGGCGGAGGCGCTGCGGGCCCAGTTCGGGGCAGAGGTGGACCGGCGGCGCATCGAACTCGAGGCGCCCGTCAAGCAGCTGGGCAGCTTTCCCGTGACGCTGCGGCTCGCTGCCGGGATCACGGCCAGCGTGAACCTGGTGGTCGAGGCCGAGCAGGCGGAGGGCGCCCCGGCGCAGGGAAGCGAGGGCTGATGGCCCGGACGGGGGCAGCACCGGAGCTGGCACGGGAGGTGCGGGCTCTGTGGGATCTCGCCCGCCGGCTGTACGGCGCGGAGCGCCTGGTCCTCCACGCGGCCAAGGTGGGTGCCCTCGATCTGATGCGCTCGCCGGACCCTCGCAAGCAGCTCACGGCCCTCGTGCGGATCCTCCACGAAGAGCCGACCTCGGTGGTCTCCGGCGAGGAAGAAGCCCGGGCCCTCGTCGAGCAGATCGAGGAACGGATGGCCGAGCAGCTGGCGAAAAAACGCGTCCAGGAAAGGCTCGAGCGGCGTATCACCGAACGGATCCAGCGCCAGCACGCCAAGTATCTCCAGGAACTGCGCAACCAGGTGCTCAAAGAGGAGGCAGGCCCCGACAACGCGGCCACGCTGCGCAAGTACGCCGAGCTCGAACGCCTCGAGCACCGGCGGGTGGGGTTGGGGCCGCTCGGACAGGCCTTGCGGCCGAGCCGGCTGGAAGAGGTCGTGGGCCAACAGCGCGCCGTCCGGGCCCTGATGGCGAAGCTCGCGACGCCCATGCCCCAGCACGTTCTGCTGTATGGCCCTCCGGGGGTGGGCAAGACCACCGTTGCCCGGTTGGTGCTGGAGGCCGCCAAGGCGATGCCCCACACGCCGTTCGCAAAGGACGCCCCGTTCGTCGAGGTGGACGGCGCCACCCTGCGGTGGGATCCGAGAGAGGCGACCAACCCCCTGCTCGGAAGCGTCCACGATCCCATCTACCAGGGTGCCCGGCGGGAGCTGGCCGAGTTGGGGATCCCGGAGCCCAAGATCGGGCTGGTCACCGAGGCACACGGCGGCGTCCTGTTCATCGACGAAGTGGGCGAGCTCGACCCGCTGCTGCAGAGCAAGCTGTTGAAGGTACTCGAGGATCGCCGGGTCCGCTTTGACTCGGCCTACTACGACCCCGCCGACCCTCGGGTGCCCAAGTACATTCGCAAGCTCTTCGAGGAGGGCGCGCCCGCGGCGTTCGTCCTCGTGGGGGCCACGACGCGTAGCCCCGAGGAGATCAATCCGGCGCTGCGGAGCCGGTGTGCCGAAGTCTTCTTCCAGCCCCTGTCCCCGTCCGATATCCGCACCATCGTCGAGCAGGCGGCGGCCCGGGCCGGGATTCCCATCGAGCCCGGCGTGGGCGCGCTCATCGCCCAGCATGCACCCGACGGCCGCAGAGCCGTGTCCATCCTTGCGGACGCCTACGGTTATGCGGCACAAGAACGCGAGGCCGATGGCGCCGAGCTCGCGGTCCGCCGGGAACACGTCGAGGAGGCGCTTCGCTCGGCTCGCTTGATGTCGGGGGCCCGGGTCCGGGCGTCGAGCGAGCCCAGGGTGGGACGGGTCCTGGGCCTGGGTGCAGCCGGTTACCGGGGGGTGGTGCTCGAGGTGGAGGCGGTGGCCTTCGAGGCGAGGGGCAGGGGCGAGGGCACCATCCGGTTCAACGAGGCGGCCGGATCGATGGCCCGCGACTCGGTCTTCGTCGCGGCTTCCCTGGCGCGAAGCCTGCTCGGGGTGGAAATGGCGGAGTACGACGTGCACGTCAACGTCGTGGGGGGCGGGAGGATCGACGGCCCCTCGGCAGGCCTGGCCCTGGCTTGCGCGGTCATCAGCGCCTTGCTCCAAAAGCCGGTGCGGCAGGACGTGGCGATGACCGGGGAGCTGTCGCTGTGGGGCGAGGTCAAGCCGGTGGGGGCCATCGTGGAGAAGGTCTGGGCGGCGCGGGAGAGCGGGATGCAGCGGGTCATCCTGCCGGCTGCCAACCTTCCGGACGTGCCCCCGGAGCTGGCGACGGATCTGGCGGTGGGGGTGCGGCGTATCGAGGAGGCCCTCGACCTGGCCTTCGGGGATCCGGCATGGCGCACGGTCTCCCGCGCATCGTAGGCCTGCTCGGCTACCCGGTGCGCCATTCGGCGTCTCCTGCCATGCACCGGGCTGCCTTCCGGGCCCTCCGGATGGCCGCGTGGGCGTATCTTCTCTTCGAGGTGCCCCCCGAGCGGCTCGAGCTCGCGGTGGCGGGCCTGAGGGGCCTGGGCTTCGCAGGTGCCAACGTGACCATTCCCCACAAGCGAGCCGTGCTGCGGTGGATGGACGACCTGTCGGAGGAGGCCCGCGCGACCGGAGCCGTCAACACCATCGTGGCAGACCCGGCGCAGGGGCGCTTGTCGGGTCACAACACCGACGTGGCCGGGGTCATCCTGGCCCTGCGGGCGTGGGGCGTGGAGGCGGGTGAGCGACGGGTGCTGGTACTCGGCGCCGGCGGAGCGGCCAGGGCGGCCGTCTACGCCTGCCTGCGGGCAGGAAGCCCCTGGGTCGGTGTCTGTGCCCGTCGCCCGGAACGGGCCGCCGCCCTGGTGGAGGAGCTGGGAGCGACCGAGGCTTTCCCGTTGGACGGCTCGCTGGCCGGAACGCTCGCCAGGCGGGGGGTGGACCTGGTGATCCAGGCCACGCCGGCGGGCATGGAGAATGCGGGCGAGGAGGGCGATGCGGCAGGGGAAAGGCTCGCGGGCCTCGTCGCCCCGGAGCGCCTGCCGCGCAGTGCCGCCATCCTGGAGATGGTCTATCGCCCGCCGGTCACGCCGCTCGTGCGCGCGGCCCGGAGCGCCGGCCTGGCCGTGGTGCCGGGCGCGGCGATGCTGCTCTACCAGGGAGCGCAGGCTTTCGCCCTCTGGACAGGTCAGGACGCCCCGGTGGACGCGATGGCTCGGGCCCTCGCCCGGGAGCTGCGGGTACCCGCGCAAGAGGTGTTACCGCCGCATCCGCCACACCCATAACAGGGCCGGAGCGCTCAGCCATGCCGCGGTCTGCACCTCGGGCCACCGTAACTGCCTCACCACGAAGGCCATCACCGCGATGCCTGCCACGGCGACGGCGGAGGAGGCCGGCGCCATTCGGGTTACCTGCCGGGCGCGGCGGGACGTCGACAGCTGCAGCAGCGTGATGGGGACCAGCGTGAAAGGCAGGAGATGGAGGACGCCGACGCCGCGCGCCAGCCACTCCAGGTCGCCGGCGGCGGTGCCGGCCACGGCGACCGCCGTGGCCGCCAGTTCGGCCGCCGGGAGGCGGGCACGGGACCCGGAGGGGGGCCAGGAGCCCTCCCCGGTCATGACCCTCGCCAGCTCCAGGGAGGCGAGGACGACCCCGTTGGCCGAGGAGAGAGCGGCCACCATGCCCCCGATGGCGACCACGGCCGCCCCCGGCCGGCCCATGAGTCGCCGAGCCACCTCTGCCAGCGGGGTCGGCGACTGAGCCAGGTCGACGTGGTGGATGACCCCCAGGCTCACGACCATGATGCCGCTGTACAGCGCGGTCACCGTCGCCACCGACGCCACCATCGCCAGCGGCACGGTGCGCCTCGGGTTACGGAAGGCGTTGCCCGCCTGGGCGATCATCTCGAAGCCGAGGTAAGAGGTGAAGACCAGGGGAACGATCTCCACCGCCGGCCGCCACCCGTACGGAGCGACCGGCACCCAGAACGCGGGCTCCACACGCGGAATACCCAGGACCACGAGGCCCCCGAGGACCAAAAGGAGAAACCCTACCGAAAGGTTTTGCAGGACGGAGGCGGCTCGTGGCACCATCACGTTGACGACGGAAACCAGCGCCACCGTAGCCGCCGCGACCCCCTTCGCCGGGGAGCCCGGCCAGAAATAGGTGAGATACCGCGCGAAGCCGACGGCATAAAAGGAGGCGGACAGCGCCATCCCGAGCCACAGCTGCCAGCCCGCCACGATGCCCACGAGCGGCCCCAGGCCGTCGCGGATGTAGACGTACGGCCCTCCGGAGACAGGGCGGCCGGAAGCCAGAAGGCCGAAGTTGAGTGCCAGCACGAGGCAGGCCAATCCTGCCAGGAGGTAGCTGGCGACCGCGGCCGGACCGGCGTAGCGCGCCGCGTCGGCTGAAAGGGCGAAAATGCCCGTTCCGACCATGGTGCCCACGCCCAGCGTCCAGGCGCTGACGAGGCCCATCGGGCGGCGGCGGGAAGCGTCCGAGTGTTGCACGGCGCAGAAGACTTACGCCCGTGGCAGGGGCAGCATGTCCGGGGGAAACGCATAAGAGGGGTAACGCACAACCGGCGCGAGGAACACGGAGGGACGACGTTGAGCAAGAGGCTGCGCTTGGCACTGCTTTTCGGCGGGCGCTCAGGGGAACACGAGGTCTCCATCATGTCCGCCCGCTCGGTCGTAAGGGCCCTGGACCCGGATCGGTACGAACTGTTTCCCATCGCCGTGACACGGGAGGGCCGGTGGTATACCGGGAATGACCCCGCTCGGGTACTGGACGCCCTGGCGGCCGGGCATGTCGACGCGTTGCAGCCGGTGGTCGTAGTGCCCCAGCCGGGGCACCCCGCCAATCCCCCCATCGACGTGGCCTTTCCCCTGCTCCACGGGCCAATGGGCGAAGATGGGACCATCCAGGCGGTGTTCGAGCTCGCCGAGGTCCCGTACGTGGGAGCCGGCGTGGCGGCCAGCGCCGTGGGGATGGACAAAGACCTCATGAAGGCCGTCTTCCGGGCGGCCGGCCTGCCCGTGGTGGCGTACCGGGTGGTGCGGCGCAACGAGTGGCTGCGCCATCCGGACCGGGTGCTGGAGGCGATCGCCAGGCACCCGGGGTTTCCGGCCTTCGTGAAGCCCGCCAATCTGGGGTCGAGCGTGGGCGTGCAGCAGGCCGAGGGCCCCGAGCAGGCTCGTAGCGCTCTGGACGAAGCCTTCTCGTACGACCGCAAGGCGCTCGTGGAGGCGTCGGCGGCTCCCGCCCGGGAGGTCGAGTGCAGCGTGTTGGGCGCCGACGAGCCGGAAGCGTCGGTGCCGGGGGAGATCCTGCCCCGCCGCGCCTTTTACGATTACGAGGCCAAGTATTACGACGAGGGGACCCGGCTCGTGGTACCGGCCGAGCTGGACCCCGCGGTGGCCGGCGAGGTGCGGCGGCTCGCGCTGGCCGCCTTCCAGGCGGTGGACGCCTGGGGGATGGCGCGGGTCGACTTTTTCGTGAAGCCTGACGGGAAGGTGTGGGTCAACGAGATCAACACCATCCCCGGCTTCACGGCCGTAAGCATGTACCCACGCCTGTGGGAGGCGTCGGGGCTGCCTTACTCCCGTTTGCTCGACCGTCTGGTGACCATCGCCATCGAGATGCACCGCACCCGGGCGGCCCTGCGGGCCGCCCAGGCTCACTGGGCACCTTCACGGCAGCCGAAGGGAGGGGTCGGGGCCAGGCAGAACTCTGCCCAGTAGACCCTGTCACGGAGGCACAGCATGGGACGCCGACGCCTACGGATCGAGCCTGCGCCGACCGCGCGCCGGTACCTGCCGGTGCCCGAGGAGCTCCTGACCCTGTATGCCCCGCGCATGGGGTGGCAGGCTGTGAGTGCCTGGCTGGTCTTGCGCTTCGCAGCCGAGCACGGCGGCACCCCGGATGACGAGGACCCGGCCTCGTACCTGGCCCGAAGCCTTGGCATGCCGCCCCTCGAGGCGGCCGAGGCGCTGCGGACGCTCGGGCTGTACCGGCTGGTCGAGCCGGTGAGCGGGCAGGGACTGCGCGTCCACGAGCCGCTGCCCGGGGCAGAGTTCGCCCGGCAATTCGGCCCTCCTCCCGACGGAGCGGGCCACCCTTCCCCGGAGACCGACGGCGCCCGCCAGGAGGCCGCCGCGTCGGCCGAGTCGGCTCACGCGCCGGAGGCGGCCCCCCCCGAAGGGGGTGCCGGCTACGAGCCGAACGGGGAGTCAGCCCTTCCGACGGACGTGCGGGGAGTGCTCGACTGGTACCACCAGCGGATCGGGCTCATCAGCGACACCCAGGCCCAGCGGCTCGGCGAGTGGATCACCGAGCGCCACATGGCCACGGACGTCGTGGCTCTCGCCATCGAGCAGACGGCCCGGTCGGCCGAGTTCGCCAGCTTCAGCTACCTGGAGGGCGTGCTGCGCAACTGGTACAACCAGGGGGTGCGCACGTGGGAGGACGTGTTGCGGCGGCCTTCGCTCGCCTCCGTCATCCACGCGCCCGCCCGGGGCGGGCAGGCTGCCGGCCCTGGCGCGCCCGCGACATCGCCCGCGCCTGGCGGGCGGGCCGGCGCGGACCGCAGCGATGCCCCGATGACCGGCGTGCCCAACGCGGAAGCGTACCGGCCCGTCGACCCGGAACGCATCCGGCGGTGGAAGGAGCTGTATGGACGTGGCCATTGAGGGCGCAGTGCCCCTGTCGCGCAGGGCCCCGGGGCAGGGAGCGGCCGTCGCGCCGGAGGCGCGCGGCAGCTTCGTACCCTTCGACCCTGACGCGGAGCGGCGGGTGCTCGGCATCCTGCTCAAGTACCCCGACAAGGCCGACCTGGTGATGGACAGGCTCCGCGCGGCCCATTTCTACGATCGGGTGCACCGGGCCATCTACCGGATCATCGAAGAGCTGTACCATTCCACGGGGCGGATCTCGTTCACCCAGGTCTTCAACCGGCTCCGCAAGGAGCCGGACGTGCCGGACCCGGAAGGCGCCCTGCTCGAGCTGACCGACTCCTTCGGCACGGCCGCGGAGCTGGAGCCGGCGGTCGACGTCTTGCTGGACAAGCAGGCCCGCCGGCGCATCCTGGAGGCGGCGCAGCGCATCGAGCAGATGATCCTGTTCGAGACCACGCCTTCCCTGACGGACTGCCAGTCCCAGGCCCAGCAGTGGATGTTCGAGGCGACCAGCGAGGAAGGTGCCCTCGAGGAGGACATCAAGCCGCTCCGGGACGTCCTGGCTCGCTGCTATTTCAACCTGGTGGAGCGCAGCGAAGGCAAGCGCAATCCCGGGCTCAACGTCAGCTTCCCGTCCATCGACGGGCTGACGACGGGTTTCAAGAAGAAAGACCTGATCATCCTGGCGGCCCGGCCCAGCATGGGCAAGACCGCGCTGGCCCTCAACTTCGCGGTGCACGTCGCCCGCTACGAGCGGGTGCCGGTGCTGATCTTCTCCCTGGAGATGGATGACGAGCAGATCGGCGACCGCATCGTCATCAGCGAGTTGTTCCGCCTGCAGGAGGGCGGGTCTCCCATCACCTCGTTCGAGTACAACACCCGCCTCGATCCCGGCAAGTTCGCCCGGACTCAGTCGATCTTCAACGAACTGCACGAGCTGCCGATTCTGGTGGTAGACCGGCGGGGGCTCACGGCGGCCGACATCCGGGCCAAGGCGCGCCGGGTCAAGGCGACGCACAAGGACCTCGGCCTGATCGTCATCGACTACCTCCAGCTGATCCGCCCTCCGTCGGAGGCCAACAAAAACTGGGCGCTGGTCGTGGGCGACATCGTACGAGAGCTGCGGGACCTGGCGGGCGAGCTGGACGTCCCCATCATCCTGCTCTCGCAGCTCAACCGGGGCGTCGAGGCTCGAGACAACAAGCGCCCGGTGATGTCGGACCTGCGGGACAGCGGCAACATCGAGGAGTTCGCCGACGTGGTCATGTTTTTGTACCGGGACGACTACTACCATCCCGACAAGGCCAAAGAGAAGGGCACCGAAGGCGTCGTCGAGGTCATCGTGGCCAAGCAGCGGCGCGGCCCGACAGGCGTGGCACGGCTGCGCTTCATCCGGGAGTATACCCGATTCGTCGACCTCGAAGAGCAGGAGTAGCACACGGCCATGGATCTCGTCGACCGGCTCGAGCGGGTGCGGCTGCGCCTGGCGGACGCCTACTACCGGCTCCACCAGGAGGGGATCCTGGAGGAGGCGGAGCTGGAGGAGGCGATCGAGGTCATCGACCAGATCGAGCAGCTCTCGCCCGGGGAGGTGGCCGGCCGGTTGCGGCGGCTCGGGCGGGGCCAGGCAGGCGGCGCCTCTCCGGCCGGCGGGGCTGCGCCATGATGCAGCCCGGCGCCGCTTCGCCCCCGGGACCCTGGCCGGCGGCTCCCGCACCCCTTCGCTTCGGAGCTGCGCTGCGCGGGGCGCTTTTTTGCGCGGCGCTGGCAGTACTGGCCTGGGCGGGCCAGGCCGTGCTGCTGCACCCCGTACGGATCGTCGACGGGGACGAGGGGGTCGTTGCGGGGCGGGTGTTGCGGGGCAACGTCGCTGACGCGCTTCGGCAGTTGGGCGTGCAGCTGCGGGAGGGTGACCGGACGGAGCCCGCCCTCGGGGTCGAGGTGCACCCGGGCATGACCATCCGGGTGCAGCGCGCCTTCGACGTGATCGTGACCGTGGACGGCCAGCACGTCGAAACCCTGGCCGTCGGGGGCACCGTTGGCGAGCTGCTCCGGGAGCGAGCGATCAGGCTCGGGCCGCTCGACGAGGTGACCCCGGCTCTCGACCAACCGGTGACGCCCGGCACCGCGGTGCGGGTCGTGCGGGTGCAGGAAGTGACCCGGACCCGGCGCGAGCCCATTCCGTTCAAGACCTTGCGGTGGGCGGAACCCCGGTGGGAGAAGGGCAAGACGGGGATCTTGCGCGAGGGGCGCGAGGGCGTGGTCGAGTACACGGAGCGCCTGCGCTACGAGGACGGCAAGCTGGTCTCCACCACCGTGGTCGGGACCCGCAGGATCCAGGAGCCGGTCGCTCAGATCATCGGGGTCGGGACCCGCATCGTCTGGCGTACGCTCCGGACGCCGGCCGGCGTGATCCGGTACCGGGAGGCGTTGCCCATGATCGCCACCGCCTATTACCCCGGGCCGGAGAGCACCGGTCGCTCCGCCGACGGGGTCACGGCGACCGGCATGCGGGCGGGGCTGGGCGTGGTCGCGGTGGATCCGCGCGTGATTCCGCTGGGGACGCGCCTGTACATCCCGGGCTACGGCCTGGCCGTGGCAGGCGACGTAGGCGGCGCCATCAAAGGCAGGCGGATCGACCTCGGCTTCAACACCCTGCGCGAAGCCCTCCACTTCGGACGCCGGCCGGTGACCGTCTACGTCCTCGACTGAGAGGCAGCCGATCGATCCCGCCACGCCGTCCGGCGTACGCGCTTTGCTCGGCAGGTTCGAGCTCCGGCCGCGGCGGCGGCTGAGCCAGCATTTCCTGGTGGACCCCCGGGTGGCACGCCGGGTGGCCGACGCGGTCGCTCCCGGCCCTGCCGATCGGGTGCTGGAGATCGGCCCGGGCCTGGGCGCCATCACCATCCCGCTGGGCGAGCGGGCCGGCTCGGTCGTCGCCGTGGAGAAGGATGGCGCCCTGGCCCGCGCTCTGGCCTGGGTGCTGCGGGAACACCAGCTCCACGCCCCCGGCGGGCCGGTGCGGGTGGTCGCCGCCGACGTGCTGACGCTCAGCCTCGAGCGCATCGCCCCGAGCCTGGTGGCGGGCAACCTGCCCTACGCCATCACGAGCCCGCTGCTGCTGGCCCTGGCCAGAAGCCGCGCCTTCGCCCGGGCGGTCGTGATGGTGCAGAAGGAAGTGGCCGACCGCCTGGTGGCCCCTCCCGGATCTGGGGCGTACGGTTCGCTGACAGTGGCCGTGGCGGCCCACGTCCGGGTGCGCCGCCTGTTCGACGTGTCGCGGCGCTGTTTTTTCCCCCCGCCCGAGGTGGACTCGACCGTGATGAGCCTCGAGCCCCACGAGGGGCGGCCCGGCGCTCTCCTCGGGGAGGCGCTGGAGACGGTGCTCCGCGCCGCCTTCGGCCAGCGCCGCAAGACGCTCAGGAACGCCCTCGCCACCCTCGACCTCGCTCCTTACGACGCCGCGGAGCTGCTGCGGCGGGCCGGGATCGACGGGGGTCTGCGGGCCGAGGCGCTCGACGTGCCCGCTTTCGTGCGCCTTGCCGCTGCCTTGTTGCAGCTCCGGGCGTCTCAGCCCTGATGGGTCCCGGCTCGGAGCTTGCGACGCCACGCCTGGATGGCGCTCTTCAGGGTGCCGAGGGCGAGGGTCGCGCAGCGGGGGCGCGCCCGCACCAGGTCGTTGCCCAACAGCTCCTCCATGAAACGGTAGTCCATCGCCAGGACGGCGTCCGGATCCAGGCCCGTGGCGTGCAGGTGCTCGAGCAGGAGCGAGGCGGCCGCCTGGCTCACGGTGCACCCCTGGCCCTCGTACTTTACGTCGACCAGCCGCTCGCCCTCGGCGCGCAAGTAGATGACCACCACGTCGCCGCAACCCGGATTGCCGCCCGGCAGGACCACCGTCGCCTCCGGCAGTGCCCCGAAGTGACGCGGGTTTTGGTAGTGGTCGGTCACGACCTGCAACCGGGTCTCCGGGTCGAGCTTGCCGGCGACCGGGGGCCGATGCGCCGTGCAGCCTTCCCCGGGAGTCACCGTGCTCATCGTTCGATGGGGGCCCTCACGAGATTGCCCCATTCCGTCCACGACCCGTCGTAATTGCGGACCCTCGGGTACCCCAGAAGGTATGTGAGCACGAACCAGGTGTGCGCCGAACGCTCCCCGATCCGGCAATACGCCACGATGTCGTCCTGGGGGGAAAGGCCTGCCTGCTCCTGGTAAATGGCCCGCAGGGCGTCCGCAGGCTTGAAGGTCCCGTCCTCCTGGATCGCCATGACCCAGGGCACGTTGCGGGCTCCCGGGATGTGGCCGCCGCGCAGCGCGCCCTCCTGCGGGTAGTCGGGCATGTGCAGGAGCTCTCCGCGGTACTCCTGCGGGGAACGCACGTCGACCAGCGGCCGCCCCGCGCGGACGTGCGCCTCCACGTCCTGCCGGAACGCCCGGATGGGCGCGTCCTCCCGCCGGGGCACCGGATAGGAGGCGGGCGCGTACGAGGGAACGTCGCGGGTCATGGGACGCCCCTCGGCTTCCCATTTCTTGCGGCCTCCGTCCATGATGCGGCAGTCGGGGTGGCCGAACAGCTTGAACGCCCAGAACGCGTAGCAGGCCCACCAGTTGTTCTTGTCGCCGTAAAAGACCACGGTCGTGTCCCGGGAGATGCCCCTGGACGAGGCCAGGGCAGCGAAACGCTGCGGGTCGATGTAGTCCCTCACGACGGGATCCTGCAGGTCCGTGTGCCAGTCGATCTTGACCGCGCCGGGGATATGTCCCATGTCGTAGAGCAGGACGTCTTCGTCCGATTCCACGACGCGAACGGACGGGTCTTCCAGGTGCTGCGCCACCCACTCGGTGCTCACCAGCGCTTCGGGCACGGCGTACCCCTTCTGTGCGATGACAGCCTCCTCGGCCGGACGAGCCATCGACGACCCCCCTGCCCGCTTATGCGTTTGCACGATGGTAATAGTGTATCGCACGGCCCCGTGCAGTGGGAGAGTCAAGACGGACCCGCCGGGCCGGTCCCTTCCGGCTGCCCTCAGCCGTTGCGCTTCAGCTTACCGGTACGTAGAGCGTACACGGCCCCCATACGGAAAACGAAGAAGCCGAGGGGGGCCAGCACCAGCGCCATGGCGACCAGCCGCAAGATGTCGGGCAACAGCGACGCCGTCGGGGCGCCGTCGATGAGCGCTGCGCGGGTAGCCCGCAGCGTGTACGTGGCCGGGCTCAGCCACGCCAGGGGCTGCAGCCACGCCGGCAAGGCGGTGACGTCGTAGTAGACCCCCGAGATCAGCAGCAGCACCGCCTGAAAGATGTTGGTCGCCTGCGCCCCCTTCTCGGTGGAGAGCAGAGGCAGCACCGAGGCCACCAGGCCCAGCCCGACGAACGAGAGCCCCGACGCGACCAGCACCAGGGCGGCTCCCGGCGCGTTGGCCCTGGACAGGTCCAGCCGGAAAAAGGCCGCCGTCGCCAGGAGCAGCACCACGGTACGCAGCGTGGCGTAGCCCACGGCCCACAGGGAGTTGCCCGAGAGGTACGTGACGAGCCGGATGGGGGCCATGAAGGTGTACTCGATCGTCCCCTCCCAGCGCTCCCACTGCACTGCCTGGCCCACCTCCGTGAAGACCACGGAGAGGAAGCTCCACAAGAGGGCCCCGGTCAACAGGTAGAGCACGAGCCGGGCGTCCGCGGGTACCCCCGGCGCGCCCACGCCGATGAGCCCGATGCTGAGGGTGTTGACGACGGTATAGACGAGGAAGACGACTTCCCACCCCAGGTAGCGCCGGCTCAGGTTGACGTTGCGCTCCACGAAGGCAAGCGACGCCCGCAGCTCCCGCCAGAGTTCCGCCTTGCTCACGCTATGCTTCCTCCTCGGTGTGGACCACGGACTTCCAGTCGCTTCCCGTAAGCATCAGGAACAGCTCCTCCAGGGTAGCGGCCCGGCCACCGGGCGCCGAGCGCTTCAGCTGCTCCGGAGAGCCCTGTGCCACGATCTTCCCGTGCATGATGAACGCCACCCGATCGCACAGCCGCTCCGCCTCGTCCATGTCGTGAGTGGTGAGGATCACGGTGGCGTCGTGCTGCTGCCGGACCTCCAGGACGAACTCCTGCACCTCCCGCTTGGAGCGGGGGTCGAGCCCGGTGGTGGGTTCGTCGAGGAGCAGCAGGACGGGAGAGGTCAACAGTGCGCGGGCGATGGCGACCTTCTGCTGCATTCCTCGGGAGAGTTCCTCGAGCGGGCAGGCCAGTTTCGCCTCCGCCAGCCCGAGCCGGTGCAGGATACGCAAGGCTTCCCGGCGAGCGTCCCGGGGCGGGACGTCGTACAGGCGCGCCGCGTAGCTGAGGTTCTCCAGGGCCGAGAGCTTCTTGAAGAACGACGCCTCCACCGAGACGCGGTTGATGAGGCGGCGCACCGCGAGCTGCTCTCGCGCGACGTCGTGCCCGAAGATCCGGATGGTGCCGCCGTCCGGGATCAGCAGCGTGGCCATCAGCCGGATCAGGGTCGACTTGCCCGATCCGTTGGGCCCGATGATGCCGAAAATCTCCCCGCGCCGCACCACAAGGTCGATCCCGTCCACGGCGGCTACCCGCCGGCGCGGGCGCCTGCCGGGCCAGAGGCGTCGCCACGCCGCTGCGGCGGCCCGGCGGGGCACAGCAGCCGCAGGGCTTCCTTCGTGGTCGTGCCCATTGCCGGTAGCCGCGCCCGACCCGTCGGGGGCGGGCGGTTCTCGGTCGTTGCCCGGCGTCTCCCAGAAGTGCTTGGTCAACCCGGTGCAAACGACGGCGTCGTCGTCACGCGGTTCGAAAGCCATCTCAGGCGGACCAGCCTTTCCTCTCGCGGATCTTGCCGGGGGTAGGAAGAGCCCCAGGGGAGCTTCTCGAAACGCGGGAAATGGTCGCCCGAAGACGAAAAGACCCCGGCCCTGCTCCCGCATTGCCGCAGGTCCTTTCTTTCAGTGCCGCCAGCGCATGCCGCCTTATGCTAAGAGGCGGCCCCCGTTCCTGTCAAGCCCGTCCAGGCGGCGCTGCAGGCTCGATTGCTGCCCTCCGAGGCCGGTGTTATAATCGGTGCGGCTCAGGCTCAACGAGCCCTCGAGCGACCGGCGGCGGAGGAGGTGGCCTCCCGCAGTCCAGTCCACGGATGTGCAGAAGGTGGCGGGCATGCAGTTCATCAGCCCGACCAAGGGGCCGATGGATTTCGACGCGATGTTCGCGGAGATCATCGCGTACGTCCGTGAGGTGCCCGAAGCGACGTACCGTGTCATCGTCGGTACGGACTCGCAGCTTCGCGAGGAGACGAGCTTCGTCACCGCCGTCATCGTGCACCGGGTCGGCAAAGGCGCCCGCTATTTCTACTCCCGTGAGCGGGAGGTCTTCGGCCGGAGCCTGCGCCAGCGCATCTTCTACGAGGCGGCCCGAAGCCTCGACGTGGCCGGGCAGCTGGCGGCGCGGCTGGCTGCCAACGGGCACGCGGACTTCGACATCGAGATCCACCTCGACATCGGCCGCCACGGCGAGACCAAGAACCTCATCCGCGAAGTCGTCGGCATGGTGACGGGCAGCGGCTTCGACGCGCGGATCAAGCCCGATTCGTTCGGGGCCTCCAAGGTCGCCGACAAGTACACCAAGTAGCGGCCCTCGCTCCTTCACCCCGACCGCGGTCCCGGGCATACGGTGGTACCGGATCGCACCAAACAGGCCCGGCCGCGGGCCGGACCTCCGAGGGACGCTGGGAACACACCTTGAGCACCTCCCATGTGTACCGGGCCCGCCGGTTGCGGGTGGTCCTGGACGGGCGCGTGCTGGAGGGGACCGTTGGCCGGTTGGACGGCCAGGCGGCGTGGGTCAACGCCGCTGCCATCGCATCCCGGTGGGGAGCGCGACTCGACGTGGGCGAGGACGTCCTGGGCTGGCACGATCCCCGCACGGGTCGCACCGTGGTCTTCCGCCGCGGCCGGGCCCAGGCCCAGCTCGACGGCGACGGGGCCGTGGTCGCGCTGGCGGCCTCTCCCGACTGGTCCGACGGCATGCTGATCTTTCCCGCCGATGCCGTGGCCCTTGCCGGCGGGGCCTCGGTAAGCGTGGATACCCGGGCGGGGGTCGTCTTTCTGACTCGGCCCGATCCGTACCTGTCCTCATGGCGCATCCTCCTCGATCCCGGGCATGGGGGGCGGGATCCGGGGAGCAGCCTGGGCGGCGGGCTGGTCGAAAAGGATCTCAACCTGTACGTGGCGAGGAGGCTGGGCCGGCTGCTCAAAGCGGCGGGCGCCGTCGTGGGCCTCACCCGCGTGAGCGACGTCGACCTCACCGCCGGCGATCGGTGCGCACGGGCGAGGCGCTTTCGCGCCGGCATGGCGGTGAGCATCCACCACGGGCTCTTGCTTGAGGCGTCGCTGCAGGGGGCCGAGGCGTACTTCTACCGGCGGGAGGATAGCCGGCGGCTGGCGGCGTCGCTGGCCGGGGCGTTGGCGAGAGGGCTGCAGCTGCCCAGCCGGGGCGTGCGGGAGGCCAACGTGGGGTTCTTGAGCTGCCTCAGCTGCCCGGCGGCCGTGACGGAGGCCGCGCTGCCCGGCGACGACGACACCCTGCGCAAGCTCAACCATCCCTGGGGGCGCATCCGGGAGGCGCTGGCCCTCCTGGAGGGGATCCGGGGCTTTTGCAGCACCGCCCGGGCGGACGGTGTGGTATGGGGCTACCCCGCCCCTTGACGCACCGGGCCGGGGCATATACTGCGGCGGGGGTGGGCGCGTTGGGCGTGGCCCATGGCGGTGAGCGCCAACCGGCGGCACCCGGCTCCGTGCAGCCACCCTCGGGCCGGCCGCCCCTGTTGAGGGCCGGGAGCCACGGGCCCTGGGTGGCGTACCTCCAGCGCCGCCTCGCGGACCTGGGCTTCTACGAGGGCCCCATGGACGGGTGGTACGGAGAACTGACGGAAGCAGCGGTCCGCTCCTTCCAGCGCGCCTTCCGGCTCGCGGTGGACGGGCTCGCAGGGCGCCAGGTGCTCGGGTTGCTCGCCGATCCCCTGGTGGCCGTGGAGACCCACGCGGTGGGCGGCAACGGGTCGCACGTCACTCTCCGGGAGGTCGCCCGGCTGTTGGAGCTGGCGCCCGGCGCGCTGGAGGCCGACAACGGCCTCTTCCACGGCGCGCCGCTTCCCAAAGGGCGTCCCATCCAGGTGCGCCGCCGGCTGGCCATCCTGTGGGACGAGGCGCTCCCTGGGCGGCAGCCGGGCGAGGAGGGCTCCTCCTCCTGGAGCGGGCGGGCGTGCCCGTGGGCGACGTGGGAGGTCGACCGCTTGGGGCGCATTCGACCGGCGGCAGACGGGGCCGCGCCGCTCGATCGCCTGTCCTCTCCACCCGGATGCCCGGTCGCCATCGTAATCCTCGAGCCGGGGCGCTCGCTCCTGCCACCCCGGCCGGGCACCCTGTCCCGCTGGCTTGCCCGCGCGGAGCGTCCCCCCCGCGTCATCCTCACCGGCCCGCCGCAATCGGAGCACCTGCCGCTCGGGCCCGGCAGTCGCCCGTTGCCGGCCGGCGCGGCGGCCCGGGTCGCGAAAGGCTTGCGCCAGGCCGGGGTGCGGCCGTGGCTCAGCAGGCCCGTGACCGGCGGGAACCGAGCGCTGCTGCGCTGGGAGGGATCGGAGCTGGGGAGGCTGGGCAGCGTGTGGGAACGCATCGTGGTGTGGGCGCCGCTGCCCGGCACCCCTCTGGAGGAGGCCTTCGAGTCCGTGCAGGCGTTCGTTCAAGGCCTGCGGCCTTTCCGTCCCCCGTGGGCGGTCCTGCTGGGGATCGACCTGGCCACGTGGCTGATCGAGGGGGACCAGCGCCGCCGCCTCACCCGCACCGAGGCGGTCATGCTCGGCTGGCAGCTGCGGGTACGGCGGCTGATCCGGCGGCACCCGTCGGAGCCGGACGCATCTTCCGGCGGGCAAGCGCGCCTGGTGCGCTACGGCGCCGCGCAGCTGGCCCGTTGGATGTGGTGGATGCGCTGGGCGGGGCTGGGAGGCGTGGCCCTCGCCGGCGTGGACCGGGCGGACCCCGCCTCCCTCGCGGCGGTACAAAACGCGCTGGCCGCGGTCAAGCTCGGGCCTTCGCCCTCATAAGCATGGAGGTAGACGCCTGCTTACGTGAGGAGGTCGAGAGCGTGGCGGTGCGCATCAAAGAGAGCGAGCTCCGGCTCACCCGGCGCGTCGAGGACCGCAGCGTGGACGCCACGGCGTCGGGGACCCTGCGCCTGCCCAGCGAACTGCCGGACGCCGCCTCGGTCGTCCGGTGGAGGGCGCTGGCCAGCGTGGAACGGTTGACCCCCGATCCCGCCTCCGGGCGCGTCGAGGCGCAGGGAAGGGTGCGCGTTTGGGTGGTGTACGTGGCCGCCGGGTCCGAGGCGCCAGACCCGGTGGGCGCCGTGTACGGCGGCAGGATGGACGGGGAGCTCTCGTACTCGGCCTGGCTCGAGATCCCGCCCGAGGGCGAAGCTGCGGCATGGCAGGTCGACGTGACGGTACGCGACGTCGAGGGCCGCTTTCGCCCGGACGGTCGCAGCGCGGACGTGGACGCGGTCCTGGGCGTCCACTTTACCGGCGTCGCCTCGGAACAGAGTCGGGTCGTGACCCAGGTCCTGGCGAGCCCTCCCGATCGGGTCGACGCGTCGACGGCCAACCTGCGGCTGAAGGTGGTACAGGGATGGGCTACGGCCCGGATCAACGTCGAGGACGCCCGGCCCATGGACGTACCGGGGGGCGGCGACAGGCCCTTGCGGGTCCTGGACCTCCGGGTCCAGCCCCTGATCACCGGTGTCGAGGTGCGGCCCGGCGAGGCGGTGGTGAAGGGGCAGCTCTCGTACGAACTGCTCTACGCCTACCAGCACCAGCCGGCCGCCCAGGGCAGCGCCCTCGACGCCGGTGCGCCGGCCGAACCCGCCCAGGAGGAAGCCACCGGCGGTTCCGGCCCGGCCGAGCGCCAGGCGCCCGCCCGTGCCTGGCACGTCGACCTGGCCAGCTGGACGGGCCAGGAAGGGTTCGAGTCGGCCCTGGCCATCGACGGCATCGGTCAGGGCAGCCAGGTCAAGGCCCAGGCCTCCGTGACGGACGCCTCGGTTCGGATTCTGGGCACCGAGGGCGTGGTCTCCGTCAGCGCTCAGGTGGAGATACGCGCCACGGCCACGGCCAGCCAGCTCGTACCGGTCGTGGCGGCGATCCGGGCCGACGCAGCCTCGGTGGAGCAGCGCACCGTGCCGGTGCGTGTGGAAGCTCCGGCGGGAGAGGGACGGCGCACTTTCACGGCGTCCACCACCGTGGAGCTGCCCGGGGGATTGCCACCCATCGAGCGGATCGTGTGGAGCGGGGCCGGTGTCGACACCATCACGGCGAGGCCGGAACCGGGCCGCGTCCACGTCTCGGCGACGGCCACCCCTTGGATCTATTATCTGCCCTACAAAGCCGAGCCCCAGAGCCAGGGCCTCCACTTCGCCTCCTGGCCCGGGGCGCTTTCCATCGAACAGGTCCTCGCCATCCCCGACCTGCGCCCGGAAGCGGAGGTGCGAGCCCAGGCGGGTCCCATGACGGCCGAGGTCGACCTGATCAGCCGGCAAACCCTGGAGTTCACCGTCTCCGGGACGTGCCAGGCCGAGGCGGAGACGCCGGTGACGCAGGACGTCGTGGCGGAGGCGGTGTTGGTGCGGCCGTCGGGCAGTGAGCCCGATCCCTTCATCTACCTCGTGGTCACCCAGGCGGGTGACACCCTGTGGAAGCTGTCCCGCCGGTACCGCACGGCGACCCAGCAGATCCTGGCAGCCAATCCAGACCTGGAAGCTTACGAGGAAACGGCCCAGCTGCCCGCCGGGACGCGCCTGTTCATCCTGCGGGGCGCGTGAAGGGGAAGCGCCGCGGCCCGGGAGGGGCTGGAATCCGCTCCCATCCCCGGGTTGTCGCGCAGGGAGGGCCATGCTAAGCTGATGGCGGGTTTTCGGGCAGGCAAGGACCGGAGGGGAACGGATGCCGGATCCGACAGGGCCAGGTGCACAACGCCTCCCGGCCCCGGCCATTCGCAAGATCCTGGTCATCCAGCTGTGTCCCCTGGGAGACACCCTGTTCGGGACGCCGGCCATCCGCGCGCTCCGCCGGCGGTTTCCCGGCGCTCACATCGCCGACCTGACCTGGTCCTCCAACCGCGAGATCCTCGAGGGTAACCCGTACCTCGACCGGCTCATCACCTGCCCGGGGCCGCTCAAGCTGCCCCGGATCCTGTCGGAGCTGGTCGAGGAGGACTTCGATGCGGTCGTGGCGCTGTCCCACGTGGGCAGCTGGTTGACCCTCTTCACGGGCGCGTCGGTCCGGGCAGGCTTCAACAGCCAGACGCTGGGATGGGCCTACACCGTCCAGGTGCCCGACCGGCGCGAGCGCCACGCGGTGGACTACTGCCTCGACGTCGTGGCGGCGCTGGGGGCGGAGCCCGACGGGAGGGCCATGGACCTGCCGCTTCCTGACGAGCACCGCCGCTGGGCTCACGAGACGCTGGCCCGGCACCGCAGCCGTCCTCCCCTGCGCGTGGCCATCCATCCCGGAGGCCGGCATTTCCAGGCCAAGCGGTGGCCGGCCGAAGGCTTCGCGTACGTGGCCGACTACCTGGAGGGCCAGTACGGGGCGCAGGTGATCCTGGTCGGAGGCCGCGACGACGTGGGACTGGCCCACGCCATCGTCCAGGCGACTCGCCTGGCCCAGCCCCTGGTCGTCGCGGGGCAGGCGGGGATCAAGCAGACGGCGGCCATCCTCCAGCAGTCGGACCTCTTCATCGGCAACGACTCGGCGCCGATGCACATGGCCGTGGCGGTGGGGACGCCGGTGGTGGCGCTGTTCGGACCGACCAACCCGGACAACTTCCGGCCGCTCGGCCCGCTGGACGTCGTGGTTCGCAGGCCGCCTGCCTGCAGTCCCTGCTTCCACTGGCTCGAAGGGAGCCGCCAGCATTTCCCTGCCCTGTGCCAGATAAACGGGGCGGCCGAGTGCATGCGGGCCATCACCCCGAGGGACGTGCTGGCGGCCGTCGAATGGCAGCTGGACAGGCTGCACTTGCGGGTACTCCGCTCCCTGGGACGGCCGCCCTCCCTTCCGCCCCACGGTTGGCCGCCGGAGGCGATGGTGGCGCTGGCCCCTTCGCGGCTGCGCTGGGGCCGGCGGGAGCGCCCCCGTCCCTGGCGGCGGCGACGGCTCCTGGGTGTTCGCCGGATGCCCGCCCCGCACGAAATTCGCGAGTTCGAGGAGCTGTGAAGCGGTGCAGCGCCAGGCTTCCCGCCTCAGCCGGCGGGGCATGGCACGCGGGGTCACCGTCTCTTTGGCGGTGGGAGCGGCCTCGGTGGCCGCTCTTCTCATATGGGGCAGAGATGGCGACGACGTCACGCGCCAGCTCGGATGGGTCGATCCGTGGTGGCTCACCCTGGCCGGCGGCCTCACGCTGCTGGCGTGGCAGCTGCGCACGTGGCGCTCCCAGCTGCTGGCCCGCGCGATGGACGTGCGCGTGCCGGCCGGGCGCATGTTCCGGTACTACCTGGCGAGCGTGTTCGTGTCGCACGTCACGCCGACGAGCACCGGCGGACTGCCGGTCTTCGTCTACCTGCTCACCCGGGAAGGGTTGACCTTCGGCCAGGCCACCGCGGTGGCGGTGGTCGACTCCGGACTGGTGGTGCTGTGGCTGCTAGCCGCCTGGCCGGTGGTCATCGCATGGCGAGGCCTCGGAGCGATGGCCGGGAGTACGCCGGCGCTCAGCCTGCTGATGCTCCTTTCGCTGGCCCTGATGGCCGCGTTCGTGGTCGGGATCCTGTGGCGGCCCCGCTGGCTGGCGGTCTTCTTCCTGATGCTGCGCCGCCGCCTGGCGAAGCGGCACGAGGGAAGGCGCGGGCGATGGGTGCAGCGGGCCCTGGCGCGGATCGCCAGGGAAAGCCTGCGGTTCGCCTTCGCCGTGCGGCGGCTGGTGATCAAGCGGCCCTGGCTCCTGGCCGGCGCCACGCTGCTCACCGGAGTGTACTGGGCCGTGTACCTCTCGATCGCCTGGAGCGTCTTGATCGGCCTGGGCGCGCGGATCGCGTGGGCACATGCGGCCCTGGCGCAGCTCGTCTTCAACCTGGCCCAGGCGTTCATCCCCACGCCCGGCGGGAGCGGCGGGGCCGAGCTCTTGATGGCGTACCTGTTCCGCGGGACGCTGCCGGGAGGGCGTCTCGCCGCCTTCGTCGGGGCGTGGCGGTTCTTCACGTTTTACGCGAGCCTGGCGGTGGGCGGGGCCATGTTCGTGCGATCCCTGCGAGGCGTACTGGACGAGAGGGGGACCTCTTTCGAGGGCGAACCGCCGGGCGGGCCCGGGCTCGGGCGCGCCGGCTCCGGCGGAAGGCGCTCGAGGGTCGCCGCCGAACCCGTGCCGTGGATCCGGTCGGCTCGGAGGGAGACCAGGCTTGAGCGAGACGCATTCCGCCCCGGGTGAGCGCGTCGACGTTGCCGCCTCCCAGGCGGCGTCGCTCCTCGAGCGGGCCCAGGGCCGGCTCGTCGCGGTCATCGGCGACCCGATCCTCGACCGCTACGTTTACGGCGAGCCCCAGCGGGTCGCCCGAGAGGCCCCTGTGCTGATCCTGCGCTGGGCAGGGGACGAGGAGCGGGCGGGCGGCGCCGCCAACGCGGCGGCCAACGCGTCGGCCCTCGGCGCCCGTGTGGAGCTCGTGGGGCTCGTGGGTCAGGATCGGGCGGCCGACCGTCTGGAAGCGCTGATGGAGCAACAGGGAATCGCCCACACCCTCGTCCGGGACGCCGGCAGGCCGACGACGGTCAAGACCCGGTACGTGGCCGGCAGCCGGCAGACGGTGTGGCAGCAGGTGCTGCGCCTGGACAGGTGGGAGGCGAGCTTCGCGGGCGGAGAGGTGCTGGCCCGGCTGGTGGAGGCCGCAAGGCTGGCCGCATCGAGGGCCGACGCCGTGATCCTGTCGGAGTACGGCGCCGGCACCCTGGCGCCGCCCGTCCGGGACGCGGCGATGGAGGCGGCGAAAGCCAGGGGCGCGCCGGTGGTCGTGGATTCCCGCTACCGTTTGCTCGATTTCGGGGGCGCGTTCGCCGCCACCCCCAATACGGGCGAGGCCGAGCACGCCGTGGGGCGCCCCTTGCGGGTAGAGCAGGACTTCGTGGAAGCAGGTCAAAAGCTTCTGGCCAAACTCGACGTGCACCTGCTGGTGCTGACCCGCGGCGAGGAGGGGATGTCCCTTTTCTTTCGGGACGGGCGCAGGCCCTTGCGGCTCATGGCATACCGGCCGCGTGAAGTGTATGATGTCTCGGGCGCCGGCGACACGGTGATCTCGGCGCTGGCGCTGGGCCTCACGGTCGGGGAGGAGCACGCCGTCGCGGCGGCGCTGCTGGCCGACGTGGCCGCAGGGCTGGTGGTCGCCAAGCGCGGCGTGGCCACGGTGAGCGCCGGGGAAGTGCGGGAAGCGCTGGAGGCGTGGGCGCCGGAGGTGTACGCGCTTCCGATGCCCCGGGAGGTCCGGTAGCGCCGTGGAGCCGGGCAGGGCCGGCCGGGTCGTCACGCTGGAGCAGGCGGTGGCATTTGCCCGGGAGATTCGCCGCGGCGGGGGGAGGGTGGCCCTCACCAACGGCTGCTTCGATCTGCTCCACGCCGGGCACGTCACCGTCCTGGAGAGGGCAAGGGCGCTGGCCGACGCGCTCATCGTCGGCGTCAACACCGACGAGAGCGTGCGGCGGTTGAAGGGGGCGGGCCGGCCCATCGTCCCGCAGGACGAACGGGCCAGGCTGGTGGCGGCGCTGCGGGCGGTCGACCGGGTCGTGCTCTTCGGCGAACCGACCGCCAGTACGCTCGTCCTGGCCATCCGCCCCGACGTCTACGTCAAAGGGGCCGATTACACGCCGGAGGGGCTGCCGGAGCGCGAGGCGCTTCGCGAAGCGGGCGCACGCCTGGTGCTGGTGCCGCTGGAAGCAGGGCGCTCCACCACGGCCCTGATCGAGCGCATTCGAGCGGGTAGCGAGCCCCCGGCCTGAGGAGGAGAGGAGTGAGGGGCGCCGTGCAAGTCACGGTCATTGGTAGCTATCCCAAACTGCCCGAGGCGGGCGGCGGACCCAACATTCGTCGGGCCATTCACCAGTTCGAGGCGGGCCAGATCTCCCTCCGGCAGCTGGAAGAGGTCATGCTCCAGACGGTGGAGCGGGTGATCCGGGAGCAGGAGGAGGCCGGGGTCGACCTCGTGACGGACGGGCAGGTGCGCTGGGACGACCTGGTCACGCCGTTCGCCCGGGATCTGGGGAGCGTGGAGATCGGCGGGCTCGTCCGCTTCTTCGACAACAACGTCTACTACCGCAGGCCGGTCGTCAAAGGCCGGGTCTGGTGGCGCGGGTCGTCCCTGGCCCACGAGGTGCGCCAGGCGGCGGCCATGGCCCGCAAGGCGCTGAAGGTCGCCCTCCCCGGTCCCCTCACCTTCGTGAAGCTGAGCGTCAACGAGCACTACCGGTCGTGGCAGGACCTGGCGATGGACGTCGCCCAGGCGCTGCAGCTCGAGGCCCGGGCGCTGGTCGAAGCCGGGGCACGGGCCATCCAGTTCGACGAGCCGTCCCTGTTGTTCGACGCCAATGACGAGGAGTGGAGGGTGGCGGCGGAGGCGCTGCGGGAAGCGGCCCGGGACCTCGACGTCCCGGTCACGGTGGCGACCTATTTCCGGGACGGGGCCGGCGTGGTCGACCGGCTCGCGGCGCTGGACATGGTGGACGTGGTGGGGCTCGACCTGGCCAGCGGCCCTGACCTGGCCGGATACCTGGCGGTCCACGGCTTTCCCAGGGCGGTCAATTTGGGCCTGGTCAACGGCCGGGAATGGAGGCTCGAGCAGCCCGGCGAGCTGGCTCGCACTATCGAGGCGGTGGCCCGCCATATGGGCATGGACCGGATCTCCGTCAGCCCCAACTGCGGGCTGGAGTTCTTGCCCCAGAGCCGGGCCCTGGCGAAGTTGCGGGTGCTCAAGGAGGCGGCGGATCTGGCAGTCGGCGCGGCGGCCCGCGGGTAGACGCGGGCGCGCCGCAGACAGAGGGAGAGTGGCGAGTGAGCCATGGCAACGCTACGCACGACCAGCGTGGGGAGCTTCCCCAAACCGGACTACCTGGTGCAGGCCCGCAACCGCTTCTCCCGTGGCGAGATCTCCCGGGAGGAGCTGGGCCGGCTCGAGCGGCGCGCTACGCAGGAGTGCATCCGCCTTCAGGAGCGGCTCGGCGTCGACATCCTGGTGCACGGCGAGATGGAGCGGGGCGACATGACGACCTACTTCGCCGAGCAGCTCGGCGGGTTCGCGATCAGCCCCCCGGTGCGCTCGTACGGTAACCGCTACTATCGCAAGCCCATCGTCGTCGGCCCCATCGAGCGCCGCCAGCCCATGGCCACCGAGGCCTTCCGCTTTGCGCAGAGCCTGACCGACCGGCCGGTGAAGGGGATGCTCACCGGGCCGTACACGATGGCCGACTGGTCGTTCAACGACTACTACCCGACCCGGCGGGCGCTGGTGCTCAGGATGGCCGAGGTGATCCACGAGGAGGCCGTCGATCTGGAGCGGGCGGGCGCTCGTTACATCCAGATCGACGAGCCGGCCATCTCGACCCGGCCCGAGGAGATCGAGCTTGCCATCGAGGCGCTCGGCATCGTCACGAAGGGCCTTTCCGCCCACACCATCACGCACATCTGTTACGGTCACTTCGAGAAGATCTACCCGCGTATGCTGGACCTGCCGGTGGATCAGCTCGACCTCGAAGCGGCCAACAACGACTTCGGCATCCTGGAGCTGTTCCGGCGCCAGCGTCCGCACAAGGAGATCGCGCTGGGGGTCGTGGACGTCCACAGCCACGTCGTCGAGCCGGTCGAGCAGATTAAGCGTAACATCGAGCGGGCCCTGGACGTGCTCGACCCGGAGCGGCTGTACATCGACCCCGATTGCGGCCTCAAGACGCGGACCTGGCAGGAGGCCGAGGCGAAGCTCCGCAACATGGTGGAGGCGGTGCGCCAGGTGAAAGCCGAGCGGGGTCTCGCATGAGCTTCGAGCAGGCACTGGCGTCGGGGCGGATCCTGCTCGCCGACGGCGCCATGGGTACCCTGCTCTACGCTCGGGGCGCGCCCCTGGAGGGCTCCTTCGATGCGCTCAACCTCACCAACCCCGACCTGGTCCGAGGGGTGCACCTCGACTACATCCTGGCCGGCGCCGAGCTGGTGACGACCAACACCTTCGGCGCCAACCGGGTGCGGCTCGCGGCCCACGGGCTGGAGGACCAGGTGCGGGCCATCAACCTGGCCGGCGTCAAGATCGCCCGGGCGGCGCGGGAGACCGCCGGCGTGCCGGTGCTGATCGCGGGCGACGTCGGGCCGACGGGCAGGCCGCTCGCTCCCATCGGGGCGCTGAGCGAGCAGGCGGCGTTGGACGCCTTCCGGGAGCAGGTAGACGCGCTGCTGGCCGGCGGGGTGGACCTGTTCATCATCGAGACGATGTCGGATCCCCGGGAGCTCGTGTTGGCCGTGAGGGCAGCCCGGGAGGCCTCGAAGCTGCCCGTCATCGCCGAGATGAGCTTTTCGTCCGAAGGCCGCACCCTGCTCGGCGCCAGCCCCAAGGAGGCGGCGGACGCCCTGGCCGAGCTCGCCTCGGAGCTGCGGCCCGAAGTGATCGGAGTCAACTGCGGCTCGGGGCCGGCCCCCGTGCTGGACGCGGTGCGGGCGTTACGCGAGGCCGGCGGGCCGTTCCAACGCTTCTCCGCCATGCCCAACGCGGGATTGCCGACCGTGGTGGGCGGGCGTTTCGTTTACGTGGCCATCCCGGAGTACTTCGGTGAGTTCGCCCGGCGTTTCGCGGGAGAGCCCGGCATGCAAGTGATCGGCGGCTGCTGTGGCACGACGCCCGACCACATCCGGGCCATGCGCCAGGCGCTCGACGCTCTCGGGCACACGCTTCCCCCCGACTGGGCGCAGGCTCTGCAGGGGATGCAGGGGACGCCCCGCGTCGAGCGGCAACGCGCTCTCGAAGCCGGGGGCGCCGGGAGCAGGATGGTGGTCGTCTCGCCACCCGGAGCGCCGTACGAGGGGCGGCCCGTGCCTGCCGGGCGCGAGCCGGCCGGGGTAGCGGGCCGGGAGGAGGGCGCCGAGCGCGGCGGGTCCGGGCTTGCGCTCGCCCTGGGGCGCCGGTTCGTCATCAGCGTGGAGCTCGACCCGCCCCGCGGCCCGGTGGTCCAGAAGCTGCTCGGGGGGGCGCGTTCCATCCGGGACAGCGGCGCGGACGCGGTCAACGTCGGGGACAGCCCGATGGCGCAGGTCCGCATGTCTTCTCTGGCTGCGGCCCACCTCATCCAGGCCGAGACCGGGATCGAGACCATCCTCCACTTCACGACCCGCGACCGCAACCTGATGGGCATCCAGGCCGACCTGCTGGGCGCCCACGCCATGGGTATCCGCAACATCCTGGCTCTCACCGGCGATCCCCCGGGGCTCGGCAACTACGCACACGCAAGCGCCGTGTACGATATCGACTCCATCGGACTGGTGCGCGTGCTCGCCCAGCTCAACCAGGGGGTGGACGTGGCCGGCCGTAGCATCGGCCAGGCCACCCAGTTCCTCATCGGAGTGGCGCTCAGCCCCGCGGCCCGGGACCTCGACACCGAGATCGAGCGCTTCCGTAAGAAAGTCGAGGCGGCCGCCCATTTCGCCATGACCCAGCCGCTGTTCGAGCTCGACCCGCTCCTGCGGGTGCTGGACCGCCTGGGAGGCGCTCCGATCCCGTTGCTCCTCGGGGTACTACCCCTGCGCAGCTACCAGCACGCCGAGTACTTACACCACGAGGTGCCCGGGATCTCCATCCCGGAGCGGATCCGCCGGGCCCTGGAAAAGGCGCGTGACGCGGCCGAGCAGGTGGGCATGGAGGTCGCCCTGCAGGTGGCCGTCGAGGCGAGCCCCTACGTGGCCGGCGTTTACGTCGTCCCTTCCTTCGGGCGCTACGAACAGGCCTGCGAGCTGGTGCGGGCGATCCGGCAGCACGTGAAGAAGCCCGCCGCCGGCGAGGCCTCCGGGGGCTGAACGGCCTGCTGCGGGGTAGCGCTGCTTTCGCTCAGCTCCACAGGCCGCGCACGACGAAGGCCAGGTTGGCGGGACGCTCGGCCAACCGGCGGATGAAGTAGGGGTACCAGTGGGTGCCGAACGGTACGTAGATGCGCAGGCGGTGTCCTTCGGCCACGAGCCGCTGGGCGAGACGCGGCTTGACCCCGTACAGCATCTGGAACTCGTAGCGACCCTCCGCATTTAGCTCCCGGCTCAACTCCAGCGCCGCCCGGATGATGCGCTCGTCATGGGTGGCCACGGCGGTGAAGCGCGCCCGGGCGAGCGACGTGCGGAGCAGGCGGAGGAAGCTCTCGTCGACGTCGCGCTTTTTGGGGAAGGCCACGGAGGGCGGCTCGCTGTAGGCGCCCTTGCACAGCCGCACGTTGAGCCCGACCGGCAGGAGGCGCTCGAGGTCTTGCCGGGTCCGGTACAGGTAAGCCTGCAGCACGATGCCGACCTGCTCCGGGAACTGGCGGGCCAGCGTGCGGTAGACCTCGAGGGTGGCGTCCACCAGGGCTGACTCTTCCATGTCGATGCGGACGAACCCGCCCGCCTGGGCGGCCGCCTCGACGACGCCGCGCACGTTTTGCTCGCAGGAGGCGCGGTCGATGGTCAAGCCGAGCTGGCTCAGCTTGAGCGAGACGTTGGGCTCGAGGCCGGCCGAGGCCAGCGCCTGCACCATCCGCCGGTACATCGACGCTGCCTCGGCGGCGTCGGCCAGGCCGGCCACCTTCTCGCCGAGGAAATCGAGCGTGGCAAGCATGCCTCTCGCCCGCAGGGCCCGAACCGCCGCGATCCCTTCCTCGAGGGTCTCCCCTGCCACGAAACGCCGAGCGCCAAGCGAAAGGCCGTGGCGGGTCGCCAGCCGGGTCACGGCAGGGTTGCCAGCGACACCCAGCAACACCCTCCGGAAAGTCTGAGCCGTAGCCACTGCGTCCGCCCCCAAAGGCTGTATTCAACGGCCCTGACGGGACAACCTGTCGGCGGTGAAGGCGCCGCCCGATGAGTGACCCGGCCCCAGCATGAGCAGATTATGGAGGACAGGGAACCTGCCGTTACAGGTGGTAGATGTATGGTCGGCCCGGGTGGGAAAGGAGTTGGAGCCATTGCTGGAATTCCTGCAGCCTCTGGCGCAAAGCGGCGGTAAGACGGTGCTCCTGGTCATGGACGGGCTGGGGGGCCTGCCGCACCCGGAGACGGGCCTGACCGAACTCGAGGCCGCCCGCACTCCTCACATGGACGCCCTGGCGAAGGATGGGTCATGCGGGCTGTCGATGCCGGTCGCACCCGGCGTGACGCCGGGGAGCGGCCCGGGCCATCTGGCACTGTTCGGCTACGATCCGCAGCGGTACGTCGTCGGGCGAGGGGTGCTTTCGGCGCTGGGAGTGGGGTTGTCCCTGGGCCCCCAGGACGTGGCGGCTCGAGCCAACTTCGCGACCCGCGAGGGGGACATCATCGTCGACCGCCGGGCCGGCCGGATCTCGACGGAGGAGTGCCGGCGTCTGGCCGCGCTGCTCAACGAGCGGATCCGCCTGGACGGCGTCAGCGTGCACGTCGAGCCCGAGATGCAGCACCGGGCGGTGGTGATCTTCTCCGGGCCCGGGCTCTCGCCGCACCTGAGCGACTCCGACCCGCAAAAGACCGGGGTGCCGGCGCCGGAGGTCCGGCCCACGGCGCCCGAGGCCGAGAAGACCGCGGCCGTGGTCAACGAGTTCATCCGCCAGGCGTACCGGGTGCTCGAGCACGAGCATCCGGCCAACGCCATCCTGCTCCGGGGGTTCGACCGGCAACCGGCGCTGCCCCAGCTCCCGCAGCTGTTCGGGATCCGGGCGGTGGCCATCGCCTACTACCCGATGTACCGGGGGCTTGCCCGGCTGGTCGGGATGGAGACGGTCGTGCCCGGCCCGGAACCGAAGGACGCCATCGCAAAGGCGCTCGAGCTGTGGGAGGAGCACGACTTGCTGTTCATCCACGTCAAAGGGACCGACAGCGCAGGGGAAGACGGGGATTGGGCGCGCAAGAGCCGGGTGATCGAGGCGGTCGACGCGGCGCTACCGCCCCTCATCGAGCGCAAGCCGGACGTGCTGCTCATCACGGGCGACCACTCGACGCCCGCCGCGCTGAAGATGCACTCGTGGCATCCGGTGCCGGTGCTTCTGTGGGCCCGGACGGCCCGCAAGGATCGGTGGATCCAGAAGTTCGGCGAAAGCGAGTGTGCCAGGGGGAGCCTGGGACAGGTGCGGGCGGTCGAGCTCCTGCCGCTCATGCTGGCCCATGCCGGCCGGTTGGTGAAGTTCGGCGCCTGAGGCAGGCCGACTGCGGCCGTGACGGGCGTCGGCCCCGGTAACTCCGCGATGGGGAAGGTGCTGGAGGGCAGTGCGATGGCCCAGAGGGGTGCGTTCATCGTCGCGATCGCGCAGGGACTTCGCTCCTGACGGCGGTGCCCGCGCGACGGCATCCGCCAAGGGAGCGGCCGGCAGCCGGCCTCGGTGGCTCCCCGGCGCGGCCGTCGTCGTGGTGGCGCTGGCCATAGCCGTCCTGTGGCGGATGGGTGGGCGGCCCGGCGGGAGCACGCCTCCCGGGGGCCCGGCCGAAGGGCCCGGGCAGGCAGGGGCGGCCGGGACGGCCGCGCCCTTCGAGCTGCGGGGGCCAGGGCCGCAGGACGTGGGGTTCGACGTCAACGCTCCGGCGGCCATCCTGATCGACGCCGAGACGGGCCAGGTGCTGTTCGAGAAGAGCGCGGACACCACGATGCACCCGGCGAGCATCGCCAAGATCATGACGATGCTCGTGACGATGGACGCGGTGAAGCAGGGGTACGTGTCGCTCAAGGACCCCGTCCGGGTGAGCCGTAACGCGGAGGCCATGGGGGGATCTCAGGTCTACCTGGTCGCGGGCGAGACTTTTCCCCTGGAGAAGATGATGCGGGCCATCGCCATCGCCTCGGCCAACGACGCGGCGGTAGCGGTGGCGGAGCACGTGGCGGGAACGGTCGGGGCGTTCGTGACCCTCATGAACCAGAAGGCCAAGGACCTGGGCATGACGCACACCCACTTCGTCAACCCGGACGGGCTGCCGCCCGACGCAGGGCCCGACCCCAACGTGACGACGGCGCGGGAAGTGGCGATCATGGCGCGCGCGCTCATCACCCAGTATCCGGAAGTGCTGCAGTGGACCTCGGTACGGCGGGAGACGTTCAGGGAAAACCCGTTGCTGATCATGGACAACACCAACCATCTGCTGGGGGCGATCGAGGGGGTCGACGGGCTCAAGACGGGCTATACGACCGATGCCGGGTACTCGGTGGCAGCGACGGCGCAGCGTGACGGGCGCCGCCTGGTCGCCGTGGTCATGAAGACCGACAGCGACCAGACCCGGGTGAGCCAGACGGCGTCGCTGCTCGAGTTCGGATTCCGGGCGTACCGGCCGGCGGTGGCCGCCCTGGCCGAGGAGAAAGTGGGCGAGCTGCGGCTGCGGGGCGCCCAGCCCGGGGCAGTGCCCGTGAAGGCTGCCAGGACCCTCACGGTGCTCACCCTGGGCGGCCGGAGCGACGGGCTGACGCGCCAGGTCGTATGGAAGCCCGGCCTCAAACCCCCCATCCAGGAGGGGCAGGAAGTCGGGTGGGTAGTGGCGAGCATGAAGGGCACCCCGCTGGCGAGGGTGCCGGTGGTGACCACCGCGGCGGTGCGACCCGCTTCGGGGTTGAGCCGCCTGTGGATCTGGTTGCGGGATCTGGTGAGCGGGGTGGTCGTGGCGGGGCGCTAGCCGAGCGTGCGCCTGCCAAGCTCAACCTGGTGCTGCGGGTACTGGGGCGCCGGCCTGACGGGTATCACGAGCTCGACGGGGTGATGGTGAGCGTCGACCCGCCCGCCGACGAGGTGTGGGCGGGGTTCGCGGCGGGGTTGGCCCCGGGACGGCTGCGTGTCCGCGCCGAGGGCCCGCTGGCCCCGTGGCTGGCGGGAAGCGGGGTGGCGCTCGAGGCCGAAGCGGACCTGGGACAGGCCGGCGCCCTCGAGCATCCCAACCTCGTGGTGCGGGCGGCGGCGGCCCTGCACCGGGCGCACCCGCCGAAGCCGGGCGCTGCCGGGCACGGGGTGGAGCTGCGGCTCGTCAAGGCCATTCCGGTCGGGGCCGGGCTCGGCGGAGGGAGCGCCGATGCGGCGGCGACGCTGCGGGCGCTCAACCGGCTGTGGGACCTGGGGCTGGCAACCCGGGAGCTGGAGGAGGTCGCGGCCCGGGTGGGCGCGGACGTGGCCTTTTGCGTGCGGGGCGGAGCCCAGCGGGCCGGCGGGGCAGGGGAGGCGCTGCGGCACGTCTCCGTCCGCCTCCAGGCCGGCTGCATCCTGGTGGTGCCGGAGGAGAGCGCCTCCACGAGGGAAGCGTACCGGCTGTGGGACGCCGGAGAGCGCCCGGCCCACCAGGCACGGAGCCCGGCGCCGGTGGACGGTGCGGTCGAGGCGCTGGCCCGGGGGGACCTCGCCGGACTGGCAGCTTCGTTGTGGAACGATCTGGCCGTCGCCGCGGCCAGGCTCTGCCGATCGACGGAGCGGCTCCAGCGCATCCTACGGGACGTCCCGGCGTGCATGGCAGTTTCGGTGACGGGCAGCGGATGCGCGGTGTTCGGCCTGGTAGATCCGGCAGCACTGCAGACATGCAAACAGGCGGTCGAGAGGCGGTTGCGGGAGGAGGGGCTCCGCGCGTGGGTCTTCGCGGCCCGGATCCCTTCCGGGGGCGGCGGAGGATTGTGATAGAATGCACGTCAAGGCAGCCCCGTGCTGAGGGAAGGGAGCTGGGCGCCCGTGCCGGGTCCGCTGTCGCCGCTGAAGCTGGATAATTATAAGCCGCTTCGCGAGCTGGTCTTCGAAGCGCTGCGGGAGGCGATCATCTCGGGCGCCTTGCCGCCCGGGGAGCGGCTCATGGAGGTGCAGCTGGCCGATGAGCTCGGCGTGAGCCGCACCCCCGTGCGCGAAGCGATCCGCAAACTGGAGCACGACGGCTTCGTGGTCATGATCCCCCGCAAGGGGGCGTACGTGGCCGACATCTCCCTCAAGGACGTCGCCGAGATCTTCGACGTGCGCAAGGCGCTGGAAGCCCTGGCAGCCCAGCTCGCGGCCGAACGCGCCAGCGACGAGGACCTGGAGCGCACGGAGCGCGTCCTGGTGGAGTACGACGCCTGCATCAACCAGGGCGACATCACCCGGCTCATCGAGGTGGACACCCGCTTCCACGAGGCCATCTACCAGATGGCGGGCAACTCCCGGCTCAAGCAGATGCTCAGCCTGCTCAGCGAGCAGGTCATGCGCTACCGCACCATGACGCTGTCGCACGGGCCGCGCATGCGCCGGGCCCTGGAGGAGCACCGGCGCATCGTGGAAGCCATCGCGGCCCGGGACGGCGAAAAGGCGTCGCGCCTGGCCCGGGACCACATCGAGAGCGCGGAGAACGCCCTGATGGAGCTCATCGCCCGGTCGGGCAAGGACCAGGGGCAGGGTATGCCCCCCGGCGCTCACGGCCGGCGTACCGTGGCGGCGCGCGGCGGCGAGGAAGGTGGCGGGGACGACGAGCACGCCCTTTGAGAGTTCCGGAGCCGGGCCGTTGCAGCGGCCTCCGGATCCGGCGGCGTGGGACCAGGAGATAGCCCTCGCGCCGCGCCTCGACGCGGTGGTGCTGGCCGCGGCCGGCAACCGGGGCCGCTTGCGGGAAGTGAGCGAGGCTCCTTACGAGGCCCTCATCCCCATCGAGGGCCGGCCCATGGTGGCCTACGTGGTAGAGGCGCTGGCACAGGCCCGCCGGGTGTCGGGGATCGTGGTGGTAGGCCCCGACCCGGTCGTGGAGGCAGCCCGCAAAGCGCTCGGCGAACCGGTGGGCACGCGCCTCAAGGCCGTTGCGCCGGGTGCCCGCCTCATTGACAACCTCGAGCGGGGCCTGGCCGAGGCGACCACGGAGCACGTACTGGTGGTTACGAGCGACATCCCGCTCGTGAAGGCCCACATGGTGGACGACTTCGTCCGGCGGTGCGAACAGTCTCCCGAGATGCAGGACGTCTGGTACTCCATCGTCGAGCGTCGTATGGGCGAACACCGCTATCCCGGGGTCAAGCGTACCTGGGTGAAGCTGGCCGACGGGTCGTTCACGGGAGGCAACGTGTTCGTGGTGCGCCGGGACATCGTCGAACTCACCCGGCCGATCCTGACCCGCGCCATCGAAGCCCGCAAGAGCCCGTTGACGCTGGCTCGCCTCCTGGGACTGCGAGCCGTGGTGCGGTTCATGTTGGGGCGCTTGACGGTAGCCGAGGCAGAGCGGCGGGTGGGGCGGATGCTGGACATCCGCGGGAAGGCGGTCGCCACCCCGTACGCGGAGATCGGCATCGACGTGGACAAGCCGTCCGACCTGGAGCTGGCCCGGCGCTTCCTCGGCCCGCCGGCCCAGGCAGGAGCCGGTGCCTGAAGCCGGCGCTTCATCCGGCCTTTCGTCCCGCCCGGGCCGTCTGGTATACTGGAGCGCGCGCTGGGGCGTTGTGTAACGGCAGCACGGGAGACTTTGGATCTCCTAGTCCTGGTTCGAATCCAGGCGCCCCAGCCAAGTCATTTCAGGAGTTTGCGGGATCGAGGGAGTACCCGGAGGGCCGCGGGTGCTCCTCGGAGCAGGGCTGGTGGGCCAGGGCGGGTTTTGGGGTAGACGCCGGCTGGTCATGACGCTGCCCGTCATCCTCGGGGTGGGGCTGGTGTGGGCGGGGCCGGCCTCCTGGGGGGCGCGGGGAGGCGTCGTGTTCGCGGCGACGCCCAGGGCCCAGGCCGGGGTGCTGGATCTCGAGGGCTGGCGTCCGGCCAGAGACGAGCCCCTCTGGCTGGACGGGGAGTGGGCCTTGTACTGGCAGCGTCTCCTGGAGCCTGCCGACTTCGCCTCGTCCGGGCCATTGCCACCTGACGGCTACGTGCCGGTACCCGGCCCGTGGACTCGCCTGCACCTCCAGGGTCACGCGCTCCCCGCCACGGGCTATGCCACGTACCGGCTCCAGATCCGGCTGGATTCGAAGGGATGGCAGGAGCCGCAGGAGCCCCTCGCGCTCTCCATCGGGTACATCTGCTCCGCCTACCGGCTGTGGGTCAACGGGCAGGAGGTGGCATCCAACGGGCGCGTGGGCGTCTCTCCGGACACCGAGCAGCCCCAGTACCTCCCCGTCCTGGCATCGTTCTACCCGCGGGGGCCGACCATCGACGTCGTGGTGCAGGTCTCCAATTTCTATCACCGGTGCAACGGCATCTGGAGCCGCATCGCGCTTGGCTCTGCCGGCGCCCTCCAGCGCAGGCAGGCCTGGAGCCTCGGACAGTCAGTCTTCTTGCTGGGCGCCATTCTCATCATGGCCCTCTACCACGTGGCCCTCTACCTGTCGCGCCGTACCGAACGGGTGGCTCTCTATTTCGGGCTGTTCTGCCTGACCATCGCGCTGCGCACCACTGTAACGGGCGAGGAACTGTGGCTGCGGCTGGCCCCGCAGTTTCCCACGGGCATCGAGCTTCGCCTGGAATACCTGACGGATTACCTTGCCCTACCGCTGTTCTATCTGCTGCTCAACGGGCTGTACCCCTACGAGGTGCCAAAATCGGCCGTGCGGCTCGCCGCGGGAGTGGCTGCCGCCGGCATGGTTTCCCTGGCCGCCCCCGCCTACCTGGCCTCCCAGGTCGTGCCGGTCTACGAAGGGTCCCTCGTGCTGTTCGTGGCCTATGCCCTGGCCGGGATGGTGAGGGCCGTCCTGCGCCGGCGAGACGGCGCGTACATCTTTCTCGCCGGGGCGGCGGCGTTGTTCGCAGCGCTCATCAACGACCTGTTGAACTACAATCATCTGGCGTTCACCGTGGAGTTGCTGCCCTTGGGGCTGTTCGCCCTCATCCTCTCCCAATCGGTGCTCCTGGCCCAGCGCTTTTCCCATGCCTTCACGGAACTCCAACGCTCCCGCCGGATGGTGACCGAACGGGAGGAACAGCTACGCCGGAACATCGCCGAGATGCTGCACGGGGCTGTCCAGACCCGGCTCCTGGTCGCCGTCCACCAGGTCAGCGAGGCAGAGGCCGAGTTGGCCGCCCAGCCCGAGCGCGCACGGGAGCTGTTGTCATCGGCACGAGGGCTGCTCGAGGCGGTACGAGAGCGTGAGGTTCGAGAGGCGAGCCACCTGCTGCATCCGTCGATCATCCGGGTGGGGCTCGTGCCTGCCGTGCGTTCCCTGGCACAGCGCTTTCGCGACCGCTTCGACGTGGACGTGCAGGTGAGGGAGCGCCTCGCCGCACTGGACAACGTGGCCGACAACCGCATCCCGGAGTCCATCCGTCTCGCCGCCTATCGGGTGCTGGAAGAGGCCTTCAACAACATCGCCGTCCATGCCGGAGCTGCCCGGGCGGAGGTGCACCTGGACGTGACGCCCGACGGGCAACTCCGCCTCAGCATTCGGGACGACGGGGCCGGATTCGACCCGGCTACGCTGCAACCGGGGTTGGGCCTGCGCAGCATCGCAGCGCGGGTCGTGGAGATGGGGGGAGCGTGGCACATCGACAGCCGTCCGGGCCTGGGCACCACCCTGACCGTCTGGATCCCCTTGACGGGGATCGCCACGACGCGACCATCTCCGGGTCGTAGACCGCGAATCCCGCCGCGGCTTCCTCGATGGCACGTACCCGGTGCCCATTAGGATCCCTGCTCCCTCTGCCCACCCGGGGACCCAGCCCGGACGTAGACCCAGATGGCTTCGTCCGCCGCCCGCCGGGCGAACGGGCTCGTTTCCTGCAGCCGCTCCCATTCGTCCAGCGTGTACACGAGGACATCGACCGGCACCGGGACACCCTTCGGATACCACCCGCTGCCCCGGCGCTCGAAGGGCTGCTCCGATGATGCGACCACCACGACGAGATCGAGGTCGCTGCCAACGCCCCAATCGCCTCTGGCGTATGAGCCAAAGTAGCCGATCCGGAGCGCCCGCGGGTCCTGCGAGGCCGCCGTCTGCGCCCACTCCCGGATCGCCCGGTCAACTTCATCGCGGCCGGGCCATCTCATCACTGACGAACGCAAGGATCTCACGGGCATACCGGATCGCCTCCTCACTCTGCAGCGACCCGAAATGCTGGAAGGGGGCCCCTTCCGGATGACTGTTCGGGTAACGCGGGGCGATGTAGAACCCGTCGAGGACATGGGCTTTGTCCACGAGATCGGCCGGCACCGCGATGGCCGGAGGCAATTCGCCTAGAAGACGGGCGATGACATGGCCCCAGGCCTCCTGGCCGAAGTACAGGTGGAGGGCCTTGACCGCTTTCTCGGCCGCTTGCTGTGCGGCGAAGCACGCCCACTCGTGACGGCCCGCGCGGCGGGAATCCTCGGCCTGCTCGAGGTCCCGCTGCGCCTGGCTGATCCAGTCCCCTGCTCGTGACACCACGGCCGGCCATCCCTTTCCCGTAGGAGCCTGGACCCAATGTACCATGCCTCATCAGGCGTTGCCCACTCTCGTGATACCCTGGGCCGCTGTCTGCGCGGCCTGCCGACGGCCGTCATCTGACCGGCCGGCCGCGGCTTCCTCGCCGGCGCTTCCGGGCGAGTAGCGAACGGCCGTGGAAAAGCGATGGGGCGGCAGGATGCCGCCCCATCTTCCTGGCGTCGGACGTCGCAGCTCTGTCGTTCGGGCCCTCGGCCCTTTGCCCGGTCAGTGCGCCCGCTCGGCGATCTGCCGCGGCGACCAGCGATCCTGCTGCACCAGCGGCACGAACTCGTCCAGGTTGTCCGGCGCGAACCGCATCGTCATGCCCGCCTCGGCCGCCCGGTAGGCCGCCATCAGGAGCTGCGTGACGAGCAGCCCGTCCCGCAGCGTCTCCCTCGGCATCCGGCCTTGCGCGAAGGCGGCCGTCACGTGCTGGTTTTCGGCGGTGTAGCCGTAGACGTGGGCCTCGTCTCCCAGGTAGGGCATCTGGCCCTGCTCGGCCGCCTGCTTTTCGACCAGATCCTCCCCGGCCGGGCCCTGCACGTTGCGGCTGAAGAAGATCTTGGACTCGGGCTCGAGCGTGTTGATCGACAGCGAGTACTCGGGCCCGAGCAGTTCGAAGGTCAGGCGCAGGCCTGCTCCCGAGAAGCTCCACGACGTGTTGGCCTGGGTGATGACCAGATCCCCGTCGGCCGTCTCGTAGACGATCTCGGCGCTGGCGTAGTCCTCGGCCGGCGCGCGGCCGTAGTCCACTTCGCCGCCGGTTTGCCGGCGCAGCAGCTCCGCGTAGCGCGGCCGGCTCCACTTGAGGTTGGCGATGCTGGCGGTGACCGCCACCGGACGCAGATAGTCGGGCCGATCGGGAGGCGTCAACATGTACCTCCCGGCCTCCACCGAGTGGCACATCATGTCGCTCAGCACGCCGCCGCCCTGCAGCGGCCCCCTCCAGAACCACGGCCGGTGCGGCCCGCCGTGCTCTTCGGCGGCCCGGGCCAGGTAAGGCGTACCCGACAAGGCGGCGCCGCGCCGCCAGGCGATCTCTTTGCCCCGGGTGAGCGAGGGGGCGAAAACCTGGTTTTCCAGGTACGCGTGCAGCAGCCCGGCGCCCTCGACCATCTCGACCAGCTTGCGCGCCTCGGCCACGTTACGGGCGAGCGGCTTTTCGATGGCGATGGCCCGGACCTTGGAGCGCCCGGCCCGCACCTCGTCGACGATCGCCTGCACCAGCGGCACCCGTACGTGGTTGGGCGCCGTGATCCAGACGGCCTCGACGTCACTCTGGCGCACCATGGCCGCCACGTCGTCGTATCCGGCAACCTCTCCGACCCCGAGCTCCCGGCACAACTCGGCGAACTCCTTGCGAGACTGAGGATTGGGCGAGGCGACGGCCACGATGTCGCCGTCGCGTACCCCCACCCAGCTCCTCGCGTGGAATCGCGCGATGAACCCGCTGCCTACGAAGCCCACTCCGATCCGCCTGGCCATTTCGCTCCCTACCCCTTTCCCAGCTTCCTGCCACGGGTGGCCCGCGCTTCGCTCGAGCGAAGGCGTTACTGCCGCAACCGGCGCTGGCGCCCGTACGCGGCCAGGAGCAGCACCAGCACGAGGCCGTGCACGACCTGCCGCCCCGCCTCCCCCATGCGGAGCGTGGTCAGGATGGCCTCGAGCACCGTGAGCACCACCGCGCCGACCACCGAACCGGTGTAGCTCCCGGCGCCTCCTGCCAGCGAGGTCCCCCCGACGACCACCGCGGCGACGGAGCGCAGCACGTAGTCGCCGCCGATGTCGAGGAAGACGGTGGTGGTGTACCCTACGAAAAGATAGCCCGCCAGGGCGGCCAGCGCGCCGCTGAGGGCGTATGTCGCCACCACCATCCGGGGTACGTGGATGCCGGACAAGAGCGCGGCCGTCCGGTTGGCCCCGATGGCGTAAAGCCGCCTTCCAAAGGAGGTCCGGCTCAACAAGACGGTCATCCCTATCGCGACCGCAAGCCACAAGAACAAAATGCCCGGGATCCCCCATACCCACGGGTGCACCACGATCTCGTTGAGCAGGGGCGCTGCCCGCCCTTTGGGCTGTCCCTGGGTGTATACGAGCGTCAACCCCTGCACCACGCCCGTCATCCCCAGGGTCATGACGAGCGGGGGGATCCGCAAGTAAGCGATGCCGACACCGTTGAGGGCGCCGAGGGCAAGGCCGGTCACGAGGACCGCGGCGAGCGCCTGCAGCAGCAACGCATCCCTCGCCAGCGTGATGTGGGCCGTCATGACGGCGGCCAGGCTCATGACGGCGCCGACCGACAGGTCGATGCCCTCCCCTCCCGAGATGACGACCAGGGTCTGCCCGGCCGCCACGATCCCGAGGAATGATGCGATCCGCAAGACGTTGAGCACCTGGCCGTAGCTGAGGAAACCCGGTGACAGCGCCTGCCCCAGGCCGAACAACGCCACCACCAGCAACAAGGCGACCAGGGTGGGGTTACGCCCGAGGCGCCGGGCGCCGGTGGCCAGCGCGCCGGCAGGGGCGTGCTGCCTCCACTGCTGCGCGGCGAGCGGCTGCGGGGACTTCACACGGACCGCCTCCTCACCGAGCCGAGCGCCGCGGCGGCCAGCGCGCCGATGACGATGAGGCCGGATATGAAGTCCTGATAAAAGGGCGGGACGTTGGCGAAGAAAATCACGTTACGGATGAGGCCGAGGACGGCGGCCCCTGCCGCCGATCCGCCGGCTCCCCCCACGCCGCCCGCCAGCCGGGTCCCTCCAATGACCACCGCGGTGATGGAGGAGAGCGTCAGCGGCTCACCCACCAGCGGGTCGCCCGAGGCGATGTCGGCGGTCAGCGCGAGCCCGGCTATCCCGGCAAACAGGCCCTCGAGCGCATAGGCCGCCACCATGACGAGGGAGACGGGGACGCCGCTGGCGTAGGCGCTGGCGGCGTTGCCACCGACGGCGTACAGGTACCGCCCGAGGCGGGTGCGCTTGATCACCCACCACAGCCCGAGCACCACCAGCACGACCCAGGCGACCACGGGTATTCCCAGGAAATAGCCGCGGTACGTCCGGTAAACGAGCTCGGGCACGCTGCCTCCCGGCGTCGGCATCACGTAAAGGGCGAGGCCCATCCAGACGAAACTCGTGGCAAAGGTCGCGATGATCGACTGCAGCCGCAGGTGTGCCACGAGCAGGCCGTTGACGGTGCCGGTCAGGACCCCGACCAGGAGGCCTGCGGCGAGCGCCAGCAGGACGCCCCCGGTGCCGGGCTCTGGGCCCAGACCGCTCAGCAAGCGGACCGTGACCACGTTGACCAGGGTCACGATCCCGCCGACCGAGAGGTCGATGGCTCCCGTCAGCACCACCAGCGTCTGGCCCACCGCCGCCGCGATGAGGGGCAGGAAGGTGGCCACGTTGGCCCGCAGCACGGGCATCTCGAAGAAGTTGGGCTGCAGGGCGCCGTTCACGGCCACCACGGCGCCGAGCACGACCAGGCTGATCCACAACGGTAATCCCCGGCGAAGCCGTTCGCTCGCGGTCGGCCCCGGCACCCCGGCGCCCAGCAGGAGCTCTCCCGGAGCCCCTCGTTCACCCACCCGACGTCACCCTCTCCCCACGGACCAGGCGCAAGCCAGCGGCTACCAGCTCTTGCCCGGTGAGGCGCTCTCCCCGGAGCTCGTCGACGATCTGGCCCTCGTACATCACCAGCACCCGGTCGCAGAGGGTCAGGAGCTCCGTGTCGTCGCTGGAGTTGAGCAACACCCCGAGGCCGCTGGCGCGCATCTGCTCGATCGAGCGGTAGAGTTCCAGCCGTGCACGCACGTCCACCCCTTTGGTGGGGTCATCCATCAGGAGCAGGCGGGGCTGGCTCAGCAGCCACTTGCCGACGACCACCTTCTGCTGGTTGCCGCCGCTGAGGCTGGAGACGGGCTGCAGGAGGTCGGCGACTTTGATCTCCAGCGACTCGACCGCTTGCCGGGCAGCGCTTTGCTCTCGTGCGTTCGAAAGCAGCCCCATCCGGGAGCGCAGCCCCAGGCTCGGTAGCGTGAGGTTTTCCAGGATCGGGCGGGGCATGAACAGCCCCTCCTGGCTCCGGTTGCCCGGGATGAGCACCACTCCCCGGCGGATCGCGTCGGCCACCCTGTGCACCCTGGCCGGCCGGCCGTCGATCTCGTACCGGCGCCACTGGGCGGGAAGCGCACCGAACAGCGCCTTGAGCAGCTCCGACTGCCCCTGGCCCTGCAGCCCGCCCAGCCCCACGACCTCGCCCCTGCCCACCGCGAGGGTGACGCCCCGCAGCACCCGCCCCGACACCAGCTGCTCGACCCGCAGCACGGGTTGCTGCGGGCCTGCCGCCGGGAGCCTCGGTTGGCGTGCAGGCGCCTCCACGTCGCCCACCATCAGCCGCAGCAGATCATCGGGCGTCGTGGCGGAGAGCGAGACCGTCGCCGCCGTTTGCCCGTTGCGGAGCACCGTGGCCCGGTCGCAGACCCGGTACACCTCCTCCAGGCGATGGGAAATGAAGACGACGGTACTCCCTTCAGCCCGCAGCCGGCGCACCACCTCGAAGAGCGCGTCGACTTCCCGGCTGCGCAAGGAGGCCGTCGCCTCGTCGAGGATCAGGAGCCGGGGCCGGCGGGATAGTGCCTTGGCGATCTCGACCATCTGCTGCTCGGCGGGCGACAGCTCCGCGACCACCAGGTGCAGGGGCAGCCGGCGGCCCAGGCTCCGGGTGAAAGGCTCCAGGCACTCGGCGGCGAGCCGCCACGTGGCGGGCTCGTCGACCAGGCCGTGGCGCACGCGTTCATGACCGAGCAGGATGTTTTCTGCGACGGAGAGCTGGGGCACGAGGCTCAGTTCCTGGTAGACCGCGGCGATCCCGAGGCGGTACATGTCGGAGGGGCCTGAAATGGACACCTGCCGCCCGTCGACCTTCACGACCCCCGCGTCGGGTGCCACGACGCCGGTCAGGATCTTGGCCAGGGTGCTCTTCCCCGAGCCGTTGGCTCCGAGGAGCGCATGGACCTCGCCGGGGCGACATTCGAACGAGGCTCCCTGCAGAGCCACGACGCCCCCGAACCGCTTTTCGATGCCCACCGCCTCGAGGTGCGGCACGGTGTTTGCTCCTTCCTCGATCCAATCAAGAGGTGCGGCGGAGGGAGGCCCCCGCCCCCTTGCGCCCGGGCGGCCGCCCTCCCTCCGGGGTATCAGTCCCGCCCCGGCCTCACTTGAAGTAGGACCGGGCCTCCTCCTCGGTCAGCCACCCGTCGAGTGCGTAGGCGTCGGGGTAATCCTTGTACTTGGCCCACAGCTCGTCGAAGTTGTCGTTGGTGACGATGCCGGGGATGGGCACGTAGAGCGTGTTGCCCCGGGCGAGCACGCCGTCCTTGAACTGGCGGCCCTGCAGGATCTGCATGGCGATCCGCAGCCCGCTGGCGGCGACTCCCGGCGGGTTGACCACGCCGATGGCCTGGAAGCCCTTTTCCTTCTTCAGCTGGTCCCAGAGGCGCATGTAGCCGACCCGGGCCTCACCGGACATGAGCGGCAACTTGCGGCCCGAGGCCAGCACCGCTCGCAGCGCGCCCTCCGCCATGCCGTCCTGGACCCAGACCCCGTCGATGTTGGGATAGGTGGCGAGCAGGTTGGACATCACCTGCTGGCCGGTGGCCTGGTCCCAGTTGGCGTGGGTCATGGTCAGGATCTTGATACCGGGGTACCGGCCGAAAACCTCGCGGGCGCCGCGCCAGCGGTCCTCGTTGGCCGGGTGGCCCGCCAGGCCGTTGATGACCACGATGTTACCCTTGCCCTGGAGCTTCTCCGCCAGCCACCGGGCCGAGATCCGGGCCCACTCGGCCTGGTCGATGACGACGTTGACGGCCTTGGGGCTCGTCACTTCCTGGTCGACCACGATGACCACGATGCCGCGGTCGGCGGCTTCTTCGATGACCGGGTTGAGCGCGGTCTGGGAGTTGGGGTTGATGATGATCACGTCGAAGCCGCGGTTGATCATGTTGCGGATCTGGGCGATCTGCGCGGTCACGTCGGGGCCTGCATGGTTGACGTAGAGCTCACCCTTCACGAGCCCTTTGCTCTTGTACTCGTCGAACACCTTCTTGGCGCTCTCCACCATCTGGATGCGCCACTCGCTGCCGACGAACCCGTTGCTGATGGCCACGGTGTACGGCGGTTTCTTGGCGGCTGCCACGGCGGGTGCGGTGGCCAGCGTAGCGGCTGCCGCCAGGACGACCAGCGCTGCCATCCACGTGCGAATGCTGCGAAGTCTCTGCAAGCCTGGCTCCCCCTTCGACTCGAGGAACTGTCGGTCCCTCCGGCACCCGGCGCCTGGCGACGGGCGCCTCACCCCCTCTCGAACCGCTCCAGGATCGACGCCTTGGCGTGCATGGCGGCCAGCGCCGCCGCCCCCACGAGGCCGGCCCGGTCGCCGAGCCGCGAGGCCCGGACCTCGGGGACGATGGGCGAAAGCGCCCTCAAGCGGCCGGCCAGCTGGGGCACGATGTGCTGCACCAGGGCGCCCACGGGCCCTCCCAGGACGATCGCCTGCGGGGCGAGGATGACCGCGACGTTGGTCAGCGCCCGGGCCAGCCTCTCGATGACCTCGTCGACGACGGCCGACGCCTCGGGCCGTCCTTCGCGGGCAGCGGTGAAGAGGGCTCCCAGGGCTGCCTGGTCGTCCGCGGTCGGCCCGGCAAGGTGAGCAGCCCGAGCCCGCTCCACCAGGTACGGGATGGCGAGCCTGCGCTCGAGGTGTCCGAAGCCCAGAGGTCCTTGCCGCTCCGGACCCGGGCCGTCCACGATGAGATAGCCGATCTCCCCGGCGCAGTTGCCCGTTCGGCGCCGGCCCCCCTCGTCTCCTGCTGGCAGGTGTCCCCCGGGGAGAGGGCTTTGTCCAGGGGTGTCGAAACCTCGGGGCACCAGGTTGCGACGACGCAGCCATCGCGCAGCGCAGGAAGGAGCGTGTCCGGCCATGAAAGGTGCGCGCGCCGGGATAGCCGTCCTGGCGGGGCTCGTTCTCGTCGGCAGTTGCGCCCTATTTGCAGGAGGCCCGGTGGGCGGAAGCGACGTGGCGCAAGCCGCCTCTCGGAGTCCCATGACGTTTCGTTACCCGATTGCGGCCGATCCCGAGCACCTCAACCCGTTCCGTTCGACGACCGTCGCGACCCGCCGTATCATCAACAACGTGTACGAAGGGCTGGTCACGTTCGACCCCAAGACGAGCCAGGTCGTGCCGGAGCTTGCCGAGCGCTGGGAGATCTCTCCGGACGGGAAGGTCTATACCTTCCACCTGCGCAAGGGGGTCCGGTTCCAGGCGGCGCCGGGAGTGACGTACAAGGACCGCGAGGTCAAGGCCCGGGACTGGATCTGGTCCTTCAAGATGTTCCTGAGCGGGGATACCGCGGTCTCCGAGCACCCGGAGTACCTGGAGGCGGTCAAGGGAGCCAAGGCGTTCACCGAAGGCAAGGCGAAGGACGTCGAGGGGCTGCGGGCGCTCGACGACTACACGCTGCAGATCACCCTGGAAGCGCCCAACCACCGCTTCCTCTACGACCTGGTCAACGCCTACGTCGTGCCGCAGGAGGCGTACGAGCAGCTCGGCGCGCAGTTTTCCAACCACCCGGTAGGCACCGGGCCGTTCGTCTTCAAGGAGTGGCGCCGGGACGACCACATCACGCTGGTCAAGAACCCCGACTACTGGCAGAAGGGGTATCCGAAGCTCGACGTCCTGACCTTCATCAACGTGCCCGACCCCAACACCCAGGTGTTCCAGTACCGCCAGGGAGAGCTCGACGTCCTGCTCGACGCGCCGCCGGGCCAGCTGGCGGCGGTCAAGAGCGAGTTTGCCGGGGAGTACCACGAGCTGCCGGGCCTCAACGTGCGGTACCTGGGCTTCAAGTGGACGGCGGGGCCCTTCAAGGACAACCGGGCCCTGCGGCTCGCCTTCAATTACGCCATCAACAAGGACGAGCTGTGGAACGTGCTCATGGAGGGCGCCCGCTACCCTGCCGACAAGGGCGTGCTCCCGCCCTCCATGCCGGCTGCGGACGTCGAAGGGTACCCGTTCGATCCGGAGCGGGCCAAGCAGCTCCTGGCCGAGGCGGGGTATCCCGGCGGAAAGGGGCTGCCGGAGATTACCTACTACTACTATGCGTCCAGCGCGACGGAACCCACCCATGCGGCCATCCAGGAGATGCTGCGGCGGGTAGGGATCCGCATCAAGCTCAAGTCCGAGGACAACACCACGTACTGGAGCCACATCGGGGAGGACGAAGTCGCCCTCTTCCTGAGCGGCTGGAGCGCCGACTTCGAGGATCCCAGCGAGGTCTTCAACTTCCTGTTCTACAAGGGCAGGGACGACACCAAGTACGACAACCCCGAGGTGGACAAGCTGATCGACCAGGCGACGGCGACGACCGACCCGGCCAAGCGCAACGCCCTCTATAAGAAGATCCACGAGATGATCCTGGCCGACGTGCCGTGGGTGCCGCTGTCGTACAGCAAGGTGTTTTACTGGGTGAAGCCGTACGTGCACGATTTCTACGTTGCCTCGGCCGGCACGTACCGCACTCCCATGAAGTACGTCTGGCTCGAGCGGTGAGGAGGCCGGGTGCGGGGCCGCCCGTCGAGCGGCCCCCGCACCGTCTACTCGTACGATGCTGCGCTACGTGATCCGGCGCCTGGCCCTCGCCATCCCCACCCTGTGGGGCGTGTTCACCGTCATCTTCGTGCTCTCGTACCTCATGCCGGGCGACCCCGTCCGAGCGGTGATGGGCGAGAGCTACCGGCGCGCCGACCCGGAGACCATTGCGCGGGTATGCCAGCGCCTCGGGCTGGACGACCCCTGGTACGTGCAGTACGTGCGCTTCCTGGGCCGCACGGCGCGCGGAGACCTGGGCGACTCGTACGTCCTGGAGCAGCCGGTGCGCGACGTCATCGGCTACCGCTTCCCAAGGACGCTGCAGCTGATGGCGGGAGGGATGCTGGTGGCCGTCGCCGTGGGGCTGCCGGCCGGGATCGTGGCCGCCGAGCGCCAGTACACGTGGATCGACCACACGCTCATGCTCCTGGCGCTGATCGGCGTCGCCATGCCGGTCTTCTGGCAGGCGATCCTGGCCAAGATGTTCTTGACCCAGGATCGGTACGGGGTGGCCCTCTTCCCGGTAGCGGGCTACGGGGGTGGCGAGCTCATCTACATGGTCCTGCCCTCCCTGGTGCTGGGGACCCACCTGTCGGCCACCATCGCCCGCATCACCCGATCCTCCATGCTGGAGGTGCGCTCCCAGCCCTACATCGTCACGGCCTCGGCCAAGGGGCTGTCGCGGTGGCGGGTCGTGCTGCGTCACCAGCTCAAGAACGCCCTGGTGCCCGTGGTGACCGTCATCGGGCTCGACGTGGGGTATTTGATGGGCGGCTCCGTGGTGACGGAGACCGTCTTCAACTGGCCCGGCCTCGGACGGGCGGTGGTGGCAGCCATCATGCGGCGGGACACGCCGGTCATCCTCGGGACGCTCTTGTTCGGCTCCCTCATCTTCGTGACGGTCAACCTGCTGATCGACCTCACCTACGCCCTGGTCAATCCGAGGATCCGGTACGAGTGAAGGGGTAGCCTGTGAGCCAGCAAGCCTGGGTGGAGCACGCGACGATCGAGGCGGCGGTGCGCTCGCCACAAGGCCGCTTCGTGGCCGCCTTCGGGCGGCACCGTCTCGGCCTGGCGGGTCTCGCCATCGTGCTCGCGCTCGTGGTGGTGGCCGTGGCTGCGCCGGCCATCGCCCCGTACGACCCCTTCGAGCAAAACATCGTGGAGGCGAGGCTCAAGCCGCCTTCGCCGGAGCATCCGCTCGGCACCGACGAGCTGGGCCGGGACATCCTGAGCCGGATCGTGTACGGAGCCCGGATCTCGCTGCGCATCGGCCTCGTCGCCGAGGGCGTCTCCCTTGCCATCGGCATGGTCGTGGGAGGCCTGGCCGGCTACCTGGGCGGGCGCTTCGACGACGTCATGATGCGCGTGACCGACATCTTCTTCGCCATCCCGTCCCTGTTGTTCCTCATCGCGGTGGTGGCCATCCTCGAGCCGACGCCCACCACCATCGCCGCGGCCCTCGGGGTCATCGGATGGCCGAGCGAGGCGCGCCTGATGCGCAGCCAGGTGCTCGCCCTCAAGGAGCTGGAGTACGTGACGGCTGCGTACGCCGTGGGAGCCTCGCCGGGGCGCGTCTTGCTGCGCCACATCCTGCCCAACGGGATTGCCCCCATGATCGTGGCGGGCACTCTGGGGACGGCCGGCGCGATCCTCAACGAGGCGACCCTCAGCTTCCTGGGGCTCGGCATCCAGCAGCCCATCCCCAGCTGGGGCACCATGGTCAATACGGGACAGAGTTACATCTTCAACGCCTGGTGGTATTCGGTCTTCCCCGGGCTCGCCATCATGGTCACCGTGCTCGGCTTCAACTTCCTGGGGGACGCGCTGCGCGACGCGCTCGATCCGACGAGGCAGTAAGCGGTACCGTTGCCACCGGCTTGCCCTTGGGCCCGGGCTCTTTGCCGCTTACCATGGAGATCCGTGCAGCGTCGTCGCCGTAGCCAGCTCCGGCGCGGCAGGCGGGCGACCGACGGCTTGGGGGAGGGGTGAGCGCGGGCCGTGACCGGTGAAGAGGAAGTGGCACCGTGGTCCCGCTCGCCGCGGATGGCGCAGTCCGCTCCGGGTCGCCCTCCGGGCGACACAGGACGGCTGTTACGGGCTTCGGCATGGATCTTGCTGGTCATCGTCGTGGTGGCCCAGGCGGGCGCCCTGCTCTCCGCGGCGCTCACGGGAGCGTCGAGCGCTCGAACGGAGACGGATGCGTCGCAGGTCACGGCGCGCGATGCCGCCGGGTTGGAGCGTGTCGCGGGCCACGACGTGAAGGCCGGGCCGCTTGTCTCCGAGCGGCGCCGCGCCTGGGACGGCCGGTGGCGCCGCTCCGTCACGCCGTGGGAGCTGGAGCTGATGGCGCGGCTGGTCTACGGCGAGGCTCGGGGGGAGCCTTACGTGGGGAAAGTCGCCGTGGCGGCCGTAGTCCTCAACCGGCTCGACGACCCGCGCTTTCCCCACACGGTCGAGCGGGTCGTCTTCGAGCCGTGGGCCTTCACGGCGGTATACGATGGGCAGGTCAACCTGCGGCCCGACCAGGCATCCTACAGGGCCGTCCTGGACGCGCTCGCCGGGTGGGACCCGACCGGAGGCGCCGTCTATTACTACAACCCGGCCCGCACCTCGAGCCCGTGGATCTGGAATCGCCCGGTGGTACGCCGGATCGGCCGCCACGTGTTCGCCCGCTGAGAGGCCGAGAACCCCTGAGGCTGCCCGCCCCATAGGATGCAGGGACGATCCGGGGGGCCGGGCGACCCGCTCCCCGGCGCGGCCCGGGAAGGGGCGGCTTCGGGAGCGATGGTCACGTGGCTGCAGTTATTGCTCATCGGGATCGCAGCCAACCTCGACAACCTCGGCGTAGGGATGGCGCTGGGAGCGGGAGCCATCCACGTCCCGGCCGGCGCCAATTTGGTGGTGGCGTTGGAGGCTTTCCTCTTCACGGTGTTGTCGGCCTCGGCCGGCCATTTCGTCCGCGGGTTGGTGCGAGCGAGCGTGGCCAGCACCGCGGGCGCGCTCCTGCTCATCGCCATGGGCGTGTACTTCATGGCGGCGGAGCACCGGGCGGCGCCCCGGCAGAGCCCGATCCTGGGGCTGCTGCGCGAGCCCCATCGGGCCGACCTCGACCGGTCGGGCTCGATCGGCCTCGCCGAGGGGCTGCTCCTCGGGACGGCCCTGGGCCTCAACTGCCTGGCCAACGGGTTCGTTGCCGGTCTGTGGCATCTGGGGGCCCTGCCCACCGCCTTCGTAACGGCGCTGTTCAGCTACCTGGCCCTTTGGGGCGGGGACCGCCTGGCGACCCACTATGCGGCACGCTGGCTCGGGATCAGGGGCCCTCTGGTGGCGGGGGCGCTCCTGGTGTTGCTCGGTTTGCGCCAGCTGCTGTGAGGGGAGCGGGGCGTGCCGCGCCCGCTCGCCCTCCCTATGCCCGGCTCACGTCGACCCACACGTCGTACTGCGCGGCCCCGGCCCCCAGCACGTCGGAGACCCCTGCCCCTGGGGCGTCGGGATCCTCCGGGAGCAGGTGGTTGACCGAAAAACCCTCGCCGCGCCCGGCGGCGTACCCCGCCTGGTTACCCGGCCCACCCAGGCGGAACGGCGTATGGCCGTAACGGCGCGCGGGCCTCACCGGGTGCCCGTCGATGGTGTAGCCGGCTGCGCCGTACGCGAAGTGCCCGAAGTTGTAGCACGCTCCCACGGTGCCCGGCCGGATGGCCTGCGTGACCAGCGCGCGTCCCTCGACCTCCAGGAGCGCCGACCGGATGCGCACCCGGTCGCCGTTCCGGATACCCCGCGCCGCGGCGTCCGCCGGATGGATCCACAGCGGGTTGTCGGAAGCGATCTCCCGCAGCCACGCATCCTGGATGTTACGGTGCGTGCCGATGTGGCGTGCCTTCCAGTTGATGAGCCGGAGCGGGCGCCGCAATCCCCGGGTGCCCACCTGCTCCAGCGGCTTGCCTGCGAAGGAGACGGGGGGCTGCCAGCGGGGCAGGCCGTCCATCAGCCGTCCGTCGTACGGATGACGGGCGGCGGCGGTGCCCTCGTCGTAAAAGTGCGCCTCGTCCTCCAACCGGTAGCGCACCCACTCTCCCTCGTATTCCTGGCCAGGGGGCTCGAAGCGCCCGCCCCGGTTGAGCACGGTGACGACCTTGGGCCACTCCTCGGGCCGCACGGCCCGCTTCCAGCGCTCCACGTCGAACGCCGGCCCCAGCGCCATGCGCCGGCTCTTGTCGAACATCTCCATCTCCGCCGGCGAGGCGTCGGGCACCGGGGTGCGGTCGAGGGCGATGTTGGCCACCATCTTCAGGTAGAAGTCTTCCGCCGACTCGAGCGAGCCTCCGTCCGCAAAAGCCCCTTCTCCCACCCCGGGCCACCCCATGCGCCGCCCGATCGCGATCCAGACGTCCTCCACCGCCCGCGGGCCGTCGAAGGCGCGCACCACCGGCTGCATGACGCTGCTGATGCGCTGCAGGGCGTTGGGGTAGATGGTCTCGCGCCCCCAGCGCTCGAGGTACGTGAGGTCCGGGAGGACGAAGTCGGCGAACGACGCGGTCTCGCTCATCTCGACGTCCATCACGACCAAGAGCGGGATCGCCCGGGTATCCTTCAACGTCTCGGCGATCCGGGAGCCCGCCGGCAGGGAGAGCACGGGGGAGAGCCGGTGCACGAACAGCGCCCCGATCCGGTAAGGATAGCCCTCCGCCGCGCTGGCCAGCACTTCTTGCACCGTGTTGCCTCCCAGCGGAAACCAGGGGCGCCGCGCCGGGTAGCCGTCCCTCTGGAAGAGGGGAGTGCGTTCGTACGCCACGCCGTTACGAGCGAGCGGGATACCCCATGGCTTCAACCCGCCCGGCACCGCCAGGAGGTCGTAGCGCCCCTTCAGTTCCTGGAAGTGCGCGCCGGTGGTGATGCTCCCGCCCTTCCAGTCGTGGTTGCCCACGAGATGGTTGAGGGCGTTGATGGCGCGAAGCGCCTCGTACCCGTTGGCGTGCATGGCCGGGCCCCGGTAGGCGATAATGCCCACGCGCTTGCCGTGGGAGGTGAACTCCGCCGCGAGCCGCTCGATGGTCTCGACGTCGACGCCCGAGATGGAGGCGTACTCCTCGAGGGTTCGCTCCAGCACCCGTTCCTTGAACAGGGTGAAGACCGACTTGACGGGAATTCCCCCGACCCGGCCGTCGAACTCCAGCGCCCCTTCCGGAGCCTGACCGGCGGGCGCGACCTTACCGCCCGGCAGCGCCACGACGAAGTCGTCCTTCTCCTTCGAGGTCATGCCCAGGTCGGACAGGCGCAGCTTGGGGCGTTCCGGGCGGTCGAGGCGCACGAGGTGCGTGGCGTCGGTCCACGTGGGCTCACCGTCGGCCCGGGCCGCCTCGCGGTTGGGGTTGGCCAGGTATCGGGCGTCGTAGCGGCCGTGCTCCACGATCCACCGGGCCATCCCGAGCGCCAGGGCGCCATCCGTGCCCGGGGCGATGGGCACCCACCAGTGGGCCTTGTTGGCGGTCTCGCTCAGGCGCGGGTCGATGACCGCCATCTTCATGCCCCTGGCGAGCGCCTCGGTCAGCGCGGGGGCGAGCCAGGTGGGCCCTTTGTTGGCGACCATGGGATTGGTGCCCCAGACGATGGTGAACTCGCAGTGCTGGAGGTCGACGTACAGGCGCTGTTTTTTCTTGCGGGGGTTGAACGACCTCACCGTGCCCAGCACGCCGCTTGCGCCGCAGACCCCGCCGTGGTCGTACGCGTTGAGGCTGCCGACGCTGGCGGGCCAGAAGCGGCCGTGCATGAAATCTCGCCGGTCGCCCCCCAGGTTGACCACCTGGTTGGCGCGCGGGCCGAGCTGAGGCACGTCGGGGTCGATGAGCACGTTGCGGTAGCGCTCTCGGAAGGCTTCCTGGCTCAGCTGGCCGGCCTGGAGGCGGGCGAGGTCGGCTTGCACCTGTTCCTGGGAGACGTAGGCCCATACGTCGCGTAGCCCCGGGGTGCCGAGGACCTTGCTGCCGTTGACGATCTGGTCGAGCGCCTCCTCCCACGAGACGCTCTCCCAGCGCCCGCTTCCCCGGGGACCGGCCCGCCGCAGCGGCCGGGTGAGGCGCAGCCGGTCGTAAACCGTCTGGATGCCGGCCTGCCCTTTGAGGCAGGTGCGTCCTCCCCTGAGCGAACGGCCCGTCCGGCGCAAGGCCTCCGGCCCTGCCCCCGCTGCCGCCTGCTCCGGCCCGGTCTCGTACGGGATGGGCCCGAAGGGCACCGTGTTGAGGGGGCTATAAGGGTTGCCGGCGATCTTCCGCACCCTGCGGCGGCCGTCGGCGCCCTCCTGCAGCCGCACCGCGATGGTGCAGTGGGTGTTGCACTGCTCACAGACAGTGTAGATGACGTCCTGGGCGCCGAAATCGCCAAAGGAGTTGCCGATCCCGTGCGGGGCGTTGCCGGACGGGCCGGGCCGTCCGGCCCCCCGCACCACGGGAATCCGGCGGGCGGCCGAGAGCATGACGCCCCCGGCGGCGGCCGCGGCCAGTCCGAGCGCGCCGGCCCCTACCAGTAGCCGGCGGCGGGTCACCTTCTCCTGGGTGGGTGACATGGGCTCGCTCACCGATCCTCTCGCCCGGCGTCGGCGGCCTCGCCATCATGCAGCGGCAGCCATGTCCCGAAGGCCAGATAGGCGCCGGTAAAGGCGCTGAGGATGCCCAGCGAGGCGCCCCACTCGACGGCCGAGGGCAGGTAGACCCCGGCCGGCAGCCCCTCCATCACCGGCGCCAGCATCTGCGGCAGCACGATGTTGAACCGTACCGCCAGGATGCCGGCGATGACCAGGCCGGCGCCGGCCGCCACCGCCGTGGGTCGATCCGGCCGGCGGAGCAGGATCACGGTGGGCACCACCATGCCGAGCAGCACCTGGACACCCCAAAACAGCCAGGCCAGGTCGCCGGACCACATGAGACGAAGGGCCTCCCCTTCCAGGGGCTCGCCACGGTAGGCAGCCACGACGTACTCGAACAGCTCGAGCCCGCCCTCGACCGCAAGGAAAGCCAGCAGCGCGCGGCTCAGGCTCGAGAGCAGCGATCGGTCGACGTTCCGGCGCCACACCACGGGGCGCAGGGCGTACAGCAGCGTCACCAGCGCCGTGCCGGAGACCAGGGCCGATACGACGAACAGGACCGGATAGAGGCCGGTGTTCCAGAGCGGGCGCGCTTTGAGCACCGCGAACAACAGCCCCGTGCCCCCGTGGACACCGAAGATGGCGATGGGAATCCCGCTGATACCGAGCGCCTTGAGCCACCGGCGGGCGCGCGCCTCGCGGCCGGCCCGGACGGAAAGCCACAGTTCGGCTGCCAGGATGGCGACGTACAGGATGTAAAAGCGCATCTCCCACGCCAGCACGCTCGTCGGGTTCCAGAAGAAGAACGCGGCGAGCGCCCGGTCCATCCGCCCCAGATCCAGCGCGATGAAGCCCAGGGCGGCCCCCATGCTCAAGATCGCGACGACGAGGGCCTCCCGCCCGACGGGCTCGAGATCGTGGCGGCCCAGGACGTATACGGCCGAAGACAGCAAGAACGCGCCCGCGCTCAAGCCCACGAAGAAGATGTAAAGGGCGACCCAGGCGCCCCAGGGCGTGATCGACGTGAGCCAGGTGCTGGACAGCCCCTGCCCGATCCGGACGGCGAGCGCCCAGACCCCCACGGCCAGCCCCGCCGCCAGGGCGAGCAAAAGCACGACCCTCCCGGGGGTGGGTCGGGTCCAGATCTCCGCCTTTGCCGTGGAGCGCGTGCGCCAGGTCAGGGTTCCCGACGAATGCGACACTGCCATGACCCCTCGCTCCTCTCCCGTTGACCGCAGCCGGTCGGCCGGCTACCGCAAGTACCAGACCCTGGGCTCGGTGCCCAGTTCCTCTTTGAGCCGAAACGCCCGGGGGCCGGCGACCAGCTGGGAGACCACGCTGTTGGGGTCGTTGAGGTCACCGAAATACCGGGCGTTGGCCACGCAGGTCTCGACGCAGGCAGGCTCCTCGCCCCGTTCCAGGCGGTGGAAGCAGAAGTGGCACTTGCGCACGTTGCCCACAGGAGAACTCCCACGTTCGCGCCGCCCCCGGGCGATCCCGTACTCCGGCGCCTGGACCTCGTCGAACCCTTCCATCTCGTCCTCGTAGCTCTCTCCGAAGTCGAAGGAACGGGCTCCGTAGGGGCAGGCGGCCATGCAGTAGCGACACCCGATGCAGCGGTCGTAGTCGATCGCCACGATGCCGTTGTCCATCTTGAACGTCGCGCCGACCGGGCAGACCTGGACGCAGGGGGCGTTGTCGCACTGCATGCACGGCCTGGGGATCCGGACGCGGCGCACGTTGGGGAACGCGCCGACCTCCTCTTCGACGAGGACGTTATACGAAACGCCGGGTGGCGTGCGGTTCTCGGCCTTGCACGACACCGTACAGGTGTCGCACCCCACGCACTTGGCCAGGTCGATGACCATGGCCCACTTGGGACCTCGGGGCGCGGCGGCTGCCACCCGGGCGCTCGCCGCGCGTGTAGCATCGCTCAAGGAGATCCCCCCTTCCTTTCTCCCCCTTGACACTACGCCATGTAGTGTCTTGACCCACGAAATCGCTTGTGTCGAAGCTCCGCGGCCTCCCCCCACGATGGCGAAGCCCCGGGCCCGGAGCCCCTACCTGCACCTCCCGAAGAAGCCGGCGAGCAGCAGACCGGCGAAGAGGCTGGCCACAGCCACGGCGCGCAAAGAGAGCCGGATACGGTTGGAGGCCCGTTCCGGATGGACGAGCTGCGTGATGCGCAAGTCCAGCACGCCCATCGCGCCGGCGATGGCGAAGGGCGACGGCTCCTCGCGCCAGGAGCCGAGCTTGTGCAGCGCCTGCGCCAGATGGAGCCGGCCGAGCGCCACCACGGCGGCCGCGTCGGCGGCCAGCTCCCGGGCCGAGTCCCACCAACGATGGAGTTCGCCGGCGGCCGGCAGATAGAAGAGGGCGTCGGCGGCCGCCCCCGCCACCAGCACACGCAACGGGTCGTGGCGGAGCACGTGGTAGCGCTCGTGGGCCAGCACGGCGGCCAGCTCCTCGTCGCTCAGGCGGTCCAGGATCCCCCGCGAAAGGAGGACCCTCGGCCGCAACAGCCCGTGGGTGAAGACGACGGGCGCCGCCTCGTCCACCACGTCAATCCGCTGCTCCATCCCCAGGCTCCTGGCAAGGTGCTGCAGGCGCGCCGGAGCCGGTGTCCGGAGCTCCAGCAGCCCGGCGAGGAGGCGCCGGCTCGCCCGGATACGGCGCGCGAGGGAAACGGCGGCTCCCGCCACCGTGAAGGCCAGCATCAGGAAGAGCGTGAAGAAGAACCATCGGCCGTACGTGCGGGTGCACTTGAGGGCGCCCCAGCACCATCCCATCCGCGGGGTCAGGCCGTGCACGGCGAGGCCCGCCACGATGCCGGCCGTGGCCGCGGCGGCCGCACCCGGCAAGAGCCAGAAGGCGAGACTTGCCAGGAGATCTTGCCGGGCCATCCGGCTCACGCTGCCCTCCTCAGCCGGCGGGCGGCTCGCCGGCCTGCGGAGACGGCTCATCACCCCTGCTCACCCGCTCCCGGTGGATGAATGCCTCGAGCTGCCGCAAGGACTCCGTGTCGAGCTCCCGGATGGACTCCACGAACCCGGCGACGGCTGCGTCCTGGAAGACATCGAAGATACGACGGTTGATGGTGCGGGCCAGGTCCCTGGCGTACGCTTCCCGAGAAAGAGCAGGCCGGAAGAGGTAGTGGCCGCGAGCACCGCTGCGCCGGAGAAGCCCCTTTTCCACGAGCCGGTTCATCACGGTCATGACCGTGTTGAAGGCGAGGGGCCGCTTCCGGCCCGGACGCAGCCGCTCCCACACGTCCCGGATGCTTGCCTCCCCCATCGTCCACAGCGCCTCCATCACCTGAGCCTCGAGCTCGCCCAGGCCCGGCGCTCCCGTTGCGGAGGTGCCCGCCGCTCCGGGGCCGTCGTCCCGTGATCCACGACGCGGTGTCATGGGCTCTCCTCGCCGTTGCCCCCAGCGCACGCCCGGCCGGCGAAAGGGTACGACCGGCGGACGCTACGCCTTGTAGTGCTCATGGCTCACCATACCTGCGCCGGGCCGTCCCGCCAATGGACGGATGTCACCGGCCAGTGGGGGACGGGGGGACGGGACGAATGTCCCTGGAGGAAGCGCCGCGCCTTGCGGGTAATGCACGCGCGGCTCTGATCCAGCGATGGGAGAGGGGCGACGCAGCCATGGCCCAGCAAGCAGCGGCCCGGGTGATTCGAGCTCCCCGGGGCACCCAGCTCCGGTGCAAGGGCTGGCAGCAGGAGGCCGCCCTGCGGATGCTCATGAACAACCTGGACCCGGAGGTCGCCGAGAAGCCGGAAGAGCTCATCGTATACGGCGGAGCGGGGAAAGCCGCGCGCAACTGGGAAGCGTTCGACCGCATCGTGGCCACCTTGCAGGAGCTCGAAGAGGACGAAACCCTGCTCATCCAGTCGGGAAAGCCGGTAGCGGTCTTCCGCACCCACGAGGACGCGCCGCGCGTGCTCATGGCCAACAGCCTGCTGGTCCCCGCCTGGGCGACGTGGGAGAAGTTCTGGGAGCTCGAAGCGCTGGGGCTCACGATGTTCGGGCAGATGACCGCCGGAAGCTGGATCTACATCGGCACCCAGGGCATCCTGCAAGGCACGTTCGAGACGTTCGCGCAGGCGGCCGCGCAGCACTTCGGGGGTACGCTGCGGGGGCGGTGGGTACTCACCGGCGGCTGCGGAGGCATGGGCGGCGCGCAACCCCTGGCCATCACGATGAACGAGGGCGTCGCGCTGGTGGTGGAGGTGGACGCCTCCCGGATCCGGCGCCGGATCGAGACCGGGTATTGCGACCGGATGACGGAGAGCCTGGACGAGGCGCTGCGGTGGGTCGACGAGGCGCTGCAGCGCAGGGAGTCGCTCTCCGTCGGGCTGGTCGCCAACGCCTCCGACGTCTTCGCGGAGCTGGTACGGCGAGGACGGATCCCCGACGTGGTCACCGACCAGACGTCGGCGCACGACCCGCTCAACGGCTACATCCCCTCCGGGCTCGACCTGGAGGCGGCGGCCCGGCTACGGCGCAGCGATCCGAAGGAGTACGTGCGGCGGGCCCGGGAGTCGATCCGGGTGCACGTGCAGGCGATTCTCGACATGCAGGACCGCGGGGCCGTCGCGTTCGACTACGGCAACAACATCCGCCAGCAGGCCAAAGAGGCGGGGCTCGAGCGGGCCTTCGACTACCCCGGGTTCGTGCCCGCCTTCATCCGGCCCCTCTTTTGCGAGGGGAAAGGGCCCTTCCGGTGGGCGGCCCTCTCGGGCGACCCGGAGGACATCTACCGGATCGACCGGGCGGTGCTCGAGACGTTCCCCGACAACGAGCGGCTGGCCCGCTGGATCCGCATGGCGCGGCAGAAGGTGCGCTTCCAGGGATTGCCGGCCCGGATCTGCTGGCTGGGTTATGGAGAGCGGGCAAAGATGGGGCTCATCATCAACGATCTGGTGCGGCGAGGCGAGGTGAAGGCGCCCGTGGTCATCGGGCGGGATCACCTCGACGCCGGCTCGGTGGCCTCGCCCAACCGGGAGACCGAGGGCATGAAGGACGGGAGCGACGCCATCGCCGACTGGCCCATCCTCAACGCGCTGCTCAACGCGGTCTCCGGGGCCACCTGGGTGGCCGTCCACCACGGCGGGGGCGTCGGTATCGGGTACGCGCTGCACGCCGGCATGGTGGTCGTGGCCGACGGGACCGAGGCCGCCGCGCGCAGGCTCGGGCGGGTGCTTACGACGGATCCGGGGCTCGGCGTGGTGCGCCACGCGGACGCCGGGTACGAGAAGGCCATCGAGACGGCGCGGCGCACGGGGATCCGGATGCCGATGCTGACCTGAGGATGCCCCGGGTATCACGCCGCGTGGCATACTGTAGCGTTGCACCACGTGTCCTGCGGGCGGGGGGATGGCATGACCCTTCTGTTGCGGATCCTGTTCTACGTGCAGGCGTTGATGGGCCTCAGCCGGTTCGGTGGGCTGTTGCGGGCAGGGCTCCTGTGGGAGACGCACGTCACGCTCGGGGTGGTGATCGCGCTCCTGGCGCTGGCAGGCTTTCGCCCGAGAGAGAACGTACCCGTGCCGGGCCTGCGAGCGGCCGCGCGCTTTGCCCCCTTGTTGCCCTTGCTGACGGGAGCTGCCATCTTGTCCCAGTCCGTACAGGGGAGGGGCTTTACCCTCTTGCACATGCTGCTCGGCATCCTGGCCCTGGGGCTCGTGGAGATGGCGGCGGCGGGAGAGCGCAAGGCCGGAGCGGGGTCGTGAGACGACGCACCATCCGGCCCGGTGAGCGAGCGAGTCGAAGAGAGGCGGTGGGCGGTAGTCATGGAGACATCGGGCCCTGCGCCGCGCAAGCGGCGCCTCGAGTCGCGGGATCTGCTGCGGATGCGCTTCGTGGGCGACGTGCAGCTGTCGCCAGACGGGCGCAACGTCGCATGGGTCGAGCGCTGGATCGACCCGGAGGCCGACCAGTATCGCTCCCGGATCATGGTGGCCCCGTCCGATGGCTCCGGGCCGGCACGGGCCTTCACCGCGGGGCCGGGCCAGGACAAGGCGCCTCGCTGGTCGCCGGACGGCCGGTGGCTGGCCTTCTTGTCGGACAGGCCCCTGGTGCCGCCCGAGGCGAGCAGGGCCGGAGGCAGCGCAGCGTCTCGGGGGCAGGAGACGGCGCCCTTCCAACTCTTCGTGATGCCGGCCGATGGGGGCGAGGCCCGTCCCCTGACCCGGCTCAAGCACGGGGCGGGCGTGCCCGTCTGGGCGCCCGACGGCCGGCGCATCGCGTTCGTGGCCGTGCTCGACACCGAAAAGGGGCTCGAGCGGCTGGGAGACGAGGACCCCGACGAGAAGGAGCCGTACCGCCGGTTTAACCGGGACGTGCAGGTCATCACCCGGCTGCTGTACAAGGAAGACGGGGTGGGCTTCTTCGGCCGCAAGCGGCGCCACCTATTCCTCGTCTTCCTGGACGAAGTGGCAGGGGAGGAGGTGGGCGGCCGGTCCGCGCAGGCTGACGGTGCGAGCGTGCCCGCAGGCCCGGCCTCCATCCCGGACCCGGTGCAGCTCACGGCAGGAGAGTGGGACGTCCGGGCATGCGACTGGCTGGCCGACGGATCGCGCCTTGCCATCGTCGCCAATCCCGACCCCGATGCAGACTACCAGCGTTGGAGCGACGTCTACCTCCTCCCTGCCCCCCAAGAGCCGGCGCGAGGCGCGCCACCTGAAACCGGCCCGGGCCTGGAGAAGCTGACCCGGTCCGAGCTCCGGGTGACGGACGTCATGGCCTCGCCCGACGGCAGGCATCTCGCCTTCACGGCCTTCGACCTGGAGTACGACCAGTACAGCAACCATCACCTCTACCTGCTCGACCTGGCCCGCGACGAGCGCCCTCCGATCTCCCTCACCGCCGCGGCCGACCTTTGTCTCGGCAACCAGGCCCTGACCGACGTGGCCGGGGACGGCGGCGACGGCGTGGTGTGGGCTGCCGACGGGTCGGGGCTGTTCGCCCAGGTGAGCCGCAGGGGCTCGGTGGACCTGCTCTGGTTCGGGCTGCCCGGCGAAACGACGGCCGGGCCTGCGCCGGCCGCGCCCATCACACCCCTGCTCGAGGGGCGCCAGGTCATCCAGGCAGTGAGCGTTCGCTCCCGCTCGGGGCAGGTGGCCGTGGTCATGACCGACCCGCTGCGACCGGGAGAGGTATGGGCCGGTCGCCTGGACGGGCCTCCGTACAGGAGCCTCGCGGGCTTGCGCCAGCTTTCCCACGCCAACGGGGCGCTCCTCGGGGAGGTGGAGCTGTCGGAGCCGGAGCCCTTCGCGTTCGAGTCCGGCGGGCTGCGCCTCGACGGGTGGGCCATCCGGCCCGTAGGGGCCCGGCCGGGGCGGCGCTACCCGGTCGTCCTCGAGATTCACGGCGGGCCCATGGCCATGTACGCCCACGCCTTCTTCTTCGAGTTCCAGTTGCTCGCCGCCCGGGGGTACGGCGTCATCTACACCAACCCGCGGGGCAGCCAGGGATACGGGCAGGCGTTCTGCGCGGCCATCCGGGGGGACTGGGGCCATCTCGATTACCGCGACGTCATGGCCCTGGTCGACGCCGCGCTGGAGCGGTTCGACTTCATCGACCCCGAGCGGTTGGGCGTGGCGGGCGGCAGCTACGGAGGCTACATGACCAACTGGATCATCGGCCACACCGACCGCTTCAAGGCGGCCGTGACCATGCGCAGTGTGACCAACGAGCACAGTTTCTTCGGCACGAGCGATATCGGCGTCTTCGACCTTTACGACCTGCGCCAGCCCCCGTGGGCCGACGCTCCCCGCTACCTGTCGATGTCGCCCATCCACTACGCCGGCCAGATCCACACGCCGACCCTGATTCTCCACTCAGAGATGGACCTGCGCTGTCCCATCGAACAGGCGGAGCAGCTCTACACGGCGCTCAAGTGGCGCAAGGTTCCGGTGGAGTTCGTGCGCTTCGCCGGGGAAAGCCACGGCCTGAGCCGCGGCGGTAAGCCGTGGCACCGGGTCTTTCGCCTAGACCGGATCGTCGACTGGTTCGATCGCTACCTGGGGAAGGCCGAGGACGAGCAAGGATAGCCTCGTCCTACGAAGCGATCTGCCTACCAACGGGACAGAGCGCGGTGGACGCGCCGTAATCGTCCGTAGTCGGTGATGGCGCCGCCATTGCCCCCATATCGTTTCCCCGGGGGTGGTGCCCCTGGTGGGCAGCAGGCGGGCGAGCGACCCATCCGGCCGGCGAGACCGGATCGTGGTGGCGGCGCTGGTCCTGGCGCTCGTGGCCCTCCTGGCCGCGGCGAGGGTGCTGCGCAACATCGGCAAACCGCCGGAGGCCGTGGCGTACGTGCGCGGGGGCCCGCTGGCGCCTGAGATCTCCGGAACGATCCGTTTCCAGGAGACCCAAGGGGGCGTTCGGGTGACCGTGGAGGTCGAGGGGTTGCCGCCCTACGCCCCGGCGACGCCGGGGAGGGCGCCCATCGGGCCCCACGGGTTCCACATCCACGAGAAGGGTGACTGCACGGTGGGCGACGCGACCGATCCGTTCCTGGCCGCAGGGGGGCATTTCGACGACAGCGGCCAGCCCCACGGCAACCATGCCGGTGACTTCCCGGTGCTCTTCTCCAACGCCGGCCGGGCGTCCATGACTTTCTTCACGTCACGCCTTCGTGTCGCGGCCATCCTCGGGCGCGCGGTCATCATCCACGAAAACCCGGACGACTACCGTACCCAGCCGGCAGGAGCCTCCGGCAAGCGCCTCGCTTGTGGCGTCATCCAGAGGCCCTGAGCGGCCGCTGCGTGGCCGCTCAGGGGACGTTCTCGGCCACCGGCCGCCCCGCGACCCGTGCCCGGGTGAGGGGGGGGCGTGCGGCCGCTTCAGCGCATCTCGACCGGTACGTCGACCGCCAGCTCGGAGCCGTCGTCGAAGACCAGGGTGGCCCGGAAGCGGTCGCCCTCTGCCAGGGTGCGGCGCAGCCCGAGCAGCATGATGTGGTACCCGCCAGGCTTGAGCTGGGCCCGCCCCTTGGCCGGTACCTCGATGCGGGCCACCGGCTGCATCTTCATGACGTTGTCGACGATCCGGGTCTCATGGAGCTCCACCGCGCCGGCCACGTCGGACTTCACCGCCACCAGGTAGCGCGTGGACGCGCTGTCGTTGACCAACGTGAGGAAAATGGCGCCGGTCATCCCCATGGAGGCATCTCCATGGCCTCCCATGGCCTTTGCCGGCCTGGCCCAGACGTCCTCCACCCGGATGCCCTGGGGTGGCGCTTGGGCCGCGCCGGCCGCCTTTGCCGGAGCCGCGGCCCCGGCGAGGCCCGTCGAAAACGCCCACACGAATGCGGCGGCCACCAGCGCGGCGCCGGCCACGAGTGGCGCGCCGGCCGGGCGCCGCAGCTCGCCCCGCCTCCCCAACAACCGGCTCTGCAACCGCTCTGCCATACCGTACCCCGTCCCTTCCCTTTACAGGAGTTGCCGGATGTCGTGGGCCAGGTCTTCCGCTCTCTGCCCGTAGAAGACCATGACCCGCATCATCCCGTTGGGGTCGATGAGATAGACCGAGGCGGTGTGATTCATGAGATACCCGGCGCTGGAGCCCTCGACGTAGACTTTCTCCGCCACCACCCCGTACTGCCTGAGCACGGCCGTCACCTGGGCCGGCTTACCGGTGAGCCCCAGGAAGCTCGGGTCGAAGTTGGACAGGTACTCCCGGATCCTCTCGGGCGAGTCCCGATCCGGATCGACGCTCACGAAGACGAACTGCACCCGGTCGGCCTGGTTGCCCAGCAGCTGGCGAGCCTGGCGGAAGTTGAGGAGCGTGCCGGGGCAGGCGTCCGGGCAGAAGGTGTACCCGAAGTACAGGGCGACCACTTTGCCGCGCAAGGACGAGAACCGAAAAGGCTCCCCCCTCTGGTCGACCAGGGTGAAGTCGGGGGCGGGGTACGGGGGATTGACCGCGGCCCCCCGGAAACCCGGCGCCCTCGGGCGGGTCAGGGACCATCCGACGGCCGACGCGGCGCCCGCGATCACGACGAGGGCTACCAGGATCCAGATCCGCCGGGACGTGCGGAGCCTTTGCATGGTGAGTTTGCCCCCCTTCCTTGTGCCTCTTACGAGACGTTACGGGACGGGCCGGGCAACGCACGAGGGTGGGTGAGCTCGCGCGAGAGGCCGGCCCACCGGACCAGCTTCCCGCCGAACGCGCCCTGAAACCGGGAGGCCTCGTCGGCCCCGGCGAAGGCCAGTACGGACGGAGAGCAGCAGGTATGGACCTCGGAGTCCACCACGTACGTGGCACTCCTGGCCTCCAGGACGCGACCGGTCAGGAAATCGGCCGCCAGGGCGGTGGCAGGGGCCACCATCCGGGCCAGCAGCACTCCGCAATGGGGGCAACATGCCATATGGCGCCTGCCGCTATCGTCGACGACGACGAACGCATCCCGTACGCGAACGGGCACCCCGCAGATCTCACAGCGATCGGGTGCGCCCGCGGGTGGGACGTCTGCCCGGACGGCCCCACCCCGCACGCGGACCAGCACGCCGCGCCGGGCGAGGGCGGCCAGATCCCGCTGGACCGTCATGCGCGAGACGCCCAGCATCCGGCACAGCGCCTGTACTGTGGCGGAGCCGTGCTGGCGTAGGTGCTCGAGGATGCGCCGATGTCGTTCGGGCCCCAGCATGCCTTCTCCCCGGGTCCGTGCGGTGATGTGCTAATACGTCGTATTCGCAACAGAAAGGACCATCTCCTCCCCGGCGGCGCACCGCGCGTTCGCCGCCACCGTATCCGGCCCCGGGATCCGGCCCCGGAATCCGGTGGCAGGACCCGGGTCCGCGCCATAGCAATGGATGGTGCACCCGCACTACCGGCTTCGGGAAGCTCCGGCCCGTTGGCCATGGAGGAGGGCTACTCGCATGTCCGTGTCCGATCCGCAGGAGTCGCCGGAGGCGATGGCGGTCGAGGCGGCCCGGCTCGAGACGCGCTCTGCCCGGGAGATCCTGGAGTGGGCCCTGGGTACCTTTGGCTCGCGCATCTGCTTGGCGTGCAGTTTCGGGGCCGAGGACATGGTCATCCTGCACCTCGCGGCGTCCATCCGGCCGGGCGTCGACGTCTTCTACCTCGACACGGGGTTGCTGTTCGAAGAGACGTACCGGCTCATCGAGGAGGTAAGGACGCTCTATCCCGTCCATCTCATCCGGGTCGAGCCGTCCCTCCCTCTCCACCAGCAGGCGAGGCGCTACGGCGAGGCCCTGTGGGAGCGCGATCCGGACCGCTGCTGCCAGTTGCGGAAGCTCGAGCCGCTCCAGGCCTTCTTGCGCGGCTACTCGGCCTGGGTGACGGGCATCCGCCGCCAGCAGGCGCCCACCCGGCGCAACGCCCGGGTCGTGGAGTGGGACGGCAGATGGGGCCTCGTCAAGGTCAACCCGCTGTGCACGTGGAGCCGCGAGGACGTGTGGAGGTTCATCCGTTCCTTCGGGGTGCCGTACAACCCGTTGCACGACCGGGGCTACCCCAGCATCGGATGCCGGCCCTGCACTTCGCCCGTGGCCGACGGGGAGGAGGAGCGGGCCGGAAGGTGGAGAGGGCGAGCCAAGACCGAGTGCGGCCTCCACGCCACCCAGCTCCCGGAAGACGGCCGGGCGCTTCCGGTCTGGACGGGAGCGCGAGAGGAGGGCCCTGCGTCGTGAGCGACCACAGCGGGCCCGGTTGCCGGGACGCCGGCCCCATCGCCCCTTACGGCGGGCGACTGGTCAACGCCCGGGTGCGTGGGCGGCGAGCCGCCGAGCTCCGCACCCGGAGCTTCGACGCCGTCTGGAGGCTTTCCGAGGAACAGGCCAGTGACCTCCTGCTCGTCGCCGACGGGGCGTACAGCCCGCTCGAAGGCTTCATGGACCGGCAGGCCTACGAACAGGTGGTCTGCCGCATGACCCTGCCCGGCGGGTTGCCGTGGACGATCCCGATCGTATTGCGCATCGACGGAACGCTGGCCGCGCGGCTGCGCCCGGGAGACGCGCTGGCCCTCGTGGAGGGCGATTCACCGGAGGGCGCCGCGGCGGGGCCGGCCCGGCAGCCGGGTGTGCTGGCCGGCGGGCTCACCGTCACCGACGTCTGGAAGGTCGACCTGCGGGAAGAGGCGCGGCGAGTCTACGGCACGGAGGACCCCTCGCACCCGGGAGTGGCCCGCCTGTTCCGGGCACCGGAGTGGTGCGCGGGAGGCCCGGTGGAGGTCCTGGAGTGGTGGCGCCCCAGGGGGCTGCCGGCCTCGTTGACGATGAGACCTGCGAGGACGCGCCAGCTCTTCCTAGCGGCGGGGTGGAGGAGCGTGGCGGCCTTCCAGACGCGCAACCCCGCCCACCGGGCTCACGAACACCTCCAGAAGTGCGCGCTGGAGCAGGTCGACGGGCTCCTGATCCATCCCCTCGTAGGCCCGACCCGGGACGCCGACCTCCCCTCGGGCGTCCGGATGCGGGCCTACGAGATCCTGCTCTGGCACTATTATCCGCCGGAACGGACCGTGCTTTCGGCCTTCCCGGCCCCGATGCGCTACGCCGGGCCGCGGGAGGCGGTTTTCCACGCGATCGTGCGCCGCAACTACGGGTGCACCCACTTCGTGGTCGGTAGGGACCACGCCGGAGCCGACGGCTTCTACGGGCCTTACGAGGCGCAGGCGTTCTTCGACCGGTTCGACCCGGGGGTGCTCGGAATCGTCCCCCTGAAGTTCGGCGGAGCGTTCTTCTGCCGGGCATGCGGAGGTATGGCCAGCGAGCGCACCTGCCCGCACGGGCACGCAGGCCGGGTCGTGTTGAGCGGGACCGAGCTACGGCGGCGGCTGCGGGCCGGGGAGCCGGTGCCGGCCGAATTCGCCCGGCCCCAGGTGACGGCTTTCCTGCAACGCGCGCTGGCGGGCCGCTAGGCTGCCGAGAGGGGTTGACCCGCTCCCCGGCGAACTCCGGGTTTCGGTTCGGGCCTCTGGCACGATACCAGTTCAACGCCGGGAGGGGTGGCGCCGTTGAAACGGTTTCTGCGCGCGTTGGGCCTGGCGGCCCTGGCCCTGACGCTGGCGGTAGGGTCGGCGTCGGCCGCGAAGATCAGGGTCGGGCAGGTCACGGACGTCGGAGGGATCGACGACAAGAGTTTCAATGCCACGGCCTGGAAGGGCGTCCTGGAGGCCATCGACAAGCTGGGGGTCGAGGGCCGGTACCTGGAGTCGCAACAGCAGACCGACTACGCGAAGAACATTCAGGAGTTCGTCTCGCAGAAGTACGACCTCATCGTCACGGTCGGTTTCCTGCTCGGGGACGCCACCAAGGAGTTCGCGCAGCGCTATCCGCAGCAAAAGTTCGCCATCGTGGACTTCAGCTACGAGCCGGCTTTGCCCAACGTCCTCGGGCTGACCTTTGCCACCGATCAGGCGGCCTTCCTCGCAGGCTACCTCGCTGCCGGGATGACCAAGACGGGGAAGGTGGGGACCTTCGGAGGGATCGCCATCCCGCCGGTCACCATCTTCATGCGGGGTTTCGAGGCCGGGGTCACGTACTACAACCAGGTGAAGGGGAAGAACGTGCGGGTGCTGGGCTGGACCAGCGCCACCGGCAAGGGCCTGTTCACCGGCAACTTCGAGAGCACCGACGACGGGCGCCGGTTTGCCGAGTCGCTGTTTGACGAGGGCGCCGACATCGTCATGCCCGTGGCCGGGCCCGTCGGGCTCGGGTCGGCGGCGGCCGCCCGGGACCGCAAGCGGATGATCATCGGCGTCGACACCGACTGGTACGTGAGCGCTCCGGAGTACCGCAGCACCTACCTGACCAGCGTCGTGAAGAACATGGACGTGGCCGTCTTCGACGCCATCAAGGCGGTCCAGAGCGGGTCGTTCAAGGGCGGCACCTACGTCGGCACGCTGGCCAACGGCGGGGTGGGCATCGCACCGTTCCACGAGTACGAGGAGAAGGTGCCCGCCTCTTTGAAGCAAGAGCTCGAGCAGGTCAAGGCGAAGCTGGTAAGCGGCGAGATCAGCGTCGACAAGGTACTGGCTTCTCGGTGACGGCTCGTGGGCAGGGGCGGAGCCGGGCTCGTCTCGGTCAACGGGAGGCGTGCCGCCGCCCCTGCCCGTTGCACCTTCTACGGATCGTGAGGCCGGGAGATTGAGCGACGTCGTCCTGCAGCTGCGAGGCATCGTCAAGCGATTCCCGGGCGTCGTGGCCAACGACCACGTCGACCTGGAGCTCCGCCAGGGAGAGATCCTGGCCCTTCTGGGGGAGAACGGGGCGGGCAAGACGACCCTGATGAACGTGCTGTACGGCCTGCTCTCTCCCGACGAGGGGGAGATCCGGGTGGCGGGCCGGCGGGTCCGCTTCGACAGCCCCTCGGACGCCATGCGTGCCGGGATCGGCATGGTCCACCAGCACTTCATGCTGGTCCCCGTCATGACCGTGGCCGAAAACGTGGTCCTCGGGGCGGAGCCGGTGCGGGGGAGGTTTTTCGTCGACGCGCGCGAGGCGGCCCGGCGCGTGGCCGACATCTCGACGCGTTACGGGCTTCAGGTGGAGCCCGGCGCGCTGGTGCGGGACCTGCCGGTGGGCGTGCAGCAGCGGGTCGAGATCATCAAACTCCTGTACCGGAGCGCCCGGGTGCTGATCCTGGACGAGCCGACGGCCGTGCTCACCCCGCAGGAAGTGGACGAGCTGTTCGCCATCCTCGAGGGGCTGGCGCGCGCCGGGCACTCGGTCATCTTCATCACCCACAAGCTCAAAGAGGCGCTCGCGATCGCCGATCGCATCGTGGTGCTCCGCCAGGGGCGGGTCGTGGGGGCCACGACCCCGGATCGGAGCGACGAGGCGCAGCTCGCCGCCATGATGGTGGGGCGCGCCGTCAGCCTCGAGCTGGACAAACCGCCGGCCCGCCCGGGCGCTGAGGTGCTGGCGGTGCGCAACCTGTGGGTGGTCGACGACCGGCACGTCGCCACGGTGCGGGGCGTGAGCTTCGAGGTGCGGGCAGGCGAGATCCTGGGGATCGCTGGCGTGCAGGGCAACGGGCAGACCGAGCTGATGGAGGCCCTGGCCCGGTTGCGGCCGGTGGCGGCGGGGGAGATCCGCGTGCTGGGCCGCTCCACAGCGGGTTTGAGCGTGCGGGACCTCTGGGAGATGGGGGTCGCGTACGTCCCCGAGGACCGCCAGCGGGACGGGCTCATCTTGCCTTTTCCCATTTACGAGAATCTGGCCCTCAACAACTACCATCGCCCTCCGGCGTCGAGCCGCGGGATGCTGCACATGGACGTCCTGCGCCGGCGTGCCGAGGAGCTGGTGCGGACCTTCGACATCCGCACCCCGTCGGTGGACATGCCGGTGAGCGCGCTGTCGGGGGGTAACCAGCAAAAGGTCATCATGGCACGGGAGTTTTCCAGGCCCATCCGGTTGCTGCTCGCCTCCCAGCCGACCCGGGGCCTCGACGTGGCCTCGGTCGAGTACATCCACCGCCGCATCCTGGACCAGCGGGAGGCCGGCGCCGGCGTGGTGCTGGTCTCTACGGAGCTCGAGGAGATCCTGGGGCTGTCCGACCGGATCGCCGTGATGTACCGGGGCCAGGTGGTGGCGCTCGAGGACCGCGCGCGGATGGACCGGCACCGCTTGGGCCTGCTGATGGCAGGGGCGGCGGCATGAAGGCGCGGGGGCTCCAGGCGGCTCGAGCCGTGGCGGTGCCGGTGCTGGCCGTCGTGACGGGGCTCGTCGTGGGCGCCGTCATCATCGTGGTGACGGACCTGGAGGTGCTGCGCGCCTGGGCGGCCGGCCCCGCCCGTTGGGGGGCGGCGGCCGCCGCCACGTGGCACAGTGTGGCGCGCGCCTACGGGGCGCTGTGGGAGGGTGCGCTCGGCTCCCCGTACGCCGTCTCGGAGAGCCTGATCACGGCGACGCCGTACATCCTGGCGGGCCTGGCGGTGGCGCTCGGGTTCCGGGCGGGGCTGTTCAACATCGGGGTCGAGGGGCAACTCTTCGCGGGAGCGCTGGCCTCGGTCTGGGTGGGCTATGCGGTCCGCGGGATGCCGGCGGCCGTGCACCTGCCGCTCGCCTTGCTGGCCGGCGCCGGCGCCGGGGCGGTGTGGGCCGCCATCCCCGGGTACCTCAAGGCGCGCACCGGCGCCCACGAAGTCGTCAACACGATCATGATGAACTACGTGGCCTTCCGCCTGAGCGACTGGCTGCTCAACGGGCCCATGAAGCGGCCTGGCCCGGGCGGCAGCCCGGGGTTCGTGCCCGTCAGCCCGGAGGTGCTTCCTTCGGCCTACCTGCCCCAGCTGTTCGCACCGCCCATCCGGTTCCACGTGGGGTTCTTCCTGGCGCTGGCGATCGCGGCGGTGGTCTGGTGGCTGCTGTGGCGCACGCCGCTCGGCTTCGAGCTGCGCAGCGTCGGGGTCAACCCTTCGGCGGCCCGCACTGCGGGCATCTCCGTCGAGCGCAGCTACGTGGTGGCCATGACGATCAGCGGGGCGCTGGCAGGCCTGGCAGGGGCCAACCAGGTGCTGGGCGTCGATCACTGGCTGGGGCAGGGCTTCTCCCCGGGCTACGGGTTCGACAGCATTGCCCTGGCGCTGCTGGGCGGGTCGCACCCGGTGGGGGTCATCCTGGCCTCGCTGCTGTTCGGTACGCTCCGGAGCGGAGCGACCCGGATGCAGTCGGTCGCCGGCATTCCCATCGACATCATCACCATCCTGCAGGCGCTGATCATCGCCTTCGTGGCGGCGCCGGCCCTGATCCGGGCCCTTTACCGGCTGCGCACGCGCGCCGAAGCCGGCCCGGTCCTGACCCGGGGGTGGGGGAAAGGGTGAGCACTGCGGTATCGCCGGCCACGGCCGTCTCGCAGGCCATGCTGGGGCGGCGAAGCAGCACGCCTGCCGTCGTGGCGTTCGTCATCGCGGCGGCCATCGTGGCGCTATTCGGCCGGTCGACCCCGGCCGGGGTGGACGCGGTATTCGGGCTCAATCCCGGCGGGTTCACACAGGCCGTCGAGCTTCCGGATCTGGTCATCCCTGCGGCTCCTGCCATATACGTGCTGGCCGCGGTCGCCGCGGCGTTGGCAGGCGGCTACCTGGCCTGGCCGCGGCTTCGCGGCGGGGTGGTCGTCGGGCTTTCCGTGAGCGCCTTCGTGGTGGCCTTCCTGGTCTGGGCGGTGCAGGGACAGTCGCTCAACCTGCTCGGGATGCTGGAGAGCACGCTGTTGCGGGCCACCCCGATCGCGCTGGGAGCCCTGAGCGGGGTGCTGTGCGAAAGGGCGGCGGTCATCAACATCGCCATCGAGGGGATGATGTTGAGCGCCGCGATGGTGGCCGTCGTGGTCGGGAGCGTGACGGGCAACCTGTACCTGGCGCTGGTGGCCGCCGTCGCCGTGGGCGGCTTGCTGGGCCTGGTCCACGGCGTGCTCGCCATCAAGTACCGGGTCGATCAGATCGTGAGCGGCACGGTGATCAACATCTTCGCCGTCGGCGCGACGAGCTACGCCTCCGCCCGTTTCCTGGAGAAGTACATGTGGCTCAACAATTCCGGCACGTTACCGGTCTGGGCCGTGCCGGGGCTGGTCAAGATCCCGATCGTCGGGCCGGTGCTGTTCGAGAACAGTCTGATCCCGTACCTCATGCTCGCGCTGGTCATCGGGGTGCACGTGCTGCTCTTCCGCACCCGTTTCGGCCTGCGGATGCGGGCCGTAGGGGAGCACCCCAGGGCGGCCGATACGCTCGGGATCAACGTGTGGCGCACCCGGTACCTGAGCGTCCTGTTGGGAGGCATGGTAGCAGGCATCGGGGGAGCGTACTTCACCATTGGCTCCGTGGGGCGCTTCGACGAGGTCATGACGGCAGGGCGCGGCTTCATTGGGCTTGCCGCCATGATCTTCGGTAACTGGACACCGTTCGGAGCCTTCGCCTCCTCGCTCGTTTTCGGGTTTGCCGACTCGCTGCAAACCAAGCTGCAGATCCTCCAGGTGCCCATCCCCTCCGAGTTCCTGTTGATGGCGCCGTACATCGCGACCATGATCGCCATTTCCGGCGTCGTCGGCCGGGTCGTGCCCCCCGCGGCGGACGGCCAGCCGTACGAGAAGTGACCCGCCGCCTCGCCCGGGCGCTCGGTCTTTTGGCAGGGACGGAAACAACTCTCGCCATAGCGCGCCTCGGCCTTGCCCAAGACTAGGCCCGGGCAAGGGAGGTGACGAGTCGGTGGCTCTCGGGCAGAAGCGAAACCGCCCCCTGGTCCTGGACGCGGCCCGCAACCTCAACCAGTTCAAGTACGAAGTCGCCAACGAGCTGGGCGTCCAGGTACCTCAGAGCGACTACTGGGGCGACATGCCGTCGCGGGTGACGGGCGCCGTCGGTGGTCACATGGTACGCCGCATGATCGCGGCGGCCGAGCAGGCGCTCATCGAGCAGGCCACGTCCGGTGTCAAGGCCGGATTCCAGCAGGCCCTGCAAAACCCGCTCACCGTCCAGAACCCGGCCCAGCCGGCCCAGACCAACAACCGGTAAGTTTGGAGCCCCGGTCTGGTCGGTTGGGGCACCACAGCAGGACCCCCGCTCCACCTGGGGGTCCTGCTGCCGCCCGGAGGAAATCGACGTCGCTCGGCGAACCATGCAGGGCACCGATGAAAGGCGTCATGGAAGATCGGCCGGCGTGGGCATGGCTGCCATGAGCCACCGGGACGGGGTCGGGGTGCCAGGACCGGGCGGGGGGGCAGGAACGAGCGCGTCAGGAGGGTCGTTTCGCGCCCGACAGGGACGCGAAGCGTCCCGCGCGGCCACCGCGTGGGTCCTCCTGGCCGCCGGCATGGGCACCCGCATGAAGTCGTCCCTGCCCAAGGTGCTCCATCCCCTGTGTGGCAGGCCTCTCGGGAGCTTCGCGCTGGAGACCGCCCGCCGCTGGCAGCCGGCTCAGGTCGTGGTGGTGACCGGGCACGAGGCCGAGCAGGTCGAGGCGGAGCTCGGCCGGTGGGCGCGCCGGATGGGCATGGCCGTCACGTTCGCGCGCCAGCAACCCCAACTGGGTACCGGGCACGCGGTGCTGCAAGCCCTGCCCCACCTCGCCCCCTCCGTGGACGAGGTGGTGGTCTCGTACGCGGATACGCCCCTCGTCTCCGAAGGGACGCTGCAGCGGCTCTGCGAGCGCCGCCGGGCTGCGGGCGCCGAGCTCGCCATGCTCACCGCCCTGCTGGACGACCCTCATGGTTACGGGCGCGTCATCCGGGCTCCGGGAGAGCCGGAGCGGGTCACGAGCGTGGTGGAGGAGCGGGACGCCACCCCCGAGCAGCGCGCCATCCGGGAGATCAACGCGGGCGTCTACGCCTTCGCACGCCCGGCGCTCGAGCGCGCCCTCGCCGCCCTGCGCCCGGACAACGCTCAGCACGAGTATTATCTCACCGACGCGGTGGGCTTGCTGGCCGCGAGCCCGGCCGGCGGGGTCGTGGCCGTCCCCGTGGAAGACCCGCAGGAGATCCTTGGCGTCAACGACCGCCGCCAGCTGCACCAGATGGAGGCGTTGTTGCGGGGGGCGGCCCGGGGCAGGCTCATGGCCTCGGGCGTGACGTTCGCCGGCGATCCCCCGTGCGTGGTGGATCCCTGGGTGGAGGTGGGCAGGGACAGCGTCTTGCATGCCGGAGCCTGGCTCTTGGGGGAGACCCGCCTGGGAGAACGGTGCTGGATAGGTCCTGGCGCCGTTTTGATAGACTGTCAACTGGAGGATGACGTGGTCGTAGAAGGCACGATGCTCGTCGAATGCCGGGTGGGGAAGGGTGCCCGCGTTGGTGCCGGTGCCTGGATTGCACCAAGAGGGACTCGCATTCGGGCGGGCGCGCGGGTGGGGGCGGTAGCTTTTCCGGACGCCGGCGGATATCCCAGAGGGGGTGGAAGGGCATGATCGACGGCGCCTCCCTGGAGCCTCGGCTGGATCATCATCACAAACGCCTGCGGATCTTCAGCGGCAACGCCAATCCACAGCTGGCCCGGGACGTAGCGGCCTGCCTGGGTGTCGACCTCGGAGCCGCGAGGGTGGGGCGGTTCCGGGACGGCGAGGTCAACGTGCGCATCCTGGAGAGCGTGCGGGGAGCTCACGTCTTCATCATCCAATCCACGTTCGCCCCCGCAGAGAACGTGATGGAACTCCTCATCATGATCGACGCCATGAAGCGCGCCTCCGCCGCAGAGGTGGCCGCCGTCGTCCCGTACTACGGATACGCCCGTCAGGACCGGAAGATGCAGGCCAGGGACCCGATTTCGGCCAAGCTGCTCGCCAACCTGCTCGCCGCCGCCGGTGCGGACCGGGTGCTGACCATCGACCTGCACGCCGGCCAGATCCAGGGGTTTTTCGACATTCCCGTGGACAACCTCAAGGCGCTGCCCATCCTCGCCGACTACTTCGCCTCGCTCCACCTGCCTTCGCCGGTGGTGGTGGCGCCGGACGTGGGCGGCGTGGTGCGGGCCCGTGAACTGGCCGAGCGCCTCGGGTGCGGGCTGGCGATCTGCGACAAGCGGCGCCCCGAACCCAACGTGGCCGAGGTCATGCACGTCATCGGCGACGTGGCCGGTCACACCGCCATCCTGGTGGATGATATCATTGACACCGGCGGCACGCTGGCCCAGGCGGCGACCGCGCTGGTCGAGGAAGGAGCACGGGCGGTGTACGGGTGCGCCACCCACGGGATCTTCTCGCCGGGCGCCTTCGAGCGGATGGCCGCGGCGCCCATCGTAGAGGTCGTGATCACGGATACGATTCCCCTGCCCGCCAGGGTGGCCTTCGACCGCCTGCGGGTGCTGTCGGTGGCGCCCCTGCTCGCCGAGGCCATCCGGAGCATTTTCACCGAGGAGTCCGTCAGCCGGCTCTTCACGATTCCAACTCCCGCCGCAAGGCGGGCGGAGGTGACCTGAGATCGTGGCAGACCTGGAGATCGCCGTCTCGTCCCGCACCCAGACGGGTAAAGGGGCGGCACGCAAGCTGCGCCGGAGCGGCCGGGTGCCGGGAAGCCTCTACGGTCCCGGGACGTCCCTGCCCATCGAGGTGGACGGTCGCGCCCTGGAGCGCCTGTTGCGCTCCGAGGGGTCGCGGGCGAAACTGATCCGGGTGAAGGTGGAAGGAGAGGTCGATGGGGCGCCGGAGCGCCAGGCGCTGGTGAAGGAGGTCCAGCGGGACCCCGTGAGCGGGGAGATCCTCCACGTGGACTTCTACGCGCCTCCGATGGACCGCCCGGTCAGGGCCTCGGTGCCGGTGCTCGTGGAGGGGGCCGAGGAGCTCGAGCGGCGGGGGCTCGTGCCGGCCATGGGCGAGCGCGAGATCGAGGTGGAGTGCTTGCCCACGGCCATCCCGCCCTACTTCGCGGTCAACGTGGCGTCCCTGGACGCCGGCCAAAGCCTCACGGTGGCAGACCTTCCGGTCCCTGAGGGGCTGCGCATCCTGACCGACCCGGAGACCGTGCTGGTGAGCGCGATCGTGCCGAGGTCCACGGCCGAGGAGCAGGCACAGCCGGCCGCGGTCGAGGCGGCGCCGGCCGAGCCGGAGCGGGTCACGAGAAAGCGCGAGGCTGAGGAAGAAGAGGACGAGAAGGAGCGCTGAGATCCGGTCCGGTGGGCGGGACGGGCCCGGTCTCTGCCGTGCGGTTGGTGGTGGGCCTCGGTAACCCGGGGCCCCGCTACGCGACGACACGGCACAACATGGGTTTTCGCGCCCTCGACCACCTGGCGCGCCGGCTGGGCGGCGCCCGGCCCGTCGCGCTGTGCGAGGCGATGGTGGTGCGGGCCCGGTCCGCGGGCATCGAGTGGCTCCTCGCCTACCCGTTGACCTACATGAACGAGAGCGGCCGGGCGGTGGCATGCCTGGTCGACCGGTGGCGCGTGCCTCTGGACGCTGTCCTCGTCGTGTACGACGACATGGCGCTGCCCCCGGGCCGAATCCGGATCCGGCGCGGCGGGAGCAGCGGCGCGCATAAGGGTATGCAGTCGATCCTCGATCACCTGGGCACCTCCCAGGTTGCGAGACTCCGGATCGGCATCGGCGAGCCCCCTCCCGGAGTGAGCGGCGTCGACTACGTGCTGCAGCCGCCCGGGCCGGACGAGGAGCCCCTGCTGGACGACGCCGTGGCGATGGCCGCGCAGGCGGCCGAGTGCTGGGGCCGTTACGGCGTCGAGGAGGCCATGGCCCGATTCAACGCGGCGTCGCCCGGAGAGCAGCGTCCTTGACAGCGTCGGCGCCGGCGTCACGATCCAAAAAGAAAGCTTCGGCGAGGACGGTGAAGCCGGCCGCTCCCCACCAGCGGAGCAGGCCGGCCGAGAGCGCGTGGTGAGGAGTTGGCGTCGAGCATGGTACTGGCAGGGCTGGTGAGCCTGGTACGCGAGGCGGAGAGCGTTCGCCGCATCGTGCGGGGCTTTTCTGAGGTCCCGTCCGAGCAGATGGTCGTGGGGGTCACGGGTTCCCAGAAAAGCACGCTCGTGGCCGCGCTCTTCGAAGAGCTCAACGGTCGGGCCCAGGAGCCGCTACCCGTCCTGGTGCTCACCCACACGCGTACCACGGCCGAGCGCTGGAGGGACGACCTGCTGCACCTCGTCGGCGAGGAGCGGGTCGGCTACTTCCCGGCCGTGGAGACCCTGCCCCACGAAGAGGTCTCCCCGTCTCCCGAACTGGTCGGGCAACGGCTGGACGCGCTGATGCGCCTGGCCGGCGCAGGTCGCCCGGTCTCCGTGGTGGTGGCGGAGGTGACGGCGGCCACCGAGCGGCTCGTGCCGGCCGACGTGCTCGCCCGCCACGTGCACCGGATCCGGGTGGGAGATCGGAGGGATCCGGCGGAGCTCGCCCGCGCCCTGACGGCGGCGGGTTACGAGCGCCGCACGAAAGTGCAGGGGCCCGGGCAGCTGAGCTTGCGGGGAGACATCCTGGACTGCCTGCCCCTGGACCGCAGCGCAGGGGTGCGGATCGAGTGGTTCGACGACGTGGTGGAATCCATCCGCCTCTTCGACGTGGAGAGCCAGCGTTCGGCCGGGCACCTGGAGGAGGTGGTGCTCGGACCGGCCCGGGAGTTCCTGCTACCCGGCGACGGCCCCGGCGAGGGCCTGGCGCGCCTGGAGGCGTCGGCGCGCCGGCAGGCGCAGCGGCTGCGCGCGGTGGGCAAGGAGGAGGAGGCGCAAAAGCTCCTCGATCGCACGGGCGCCCATCTGGAGCGTATCTCGCAACAAGGGTACGTCGAAGGCGCCGACCAGTACCGGCCGCTCTTCTTCGGCCGGCTCCCCCTGTTGCCCGAGTATGGCGCCCCGGCCCTGGTGGTGCTGGACGACCCCTCGCGCTTGAAGGAGCGGGTGAGTGCGGCGCAGACCGAGTGGAGCGAGACCTTCACTTCCCTGCTGGAGCGGGGGCGGGTCCTCCCCGAGGAGGACCGGGTGTTCGGGTGGTGGGACGACCTGGTTCGGGCGTCCCGCCGCAGCCGAACGTTGTACCTGACCCTCCTGCCGCGTCGCCTGGCGGAGACCGAACCCCAGCACGTGCACTCCCTGCCCGTCCGCCCCGCCGACTCGTTCCACGGCAACTGGCAGCTTCTCGCCGACGAGCTGCGCAACCGCCAGCGGCAGCGCTTCCGCGTGCTCCTGGCCCTGAGCGGGCAGGGCCGGGCGGAGCGGGTACGTGAGGGCCTGGTAGGCGAGTCGGTGCCCGCGATCCTTTCGGAGCGGCTCGACGGCCAGCTCAAGCCCGGCAACGTGGTGGTGGTGCCGGCACCCCTGGAGTCGGGATTCGAGCTGGCCGAGCTGCGGCTGCTGGTGCTCACCGAGGCGGAGGTGTACGGCACCCCAAGGCGCCCGGCCCGGCGCGCCAGGACGGCGCCCACGGAGGCCGGGGCGCGCATCACGGACTACCTGGAGCTGCGCGAGGGCGACTACGTGGTGCACGTCAACCACGGCATCGGCCGCTACCAGGGCATTCAAACGATGGACGTCGCGGGAGTACGGCGGGACTACCTGGTAGTGCGCTACGCCGGAGAAGACCGGCTGTACGTGCCGACCGACCAGGTCCACCTGCTGCAAAAGTACATCGGCAGCGACGACGAGCCGCCCAAGCTGCACCGGCTCGGCGGGGGCGAGTGGGCCAGGGTCAAGAAGCGGGTGGAAGAATCCGTTCACGAGATGGCCAGGTCGCTGCTGGAACTCTATGCGGCCCGCCAGGCCCAGCCCGGTATCGCCTTTGGCCCTGATTCGCCGTGGCAACGGGAGTTCGAGGAGGCGTTCCCGTACGAGGAGACCCCGGACCAGCTACGGGCCACCGAAGAGGTCAAGCGAGACATGGAGCGGCCGCGCCCCATGGACCGGCTCTTGTGCGGTGACGTCGGGTACGGCAAGACCGAGGTGGCCATGCGGGCCGCGTTCAAAGCGGTGGCCGACGGGCGCCAGGTGGCCGTGCTGGTGCCGACGACGATCCTGGCCCAGCAGCACTACCGCACGTTCTCGGAGCGGATGGCCGGCTACCCGGTGCGGCTCGAGATGCTCTCCCGCTTCCAATCCGCGAGCGAGCAGGCGGCCATCATCGAGGGGCTTCGGCTGGGCACGATCGACGTCGTGATCGGCACCCACCGGTTGTTGTCGAAGGACGTGCAGTTCAAGAACCTCGGCTTGGTCATCGTAGACGAGGAGCAGCGCTTCGGCGTGGCCCAGAAGGAGCGCTTGAAAGAACTGCGCCGTACGGTCGACGTCTTGACGATGACCGCGACCCCCATTCCCCGTACCCTGCACATGGCGCTGTCAGGGCTGCGGGACATGAGCGTGATTGAGACCCCCCCAGAAGGGCGTTATCCGGTTCGAACGTATGTGGTAGAGTTCCAGGACGATCTCATCCGGGACGCCATCACCCGGGAGCTGGCGCGGCAAGGGCAAGTCTACTTCGTCTACAACCGGGTCCAGACCATCGACCGCATGGCCGCCCACGTCCAGGCTCTGGTGCCGGAGGCCAGGGTGGCGGTGGCGCATGGGCAGATGGACGAGTCCCGCCTCGAGCAGGTCATGCTCGATTTCCTCAACGGCCAGTACGACGTGCTGGTCTGCACGACCATCATCGAGACGGGCATGGACATTGGCAACGTCAATACGCTGATCGTATACGACGCCGACCGGATGGGCCTCGCCCAGCTGTACCAGTTGCGGGGCCGGGTCGGGCGCTCGCACCGGGTGGCGTACGCGTACTTCACGTACCGCAAGGAGCGGGTGCTCTCGGAGGATGCGGAGCGCCGGCTGGAGGCGATCCGGGAGTTCACGGAGCTGGGCTCGGGCTTCAAGATCGCGCTGCGAGACCTGGAGATCCGGGGCGCGGGGAATCTCTTGGGGCCCGAGCAGCACGGTCACATCGCTTCGGTCGGGTTCGAGATGTATTGCCGGCTACTGGAAGAGGCGGTCCGTGAGGTGAAGGGCGAGACGGTGCAGAAGCCGCCCGAGCCCGTGCTGGATCTGAGTGTCGATGCGTACCTGCCGGACGAGTACGTACCGGATGCGGCGCAGAAGGTCGAGTTTTACCGGCGGATCGCCGCCGCTGAAGGTTACGACGAAATCGAGGCGATTGCGGCCGACCTGAGGGACCGTTTCGGGGAGCTGCCGGTCAGCGTCGAGCACCTGTTGGAGGTGGCCCGGCTCAAGCTCCTGGCTCGGGAGACGGGCGTGGCGACGATCACGCTGGAGCGCGACAGCGCAGCCGTCAAAGCCTGGCCGGGGATCCAGCTACCGCCGGTGGGAGTCGCCAGGGCCGCCTCGATGCTCCGGGGGCGCCTGAGCTTCCGCCCCAACCGGACCGACGTGGTGTGGCTGCGGCGGGCGGGGCTGGACGACGGGCAGTTGCTGGCGGCGTTGCGCACGCTTCTGGAACAGGTCCGGGAGGCGTGGCCCCAGGCCAAGGGCGTTGAGGCGACGGTAAGCGGCGGAGTGAAGAGCTAGGGGGTGTCCATCGCTACCATGGCGATGAAACCCGGCGAAAACCGCCCTGTATAGGTCAAATTGCACGGCTGTATACTACGGCCGGGAAGCAGGAGAAGATCGCGGCAGGCGCTACGGCAGGCAACCGGCCGGCGGCAGTCGTGGAAGTGCAGGTTGTGATGTGGAGGGGTGGCACGTGAAGGCTACCGGGATCGTCCGGCGCATCGACGACCTCGGGCGAGTGGTCATACCCAAGGAGATCCGCAGGACCCTCAGGATTCGTGAGGGAGACCCGCTCGAGATTTTCGTGGACCGCGAGGGCGAGGTCATCCTGAAGAAATACTCCCCCATCGGCGAGCTGGGGGAGTTTGCCCAGGAGTACGCAGACTCGCTCTACGAGACGACCGGCCATATCGCGATCATTACCGACCGGGACGCGGTGGTGGCGGTAGCCGGTGCGCCCAAGAAGCAATGGATGGACAAGCCGGTGACCCCCGCGATCGAGCGGGTCATGGAAGGCCGCAAACCGGTGCTCTTCCCCCGCCCCGGAGAGACCCGAGCCCCGGGGGAGGGTGAGGAGGAAGAGCGCTGGGAGTTCATCTCCATGGTCGTCGCCCCCATCATCGCCGAAGGGGATCCCATCGGAGCGGTAGTGCTGGGGACCAAGGAGCCCGACAAGCGCGTCGGTGAGCTCGAACTGAAGCTGGCGGAGACGGCCGCCGGTTTTCTGGCCAAGCAGATGGAGCAGTAAAGGCGGTCCGCGCGCGGCACGAACGCCACCGTGCCTTCACGCTTCCCCCGGCCGCCCCGGCAAGCACCGGCCCACGCCCGCGCACGGGCAGCACGGGCGTGGGGGGCGGGGCGGAGACCGGTGCTAACGCTTGTCCACCCGATACGGGTCGCCGGGCGGCACCACCACGGCCGGCTCGAAGACCTGCTCCCCGGGCTTCACGAGCCCCAGCATGACCCGTGCCCTCGACTCCACCGCAGCCGGTTGGGACGCCTCCCGCAGCGCCTTCTCCAGGCGGGCGTTGCTCGAGCGCTGCGCGGCGATGGCCGCCTGCAGGCGATCGAGCCTGCGGTGCATCTCGTAGGTCCGGTAGGCCGCTCCCGCGAACGAAGCGATGCCCATGAGGGCGACGAGCACGCCGGCCCGCACCCATAGCTTGCGGCCCAGGCGGTAGCGCCGCCCCCGAAAGTGGAAGACCACCCCGACCGACCCCCGTCGCCGGCCCCAGCGGCCGTTGAGGCCGGCGAAGCATCCTACTTCCCCGGACGGGGGCCGAGCTCCTGCCCGCGTTGGAGAACGGGTGCCCCGGGGCGCTCAGGGCACCCCCCAGGGGCGGCTGCGACGCACGATCCCCCACCACGCGCCGCAGGCGCGCCGGGCCAGGGCTCCCAGGCCGGCCCACACCGACCAGCACGCCTGCTCCACGAGCGGGCTCAACGTGACGAAGTAGACCACAGCACCGGTCCCGAGCCCCACGAGCGTGGACAGCCGCATCTGGGCCCCGTCGGCGACGAGGAGCAGGGTGAAGGCGACGGGCCCGAGCACGGCGAGGAAGACGAGGTCGAGCACGAACAGCGCGGGCGAGCGGCGCCCGAAACGCATCATGCCTTTGAAGCAACGGTAGAGGTCCCACGCCAGGCCCAGGACGACGCCGGCCAGCGCGACCCTCCCCACCAGGGCCATCTGGCCCAGGAGCGTGATCATGTCCGCCCAACCCCCTATCCGGCGACGCTCACCATGCTATGGGGGTGGGGCGGGAGAGGTGAAAAGACGGCGAGAGCGAGCGTGAGCGGACGGCACGGCGTGACGCCCTGCCGGGGCGCGGGTCCTCGGGGTCACCGGGTGAGCCGGCGCAAGATGCCGCGCACCCTGCGCTTCGCCGCCTCCTGCGCGTACTCGAGGCTGTGGACGAGGCCGGTGACGGCCATCGTGCCCTGATCGACGTCGAGGGCGTGAATCTGCATGCCCTCCCCGCGAATGATCAGCGTGCCCGCGTCGGTCTGCAGCGTCATCACCTGTTCGTCGAAGCTGTCGACGCTGAGGACGCCCTGCAGCTCCAGCTGCTGGCGCCCCTTGAGCAGGAGCTGATGGCGAACCTGTCCCGGCTGTTCCCCCCGCTCCGCCACCGGCGCGCACCTCCGGGCCATCTATATGCAGCCCGCTCACCACAACTTCTCGATGCGAGCGCCGGGATAGAAGGCCTGCACGATCTGCTGGGCCGAGCGTCCCTGGCGCGCCATCAACAGCGCATCCCACTGGCTCAAGCCGACCCCGTGCCCGGAGCCGGTCCCCTCCACCACCAGCCGGCCCTTGGCAAAGGTGAAGGTGCGCGCCAGGGTAGAGCGCATGCGGTCCGACCCCAGCGCGACCCTCAGGTCGTTGCCGCTGATGGTGCGCCGCCCCCCGGAGCCGACCACCTCGACCTGGGTGATCCGGCCCGTCGGGCCCCTCGAGGTGACGTGGATGGACTGGATCGTGCCGACCGTGATCCCCTTCTTGGCCAGGGCGCTGCGCACTTCCGCCTCGGAAAACTCCGCCCGCCAGGAGCGGAACTGGCCCGGCACCAGCGGGTTGGACGGCAGCTTCACGGGACGCAGGTAGGGCGCCTGTTCGTCGGGAAGCCCCAACCCTTCCTGTGGCGTCGTAGTCTGGCCGCCGCTGTAGGCGTGGAACCACGCCTTGGCGTAGCGCCCCTGGTACGTCAACACCTGCCCCCGGGTGCTGTCGACCGCCCGGCGAATGGCCGGGCTGATGCGAGAGGGGTTATAGGCCTGGGTCTCGACCGGATCGGTCGACATGTCCGTGCCGTGGAGCGAGCGGGTGCCGCCCCTGGACATCATCTCCAGGGTGAAGGTGCGGGCCAGGATCGCCTGGGCGGCGTACGCGCTCTCCGGCCAGTTTTCCCACATCTCGCCGGCCACGACGCCGGCCACGTACTGTTCGATGGGGATCTCCGTGCGCTGGCCGGTCTGGTTGACGTAAAGGGAGATGCGGGGTTCGCTCTGGAAGCGCTGGACCTGGCCGGGCTGCCCGCGCTCCGGCGGGGGACTTCCGGGAAATCCTGAGAGGTAGAACACCGCCCCCGCCACGATCAGGAGTCCCAAGGTGGTCAGGACGGCAGTTCGCTTGCGGTTTGACATGTCGGGGTGTCAGCGTGCCTCCTCCGGGCCATCGACTGGAGCTTGGATAGGCCCTCTTCGCCTGGCTAGTGTGTCACGGGACGGCCGCGCGCTTGTACGGGTGGGGCGGGGCCAGCTAGAATCGCCAGTGTTGGAAACCCAGGGCAGGTGGCGATGGGCATGGCGATCACGGTAGTGGGCCTCGGTCCCGGGCCGGCCGACCTCCTCTCGGTGCGGGCAGAGCGAGCGCTCCGGCAGGCCGGCACGCTCGTCCTGCGAACGGCGAAGCATGCCATGGCCGCGACACTACGCGAGTGGGGCGTGGCGTTCTCCACGTTCGACCAACTGTACGAGCGCTACGAGACCTTCGACCAGGTTTACGAAGCCATGGCGGAGGCGCTCCTGGCGATGGACGCCTCGGGGGAGACGTCGGGCAGCCCGGCCACAGGAGGGGGCGGCGGCGTGACCTTCGCCGTGCCCGGCCATCCCCTGATAGGGGAGCGCAGCGTGACGCTCCTGCTCGCCAGGGCCCGGGAGCGGGGCGTGCAGGTCGAGGTGATCCCCAGCTTGAGCGGCGCGGAAGCGGCATGGGCCGAACTGGGCGTGGACCCGCTGGAGGTGGGGGCCGCCTTCGTGGACGCCCACGACCTGGCGAGCGCGCCCTCGTCGCCGCAGACCCTGCCGCCCCCGGCGGGACGGGCGTGGGAACGGCGTCGGGGTTATCTCGTGCTCCAGGTCGACAGCCCGGTGCTCGCCTCCCAGGTCAAGGCGGTGCTGGGCCAGCTCCGGGGCGACAATCAGCCCGTGGCGCTCATCCGGCGCGCGGGAGCGGGAGCAGCCGCGCACATCGAGTGGCTGCCCCTGCACGAGCTCGATCGCGGGCGGCGCTTCGACCACGAGACGGCGGTGTACGTGCCGCCGGCGGATCCCGGGGCGGTGCCTGGCCCTGGGGAGGGTATCGAAGTGCTGGCCAGGGTGATGGCCAGGCTGCGTGCCCCGGACGGCTGCCCGTGGGATCGCCGCCAGAGCCCGATGTCGCTGCGCAAGTACGTGATCGAAGAGGCGTACGAGGTGTGCGACGCCATCGAGCGCGACGACATGGCGGGCCTGGAGGAGGAGCTGGGCGACCTCCTGCTGCAGGTGCTGTTCCAGGCGCAGATCGGCGACGAGCAGGGGCTCTTCGACCTGGCGGGGGTGATCGAACGCCTGCGGGCCAAGCTGGTACGGCGCCACCCCCACGTTTTCGGGGACGCGACCGCCAGGACCGCCGCCGAGGTGCTGCAGCGCTGGGAAGCCATCAAGCGGGAAGAACGGCAGGAGAAGGGCGAGCCGGCGGCGCCGTCGAGCCGCATGGACGACGTGGCGCGGGCCTTGCCGGCGCTGGCGTACGCCGACGCCGTCCAGCGCAAGGCGGCCGAGGTGGGCTTCGAGTGGCCCGACGTCTCGGGGGCGGGGCGCAAGGCGCTGGAGGAGGCCCTGGAGCTCCGCCGGGCATGGGCCGACCAGGACCCCGATGCCACCCACCGGGAACTGGGCGACCTCTTGTTCGCGATCGTCAACGTCGCCCGCTACATGCACGTCGACGCCGAACTCGCGTTGCGCGACGCCGTGCACCGTTTCGCCCGGCGCTTTCGTATGGTGGAGGAGAAGGCGAAGGAGCAGGGCCGGATCCTGGACGAGATGAGCCTGCAGGAGATGGACGCGCTTTGGGACGAGGCGAAACGGGAGCTCCAGGATGCTCCGGAGCAGAGCCGCGGGGGTCCGCCGGTTCGAACCGACTCGGGCAAACTCGAAAAGGGCGGAAGTTAATCGCTTGCAAGGCCGCCAATCGCCGTATTGACAGGAATTGCGCCGCCTCCTATAATCGGGGTGCCCGTGGTAGGCCCTTCGGGCACAAGCCTCGACGACGGGGGAGGAATTGGCTTCCGCATGGCCGTTGAAGTCGGCAGCGTTCTGGAGGGGAAGGTTACCGGGATTACCCATTTCGGAGCGTTCGTGGAGCTGCCTGACGGGGTGACCGGTTTGGTGCACATCTCGGAGATAGCGGATACGTACGTCCGGGACGTGCGCGATTACCTGACGGAAAACCAGGTCGTCAAAGTCAAGGTCATCAACGTGTCGGACGGCAGGGTGGGGCTTTCCATCCGGCAGGTGTACGGGCCCCCTCAGCGCAGTGGCGGCCGCGGAGCCCGGGGGCGTGGGTCTTCGTTCGAGGAGAAGCTCCAGCGCTTCATGAAGGAAAGCGAGCAGCGCCAGCAGGACCTGCGGCGCAGCATGGATTCCAAGCGGGGCGGGCGCGGCACTCGCCGGGGTTGACGGGCTCGTCCCGGCGTGATCCGTGACGATGGGGACGACAGGGGAGCGGCCGGGGTGACCGGCCGCTCTTTCGTTGGGGGCGCAAGACCGGGGGAGTTGCCCGGGTGGTGGGACCCCGTGGGGCCGGGCGACGAGGCGATCGCCGGCGAGCAGCTGGGGCGGCCGGCACGGGGGATCGTGGCCGTCGGGGCCCGCTGCCGGTTTGGCAAGCCTCTCGTGACGGTGACGGCTCCGCTCGTCCCCGACCGCCATGGCCGGCTCCGCCCGTTTCCCACCACGTTGTGGCTGACCTGCCCGTACCTGGTCGAAGCGGTGAGCCGCATCGAGTCGCAAGGGTCAATCCACCGCCTGGCGACGGAAGTGCGCCGCGACCAGGCGCTGGCCGCCCGCCTCGAAGCGGCGCACCGTGGGGCTGCCCGCCTCCGCAGGCTGCTGATGGGGACAACGGGGGCGCCCGGCGCCGGCGGCCCGGCTCCGAGCGTTCGAGGCCTTCCTCCCCACGCGCTCGAGCGGCTGGCCACGAGCGGCGTCGCGGGCATCCGCGAGCCGGCCGGCATCAAGTGCCTGCACGCCCACCTGGCGGACTACCTCGGGCGGGGCGACAACCCGATCGGGGAGTGGGTGACGAGGCAGCTGGCCGCGACCGGGGTCGACGTGAGCGGGTCGGCCGGCTGCCGGTGCGAGCGGGCCGGGTGCGGGGGCGAGGGCAAGGCCCCCACCTTGCCGCAGCAGGCGCATGCCCGTAGAATGAGGACAGAGTGTTGAAAGCACGAGGGCGGCGCCTTCCGGGGCCGGGGTGGCGAAACGGCAGACGCGGGGGACTTAAAATCCTCTGGGCTGGCGAAGCCCGTGCGGGTTCGAATCCCGCTCCCGGCACCAGCACGTCGGCCTCGCCTGAGCGGCGGGAGGAAGAGGCCGGCACCGCCCGGCGAGCCGGTGCCGGCGCAGGAACGGGCGCCGGCTATGCCAGACCCGCCAGCTCGTCGAAGAGCGGCTCCATGGCCGCGTAGACCTTCTGGAAAACTTCGTAGCCTCGCCGGTAGACGGCGTGGCGATCGGGGTCCGGGCGGTAGCGCCGGCCGGAGGCCACGAGCCGCCCGGCAGCGGCCCAGCTTTCGATGAACCCCACGGCCTTCATGGCGGCGATGGCCGCGCCGAGCGCCGACGCCTCCCGCAGCTCCAGGGCCGTGACGGGCCTGCCGAAGACGTCCGCCTGCATCTGCAGCCACGTCTCGGAGCGGGTGTAGCCGCCGCTTGCCCTCAGCTCCCCTTCGGCTCCGGTGAGCTCGACCAGGGCCCGGTACACCTGCAGCATCCGGTACGTCACGCCTTCCATGGCGGCCCGCGCCCAGTCGGCTGGCCCGTGGTCGATCCGAAGCCCGGCCACCACGCCGGACGCCCGGTCGTTCCACCCCGGGCTCCGCTCTCCGGTCAGGAGGGGCACGAACACGAGGCCCCGGCTGCCCGGTGGCACCGAGGCGGCCAGCCGGTCGAACTCCTGGTAAGAGAGGCCGCGGTTGCCGTCGGGAGAGGCGACTTGCACCAGCAGGCGGCGCAGCCACTGCAGCACGACGCCGCCGTTGTTGATGGCGCCTCCCGCGACCCACCACTGCCGGTCGAGGCAGTAGCACCAGGTGCGCTGCAGCGGATCGAGGAGCGGGCGGTCGTGGAGCACGCGTACCGCGCCGCTGGTGCCCACGGTGGAGCTGAAAACGGAGGGGCCCGTGCCGCCGCTCGCCACGTGCGCGAGCATCCCGTCGCCGGCTCCGGCCGCCACCGGCGTCGCCGGGTCGATGCCCAGGTAGGAGGCGATGGCCGGGTCCATGCCCGTGAGGGCGAAGGCCGCGTCGACCGGATCGGAGAGCTGGGAGCGTCGCAGTCCGGCAAAGGCCAACGCCTCGTCATCCCAGTCGTGGGTGAGGATGTTGAAGTAGCCCGTGCTGGACGCGATGGAGACGTCGACCACGTAGCGCCCGAACCACCGGGACAGCACGTACTCCTTCGCGGAGATCCAGCGGGCGGCCCGGGCGAAGCTCTCCGCCCGGGTGCGCCGCAGCCACCGCACTTTGGCCAGAGGGTGGAGCGCGTGCAAGGGGCAGCCGGTCCTCCGGTACAGGCTCCGAGCGACGGGGTCGTGACGGTATGCGGCGACTTCGGGGGCGGCGCGCCGGTCCATCCAGGTGTAGACCGGCGTGACCGGCTGCCCTCCGGCGTCCACGCCCAGCAGGGTGAACAGGGCGGAGCTGAGCCCGATGCCTTCCAGCCGTGCCCCGGGCCGGGTTGCCGTGGCTTGCTCCAGGGCCCGGCGGAGCGTGCCGAGCACACCGCCCCAGATGGCGTCAGGGGAGACCTCGGCCTGGCCGGGCTCTGCAGTCTCGACGGGCACCTCGACCGCAGCCTCGCCCACCGGTCGAGCGTCGCCGTCTACGACCAGCGAGCGCACCCCGCTCGACCCCATGTCCACGGCCGCAAACAGGGATGGCGCCACGAAAGCCGTCCCACCCTCCCACGGGCCCTCGCTCTCACCCGCTCGAGTACCATGTGACGACGCGGCGCACCTGCCATCGTCTTGGCGCCATGCGGGCGCCCCTACCCCCACGGTGGCCAGGGCGGTTGACGGCGGGGGAGTGCGGGAGGCTATGATCAGGTGCAGGCCCGACCCGGCGAGGACGGCGGAGCGCATGGAGCTGTCCCAGTCCAAAGAGGATTACCTGGCGGCGATCTACCGGCTCACCCAGCAGGGGGAGAAGGGTTCGACGACGGTCGTGGCCTCCAGGCTGGGAGTATCGGCCGCGTCCGCCACGGCGATGTTCCAGAAACTGGCGGCCGAGGGGCTGGTCGAGTACCGGGAGTACGCGGGAGTTTCCCTGACGCCCCACGGAGAGCGCCTGGCGCTCGACGTCATCCGGAGGCACCGGCTGGCGGAGCGGTTCTTGACGGACATCCTGGAGATCCCGTGGGACCGGGTCGACGAGATGGCCCATCGCATGGAGCACGCCCTGCCGCGGGAAGTGCTGGAGGGATTCGACCGGTTGCTCGGAGCGCCGACCACGTGCCCGCACGGCTATCCCATTCCGACGTCCGATGGGAGGGTCGTCGAGCGCCCGGCCAAGCCCCTTGCGCGGATGCAGCCGGGCGAGGAGGGGGCCGTCGTGCGGGTACGGGAGGATGACCCTGAGCTGTTGCGGTACCTGCGCGACTGCGGGCTCGTACCGGGCGCCCGCGTGCGGGTCGAGGCGCTGCGCCCCTTCGACGAGCCCATCACCCTGGTCGTGGACGGCAAGGAGCAGGTCGTCGGCCACCGCGTGGCCGAGTCCGTCTTCGTGGGCGCGTGAGTTGACGGAAACGGCCGATGGGTGTATATGTTATGGGTGCTCGCGAACGCGGCGAGCAGATCGGACGGGTGTGACGACGCGGGGTGGAGCAGCCTGGTAGCTCGTCGGGCTCATAACCCGAAGGTTGTCGGTTCGAATCCGACCCCCGCAACCACCTTGGCGGCGTAGCTCAGTTGGTCAGAGCACGCGGTTCATACCCGCGGAGTCGCTGGTTCGAGTCCAGCCGCCGCTACCAACCTCGTCCGAGCCGGTGCGCCAGTAGCTCAGTTGGTAGAGCAGCTGACTCTTAATCAGCGGGTCCGGGGTTCGAGTCCCTGCTGGCGCACCACTTCTTGCAGGTCCATGGGCAGGAGCCGTCCGGTGCAGGCGGCGAGCGAGGCGCCGGACGGCATCTTCTTCTCGCCCCATCCCTCCGGGCCTCGGTCAGCCCCTCTTGTAAGCGATGCCGCATCCGCCCGTCGGGTAATGCCACACCACGTTGGCCGAGGGGCAGGCGACCCGGCACGTACCGCATTCGAGGCAGTTTTCGTACGCCAGGCGCATGTGGCCGTCTTCCCACTGGTAGACGGCGGCCGGGCAAAACCAGAGGCACGGGCGCTCGCACCTCGTGCAGCGCTCCGGATCGGCCAGGGACAGGTGGGACGCCTCGTCCGCCCGATAGCGGATGGAAAAGAGCTTCTTCTCGACGGCGGCCGGGGAGGGAGGCCTCGCCTGCTGCCCCCGGGGCCTCCCGTCGCCGGCGTCCACCGCCGCGGCACTCGCGCCGGCCGTCGTGGCAGGAGCCGCCTTCATCCTCGCACCCCCCGAAATCCGTCCCAGGCAAGACGCATCAACGGCCTCCAGCCGCCTGCCGCTCGTACGATCTCCCGCAGCGCCTCGGCTTCTGCCTGGCGCTTGGGCGTGCCGTCGGCCAGGAAGTACCGGTAAGCCGCCCGGTTGATGCCGCCCACCAGATCGCCGAACAACCGGCGTCCACCCCACCGGTGCAACATGGAGGGCATGCGCCGGATCCTGCGGAGGTCCCTCCCGATGGCGGAGGCACGCAGCTCCCGGTCGTACGCCATCAGGCTGCGGGCGCTGAGATCGCCCCGCCGGTGGGCCTCGGCGATGACCCGGCCGGCCATCTGGCCGGAGAGCATCGCCAGGTTGGTACCCTCCCGGTGGAGGAAGTTGACCAGCCCTGCCGCATCTCCGCAGAGCACCCACCCGTCGCCGGCCAGGGCGGGCGGGAGCGCATCGTAAGCGCCCTCCGGGATCATGTGGGCGGAGTATTCCACGCTCTCCGCCCCCGCGATCAGCCGCCGGATCATCGGGTGGCGCTTGACGGACTCCAGTAGTTCGTACGGCGCGATGCGGTGGCGGGCCAGATCGTCGATCATGACGCCGATGCCGAGCGACAGGCTTTCCTTGTTGGTGTAGAGGAAGCCCAGGCCCACCATTCCTTGCGAGGTGTCCCCCAGGAACTCGATGGTGACTCCCTCGTTACCCTCGAGGTTGAAGCGGCTTTCGATGGTCTCCCGGGGCAGCGCCAGCACTTCCTTGACCGCCAGGCTCACCTGATCGGGGCGCCACCGGGGCAGCCCCAGCTTCTCCCGGAGCAGCGAGTTGACCCCGTCGGCGATCACGACCACGTCGGCGTAAAGCTCTCCCTCGTCCCGGTCGGTCAGGACGCCTGTCACCCGGCCGGTCTTCGGGTCGCGCAAAAGGTCGACGACCGTGGTCTGGTAGACGCCCAGGGCGCCGGCCTGCTCGGCCTTGGCGGCGAACCACGGGTCGAACCGCGCCCGGAAGGCGGTCCACGCGTTGGGCTCCCGACCGAACGCCTCGTGCCGGTGGCCCACGGTCACCATGGACTCCGGGCCGAGCAACCAGTAGCGCTGCTCGGTGACCACGCGCTCGACCGGAAAGCCGTTTTCTTTCCACGCTTCGCCGACCAGCGCCTCGATCGCGTGGCGGTACAGCACCCCGCCGAACATGTTTTTGGCTCCGGGGAACTCGCCCCGATCGAGGAGCGCCACCGACAGCCCGGAGGAAGCGAGCACCAGCGCCGCGGACGCGCCCGCCGGGCCTGCGCCCACGACAATGGCATCGAAATGCTCAGCGGCCATGCTCGTCACCACTTCTTCGAGAGGCGAGGGCCGACGCCGGAAGCCCTCGCCGCCTGCGGGCTTCTTCGATGAGCGCGGGCACCACCTCGTAGAGATCTCCCACGATGGCCACGTCGGCCGCAGCCATGATGGGAGCGTCCGGGTCGCGGTTGACGGCGACCACGGTTTCGGCGCCGCTCATGCCGACCAGGTGCTGCACCGCGCCGCTGATGCCGCAGGCGATGTACAACCGGGGTCGCACCGTGTGCCCCGTCTGCCCGACCTGGTGGGCGTGGTCGATCCACCCGGCCTCGACCGCCGGGCGGCTGGCGCCGACCTCTCCTCCCAGGGCGTCGGCCAGCTCCCGCAGCAGGCGAAACCCTTGAGGGCCGCCCAGCCCCCGGCCGCCGGCCACGATGACCCGGGCCTCCTCGAGGCGGACTCGATCGTGGGAGCGGGCGATCTCCACGACTCTAGCCGCGATGCGCGACTCGTCCAGCACGACCTCCACCGGTTGGATGCGGCCCGTGCGCCCGGGATCGGGCTCCAGCGCCTCGAACACCCCCGGGCGCGCCGTGGCCATCTGGGGCCGGTGTCGCTTGCACAGGATGGTGGCCATGAGCTTCTCGCTGAAGGCGGGGCGGCTGGCCAGCAGGAGCCGGGAGGGGGGCGGCTCGACGTCGAGCATCGTGCAGTCGGCCGTCAGCCCTGTCGGTATCCTCGTGGCGATCGCCCCGGCGAGGTCCCTGCCCGTGTAGGTCGCGCCGACCAAGACGATCTCGGGCCGGAAGTGGCGGATGACATGGAGCACGGCTTCGCTGTAAGGCTGCGTACGGTACGTCGCGAGGGCCGGGTGGTTCGCGAGGTACACGACGTCCGCGCCGTAAGCGATGGCCAGGCGAGCGACGGGCTCGACCCCGTGCCCCATCACCAGCGCCATGACCTCGCATCCCAGCTTCTCGGCCATGCGCCGTGCCTGCCCGAGCAATTGCCAGCTGACGGGGCGGGCCTCGCCGTCGTGCTGCTCGACCACGACCAGGATTCCCCGCCACTCCCGGCTCTCCGGCGAAACGCTCTGCTCGGTCGCTGCCGTCTCATCCGGCTCCGGGCGTGGCGCCACGCAACCGGTCATCTCTTCGTCACCCTTTCGCGACTGCCGCGGGTGCCCACCCGAGCTTCTCGGGCAGCCGGCGCTGGTCCAAGAGCTCGAAGAGCGCGTGAGCCGCTGCCTCAGGAGGCTGCCCCTCCAGGCGCTGGCCCGCTCTCCGGATCGGTTCGGGGACCCACGCCTTGCCGACCACGGTGGGAGACCCCTTGAGCCCGATCTGGCCGCGGTCGATTTCCGGGAAATCCTTGAGGGTCCAGACGATGGGCTGGTAGCGCACGGCTCGGAGCACCGCCGGCAGGGATGCCCGGTGGACCTTGTTGATGGTCTCCATGACGGTCAGCACCGCGGGCAAGGATGTCTCGACCACCTCCGCGCCGTCCTCGAGGTGGCGGCGCACCCGGATCCGCCGCTCGGACGGGTCCAGCCGATCGATGGCGTCGACGTACGTGAGCTGCTCGAACTGCAGCCGGGCTGCCAGGCCTGGGCCCACCTGCCCCGTGTCGCCGTCGATGGTCTGCTTCCCGCACAGCACGAGGTCGACCGGCCCCCACAAGGACGCGGCCTTGCGGATCCCCTCGGCGAGGGCGTACGAGGTCGCCAGCGTATCGGCTCCGGCAAACGCCCGGTCGCTGATGAGCACGCCCTCGTCTGCGCCCAGGGCCACGCACTCCTTGACGGCGCTCACGGCCATCATCGGCCCCATGGAAAGCGCCGTGACGCGGGTCCCCGGGAACCGCCCCTTGATGCGGACGGCCTCCTCGACGGCGTGGAGGTCGTACGGGTTGACGACGGACGGAACGCCCTGGCGCATCAAGGTGTTGGTCTTGGGATCCACCCGGATTTCGCGGCTGTCCGGCACCTGCTTGATGCACACGACGATGTGCAGCCCAAACCCCTCCCGCCGAGGCGCCGCCCTTCCGTACTGCCGGGCGCGCGGCTCGTGAAAGACTTCACAAGGCTAAGATTACCACGGGCTCGTCTTGGCATCTACGGGACATGCAACGGGGCCGATCGTCCCGAATCCTCCGTGCCGGCCAGGGAGTGCCGGCACGGGTGGCGAACGCCTGGTGGGGGATCAGACGGGCCGATCGGCCCGAGGGGGATGGGAGAAGGCGTGGCAGGGAGGCTGAGCGTCATCTGTGGCCCCATGTTCGCGGGCAAGTCCAGCGAGCTATTGCGCAGGATCCGGCGCGCCCTGCATGCCCGGCGTCCGGTCCTGCTGTTCAAGCCCTGGGTCGATACCCGTAGCCACGGGATCTCGAGCCACGACGGTTTGCTCATGGAGGCCCACATCGTGCGTTCGGCCTCGGAGATCGCCTACCTGGCGGGCCAGGCACCCAACACCCTGGTGGCCATCGACGAGGGGCAGTTCTTCGACGACGGGATCGCCGGGGTCGTCGTCGACCTGGTCGAGCGTGGCCACGAGGTGGCGGTGGCAGGTCTCGATCTCGACTATCAGGGACAGCCCTTCGGGCCCATGCCCGTGCTCCTCGCCCTCGCCGACGAAGTCGTGAAGCTTTCTGCCATCTGCGTGCGGTGCGGGGCTGACGCCACCCGCACCCAGCGCCTGGTCGACGGGCAGCCGGCAGGGCCCGGCGAGCGGGTGCTCATCGGAGGGGCCGAGTCGTACGAGCCCCGTTGCCTGCGCTGTTGGGTCTCACCTGCCGTAGCTGCCGGGCGGCCCGCAGGGGCGGCATCGCGGCCCGCCGGAGCGTGAGCCAACCTTGCGCCCGTTGCCCGGTGAATCCCTTAGAGGCTCAAACCCCGAGCCGCAGCAACCGGCGCTCTTCCAGGGTATGGTACGATATGCCTCGGAACGCATGGGCCCCGCGGCAGCCTGACAGCGAGGGGGGAGGCCCGTGACTCGCGTCGCCGTCATCACGGACACCGTCGCCAACCTGCCGGAGGCGGTCTACCGCCGGTACGGCGTACGGGTCGTGCCGCAGATCGTGATCTTCGGCGAGACGTCCTACCGGGAGGGGATCGATCTGACCCTGGAGGAGTTCTACCGGCGGTTGGCCCTGGCGGACCCGCTGCCGATCACCTCCCGGCCGACGCCCCAGTCGTATCTCGAGGCGTTCGAGGATGCTTCCCGGGAGGCCGAGGAGGTCGTGGTGCTCACGCCGTCGGCTCGCCTGAGCGGCGCCTACGACGCGGCCATGACGGCGGCGAGGGAGTGGGGCGGCCGGGCGACGATCGTCGACACCAAGACGGCCTCCATCGCACAGGGGTTCCTGGTGCTGGAGGCGGCGCGCGTTGCGAGTACGGGGGCCAGCGCTGCGGAGGTGGAGACCAGGGTGCGCCAGCTGCGGCCCCGAGTCGCCATGTATGCCGCGGTGCACACGCTGCGGTACCTGCAGCGCACCGGCCGGGTGGGACGGGCGGCCGCGGCCGTGGGGTCTTTGCTGCAAATCAAGCCGATCATCACGATCGGGCAGGACGGCGTGGTGGACACGGCGGATCGCGTGCGTTCGTGGGGGCGGGCTCTGGAGCGGCTGGTGGAGCTGATCGCCTCCGAGCGGCCCGCGATGTCGAGCGGCCGGTTGCACGTGGGCGTGATGCATGCCGAAGCAAGAGACGACGGGCAGGCCGTCCTGGAGCGGATCGAGGAGCGTTTCCCCATCGTGGAGCGGTACTTCGGCTACTTCACGCCGGCGGTGGCGACCCACACCGGGCCGGGCCTCGTGGGCGTGTCGTACTGGTGGGAAACATGAAGCCGGCAGGAGACCGCCGGGGAGAGGGGGGGCCCGTTCCCGGCCCTGCGCCCTCTCCTCTCGCCTACCGAGCCTCGAGCCCCCGCCGACGCCCGGGCCCTCGTCAAAATCCGCCGCTGACCATGAGCCCGAGACCCAGCGACTTGGCGTCGGCGCCTTTCGGCAGCTCCTGGAGGTTGACCACCTGGAGCGAGGCGGTGACGACGCCGGCGCCTCCGCCGATCGAACCGTAGACACGGGCTTCGGGATCGACGGAATCCTTGACCACCCCGAGCCCGGCGCGCACGAAGCGCCCCAGGCCGGCGTCCGCCTGGGCGTAGAGCCGGTTGAACGCCTCCTCGCCGGGCTTGTTGATCCCGACCCGGGCATAGCCGCCGGTCAGCTCGAGCAGCCCTGCCGGGAGAGGCCGCCAGTGCGCCGCGACCAGGGCCGTGGCGGGAAGGACGTACGTAACGTCCTGCGCTCCCTTCCAGACCAAAGTGCCGTCGGCCTGGAGCTCGGTGAGCTCTTCGACGCCGGTCCACTGGAGCTGTCCGTAGCCCACCACGGCAGCCTCCACCGAGAAGCTCGGGCGCAGGCCGGCCACGATGCCGGCATCCACGGCGTAGCCGGTGCCGTCACGCGATCTCCACGCCCGGAGGGCAGGGCCGGTTGCAGCCGGTGGCGAGAACGTGCCGTCGGCGTTCAACGCATAATACCCGTGGCCCTTCAGGAAGTGGATGCCCGCTCCCACGGAGAAGCTGGAGAGCCCGAGCGCCTTCGGGATGACCGGTACCGGCGTGTTGGCCCGAACCGAGAGGTCGGACCACGCCGCGCTGACGAGGCGTGTCCCGGTGAGGTCGTAAGGTCCGCCGAGCGCTTGGCGGGCCGCGTCGGCCGCGAGCCTCAGGAAACCCGCGGGAAGATGAGCGCCGGCCTGGGCCATCAGGCCGTAGCCCACCTCGAACGCCATGACGTTGGCCCGCAGCCGGGCCGCGCCCGACGTACGGAGGACCTCGGCCTCCCCGGGGTACCGGCTGGCGAGCTCTCCGATGGCTTTCCATGGATCCCCGGACGTCGCGGATCGCACCACGTCCCCCACGGTCCAGGCGCTGGAGAACGACTCCAGGCTCACGGGTCCCGCCGACAGGGACAAAGCCTGCCACGCAAAGGCGGCAGGGTTGGCGGCCACCGGGCTGCCGAGCACCAGGTACGGGGAGGGCGCGACGGCCCCGCCCGCTGCCTGAGCCACCCCGGACCACGCCAGGACCGCGGCCCCTACGACCCCGAACGTCCACCTGCGCATGACCTCGTACACCTCCCTGGTTGGCGCCGGGCAGTACCTCTCGCTATACACTCTCTTCGAGAGTTTTCAGGAATTCCTGAAGCGCGCCCTTCACCCGGTCCCGGCTCCTGGCGGCGCGGCTTCGCTCCTGGAGCACCTGCCCGAGCCGCTCGAGCACCTGGTCCACGTTGGCATCGGCACCCGCCGGCTGCCGCTCGAGAGAGGTGAGGCGAGATTCCAACTTTTGCAACCGATCGACGATGGCGGTCAACTGGCTGCGGGTCAGTTCGCTGAGTTCACTCAAAGCGCGCGAGATCGCGGCGAGGTCGCCCGCCGCGGGCGCAGGCGCCGCTGCCGGCGCTGCCGTGGGGGCTGGCGGAGCCGTCCTTGCCGCCGCCGCGCGCCGCCCTCCCCTGCGGCCTTCCGCCGGAGCAGGGGCCTTCTCCGCCCGGGCCGGCGCGCCCGCTGCCGGGGCCGCTCGCCGCGGTGCCTCGGCTCGGCCGGCTGCCCCGCGGCGCCGCCCGCCCGCTGCCCGGGCCCCCACGCCTTCGGGCCGCGCCTTGCGCTGCAGGTAATAGTACCGCTGGTTGATGTAATCGGCGGGCTGGCCGAGCTCTCGGGCGAGCTCGTTGGCCACTTCGCGCAGCGAGCGGTTTTCTTTCTTTGCCCGCTCGAACGCTTCTAGAATACGCTGGTCTTGCTCCGCGGTGACCCGCGGGCGTCCGCCGCGCCGCCGCCGCACGGGGGCTTGCGCCGCCTCCGCGGCGACCCGGCCCGGCTGGGCCGGGCTCGCCTGAGCGGGCTCGGCTGTCCCACCTTGCTCGTCTTCCAGATGGGCAGGGGCAGTCGGCACTTCCGCGAGATCGAGGCCGTTGAAGTCCTCGTCGTCACCGCCGTTCGTCGAACCAGACCACTGCTCGGTGCGCTCCGGGTTGTCCGGCATGCTCTGCACACGCTCCTCTCGTCGAGATCGACGGTTCAACGGATCTCCGGGGAAGCACTCGGGTTCCAGACATTCTAGATTCTATTTGCCCTGCACCGCTCCTTCCAACGCACCCTGCCCATTCAACAAACAGAAAAAGAGCCGGGCTGTCAAGCCCGGCTCCTGGCCGCTGCACGAACGGGCCGATGTGGGCGACCCATGCCTACTTTCCGGAAGCTCCGGCCCCGTCCTTGGAATGCCCGTTGGCCGACGCACGCCCGTTGGTCGAGACGGCCGCCGCGGCCGCCACCGCCTGCTCCGGGAGCGACGGAGACGGGTTGGGAAGCCGCACGGTGCGGCCTTCGTAGTTGCGCAGCACGATGTAGCCGTCGCCGCGTTCGACCAAATTTTGGGGCATGATCGGGATCTTCCCGATCGGCGAATCCACGACGAACGTGGGAACGGCGAACCCCGTCGTCCATCCCTGCAGGGCCCGGATGATTTCGAGCCCGGTCTCGATGGGTGTGCGGAAGTGGGCCGTCCCCCGCAGCATGTCGCACTGGTACAGGTAGTACGGCCGTACCCGGATCTTCAAGAGCCCCTGTACCAGCTCCCGCATGACCGCCGGGTCATCGTTGACCCCCTTGAGCAGGACCGTCTGGTTGCCGACAGGAATGCCCGCCCGCAAGAGCCGATCCACGGCGGCGGCCGACTCCGGCGTGATCTCGCGCGGATGGTTGAAGTGCGTGTTGACCCAGATGGGATGGTACTTCTGGAGCATGTCGCACAGTTCTTGGGTGATGCGCTGGGGCATCGTGACCGGCATCCGGGTCCCGATCCGGATGATCTCGACGTGCGGAATCGCCCGGATTCTGGAAATCAGCCCCTCGAGCCACGCGTCGGAGGCGACCAGGGGATCGCCTCCGGTGATCAACACGTCCCGGATGGCGGGCGTGCGCCGGATATATTCAATGCCCCGGTCCACGTCTTCGTCCGTCATCTTGCCGCCCTTGCCGACGAACCGCTTGCGGGTGCAGTGCCGGCAATAGATGGCGCAATCCGCCGTGACCAGGAACGCGACCCGGTCCGGATACATGTGCACGAGACCCTTCACGGGGGAGTGATCCTCCTCGTGCAGGGGGTCGCGGCCTCCGAGCGGGTCCTCCAGCTCGTCGGCGCTGGGGATCGCCTGCCGCCGGATCGGGTCGTCGGGATCGGACCAGTCGATGAGGCTCAGGTAGTACGGTGTGATCGCGAAGCGAAACTCGTGCGAGCACGCTTCGATGGCCTGGGCCATCTCCGGTGTCACCTGGGTATGCTGGGCGAGCTGCTCTACGGTGCGCACACGGTGACGGAACTGCCAACGCCAATCCTTCCACGACGTTCCTCCAGGCTTTTCGTCATCACCGCTCATGCCTGTGCGTTTCGCCTCCTACCGGCCGTGGCCGGCCGTAATTCCCGCCGCGGCGGCGCCCGTCGGGGGCCGTCCGGCGGGCAAACCTTTACCCCTGGACCGGTGCCTGGCTCCGGGTCGGCGTCCCGTGGCCGCTCGCGGCGATCGCTCCGGGAGCCGCCGCCTCGTCGTGGAGCCGTGGGACGGGCGCTGCCGCCATCTCCGACGCCACCTGCCGGAGCGCCATCAGGCGGGCCAGCCGGTCGCCGCCCAGGCCCGGCTCCTGTACCCAGCGGGACGCCGCCGCCGCGACGATGGAGGCGACCAGGTGCGGCAGGTCGAGTCCTGCCGCCGCGCCCTGGGCCGTCAGCAGGCTGGCGGCAGAAAGCCCCGGCAGCGGGTTGACCTCCAGGAATCGCGGCTGCCCGGCGCTGTCCAGGCGGAAGTCGACCCGCGCCACGTCCCGCAGGGAGAGCGCCCGGAAGACCGTCTGCGTGAGCGCGACCAGGCGCGCTTCGAGCGCGCGGTCGATCGGCGCCGGGCACAAGAAGGCCTCCAGGTTGCGGCTCTTGGTGTGATAGCAATAAATAAACCTCCCGGGATCGTCGGGAGGAACGAGCGGGCGAACCTCGAGAACGGGCAGGCATCTCAGCCGGTCGTTGCCCAGGATCCCCACGCTGAACTCTCTTCCGGGCAGGAACGCCTCCACGAGCGCCGGCTGCCGGTAGACGCGCAGCACCCGCTCCACCTGGCGGGCGAGCTGCTCGGGCGTATCGACCCGCGACTCGACCCGGACGCCCTTGCTCGATCCCTCCGCCACGGGCTTGACGAAGGCGGGGTAGGAACACTCCGGGGCGACCGCCTCGAGCTCCTCCAGGCGGGACACGACGACGGAGGGGGCCGTCGGGACGCCGGCGCTTTGCACGACGGCCTTGGCGATGGCCTTGTCCATGGCCAGGCCCAGCGCGACCGGGTCCGAGCCCGTGTAGGGTACCCCTGCCATCTCGAGCACCGCAGGTGCCAGGAGCTCGCGGCTCCTCCCGCCCCACCCCTCGGCCATGTTGAAGACGGCGTCGACCGGATGGCGCTCGAGCAACGACGCGAAATCCCGCTCCACCGGGAGCGGGATGACCTGACAGGTGTTGCCAAAAGAAAGGGCCTCGGCCAGAGCCGAGACCGTACTCCACGCGTCGTACTCCGCGTCCTGGTCCTCGGGTCCGTCGCGCTTCGCTTCGCGACGCAGGTTGAAAGCCAGCCCCAGGCGCACTCGCTGCATCTTTGGAAGGGGGCCGTCATCTCCCGCCCCAAACCCGTCTGCGCCCGAACGCCGGTCGTGCACCTCTGTGGGGCGCCTGCCGCCCGGGTGGCACCGGCGACACGGCCAAGCCCTCAGGCTGGCTCGATTCTAGAAGGGTGACGCGCGACTGTCAATAGCCTGCCTTGTGCCAATCCCAGGCCGTGCGGACGATGGTCTCGAGCGAGGAAAACTGCGGCTGCCACCGCAACTGCCTGCGCGCCCGGGCGGGGTCGGCCACGAGCACGGCCGGGTCACCCGGCCGGCGCGGGGCCTCTCGCACGGGGATGGGCCGCCCCGTCACCTGCCGGCACACTTCGATGACCTGCCGCACCGACCACCCCTGACCGCCGCCGAGGTTGAAGCAGCCGCTGGCCCCACCGTTTCCCAGATGCTCGAGGGCCAGGCGGTGGGCCGTCGCCAGGTCGCTCACGTGCACGAAGTCGCGCACGCACGTCCCGTCCGCGGTGGGCCAGTCGGTCCCGTACACCTCCACCGCGTCGCGCCGCCCGAGAGCAACCTGCAGCACGACCGGGATGAGATGGGTCTCGGGGTCGTGCCGCTCGCCGGTCCGGCCTCGCGGGTCGGCGCCGGCGGCGTTGAAGTAGCGCAGGCTCACCCAGCGCAGGCCATACGCCTCTTCCCACCAGGGAAGCATGGCCTCCACCGCGCGCTTGGTCTCCCCGTACGGGCTGGCCGGGCGCAGGGGGTGCTCTTCTGGAATCGGCACGGTCTCCGGCTCTCCATACACCGCGGCCGACGACGAGAAGACGAACCACCGGGTGCCGTGCCGGGCCAGCAGCTCCAGCAGATGAAGGGTGCCCACCACGTTGACGTGGAAGTAGAGGTCGGGCTTTCGCACCGACTCGCCGACCTGGATCTTGCCCGCGAAGTGCATGACCGCATCGAAGGGGCCGCGCTCGCGCACGAGGCGCTCCAGCGCGCCGCGGTCGGTGACGTCGGCCACGGCCAGCGGCACGTCCCGTACCGCCTCCGGATGCCCGCTCGACAGGTCGTCGAGCACCGTCACGTCGTGCCCTGCCTCCAACAACGCCAGCACGGCGTGGCTCCCGACGTAGCCGGCTCCGCCGGTCACCAGTACGTTCAACCCTTGCCTGCACCCGCCTTTCGCCGGGGAGAGGGATTCCTCCCGGCCCGGGGTCGCCCCTGCCGTCGTGGCTTGACGCATGACGGGCGACAGGAGAAGCTAGAGGGGGCGGAGATGGGTGAACGACGGATAGGGTACAACCGGCGGCGCCGGCGGCGGGAAAGACGATTCTCGTGGTCGACGACGAGCCCGAGATCACCCAGGTGCTGCGCGCGTACCTGGAGGCCGAAGGCTTCCGGGTCGTGATCGCCGGCGACGGTCTGGAGGCTCTCGGGCTGGCCCGTTCCCGGGGCGTGGACCTCGTGCTGCTCGACCTGCTGCTGCCCGGGCTCGACGGCCGCGAGGTGTGCCGGCGCCTCCGCAACGAGTCGGACCTTCCCATCATCATGCTGACGGCGCGGGGTGACGAGGTCGACCGGGTCGTCGGGTTGGAGCTCGGAGCCGACGACTACATCACCAAACCGTTCAGCCCCCGCGAGGTGGTCGCGCGGGTGCGGGCCGTGCTTCGTCGGGCTCACGCCCGTTCCCAAGGCGGGGCTGCGCCGGCGCCGGGGGCGGGAGCTGCGCCGGTCGCTCGGGGCGCAGAGGACGAAGTGCACCGGGTCGGCGAGTTGACGGTGGACGTGCCCCGCCACCAGGCGACCCTGCGGGGGCGGGAGCTCGAGCTCACGCCCACCGAGTTCAAGATCCTGGCAACGCTGGCATCGCACCCCGGCCGGGTGTTTACCCGGTTACAGCTGGTGGAGCGGGTGCAGGGCATGGCCTTCGAGGGCTACGAGCGCACCATCGACGCGCACATCAAAAACCTGCGCCAAAAGCTCGGAGACGACCCTCGCCATCCCCGGTTCATCGCGACGGTGTACGGCGTGGGGTACAAGCTGGTACCCCAGGAGAGCCCGCCGAGCGGGGGGCGAGGCGAGTGAACAGCGTGGTCTTCAAGATGGCCGCGGCCTTCGCCCTGGTTGCCGTCTTGACGGTGGTCGCCGTCGGTGTGGCCGCCCAGTGGGCCGTCAACCAGGAGTTCCAGTATTACCTCTTCCGCGTGCGGGTGGAGAGCGCCTCGCCCGGGGAGCCGGGCACGGTACCGGCGCCGGGCGACCATCCTGGATGGATGCGCCGCATGATGGGCCAGGGGTGGGGCCCGGCCATCAGCTATTTCATGGGCCTGCCGGAGCGACGCTTCTTGACCCGGGTCCGGGAGGTGCTCTGGCAGGTGGGCGTGGTGGCCGCGGCGGTGGGAGCCGGGATGGGCGTCGTCATGGCCTCGACCATGACCCGCCGGCTGCACCGTCTCTCCCAGCGCGCCCTGGCCATCGGAGCGGCCGCGCACGCGGGGCTGCCCGAGACCGGTGACGAGCTCGACCGGCTGGACGCGGCCTTCACGACCATGGAGCGGACCCTGGAGCGCAAGGAGCAGCAGCGCCGCCAGCTCCTGGCCGACATCGCCCACGAGCTCAAGACGCCCCTGACGGTGGTCCAGGCCAACCTCGAGGCCATGCTCGACGACGTCACGCCGGCCACTCCCCAGCGCATCGCGGGGATCCACACCCAGGTGGTCCTCCTGGCCCGGCTGGTCAACGACCTGCGGGATCTCGCCATGGCCGAGGCCGGGGAGCTGCCGGTGCACCGGGAGCGGGTCGACCTGGCCGACCTGGTGGAGGCGGCGGCCGACCTGTGGCGCCCGCGCTTCGACGAGCTGCACGCCCGGCTCACGGTCACGCGTGCGCCGAGCCCCCAGGTGCTGGCCGATCCGGACCGCATCGGCCAGGTCATGGCCAACCTGCTGAGCAACGCGGTGCGGCACCTGCCTGCAGAGGGGGGCGAGGTGCGCATCCGGGTGGAGCCGGCCGCCGGCGGCCGGGAGGTGGTGGTCTCGGTGGAGGACAACGGGCCCGGGATCCCGGAGGGGAGCCTGCCGCACATCTTCGACCACTTCTTCCGGGCGGATCTGGCCCGGGCCCGCAGCACGGGGGGCTCGGGCATCGGCCTTGCCGTCGTGCGGTCCGTCATCGAGGCGCACGGAGGGCGCGTCTTCGCGGAAAACCGGCGCGAGGGCGGGGCTCGCTTCACGTTCGTCCTGCCCGCCGCCGGCGAAAGGGCACGGCGTGACGAGACGCGCCGGGCGGCCGTCCCCGACGGGCGGGTGCCTTCGCTGGACGGCCGGAGGGGTGTGATCTGAGCGTGGCCGCTTCCGGGCAACGCGGTCGTATCGGCGCCATCCGGTCGCTGCTCGCCCGGCACCTGTCGGCGCAGGAGATGGCGGTCCTCGGTCGTCTCCTGGACGGCTGGCGCATCAACCCTTTCGAGTGGGACCGCGAGACGGGGCGCTGCGAGGTCGCCGACGCCTGGATGTGGCGCCTGGGCGGCGGAGGCGGGGATGCGTGGCTGGACGAGGAAGAGGGCCGCCTTTCCGGCCGGGAGGAGCCCGCGGATGGGGCGCTGGAGGCATCCGGGGAGCTGGACGTGCTGCTCCGTGCTTGCGAGGTGCTGACCGAGCACGCCTGCCAGCTCCGGGATCTGGGGGTCATCCCGGAGCGGCCCGACGAGGGCGGGCAACTCACCCTGTCTTACGAGTTCACGGACGCCCCCGACCCCATGCGAGCGGGTAACCTGGACGCCGGCGCGAGGTTTGCCGTTCTCCTGAAAGATCACCAGGGATTTCGCGTCGTCGATGAAGATCTCGGCGGGATCCGCCGCCTGAGCGTCACCTTTTCCTACCGCAACGACGCCGACTTCGGCTCCAAGAAGGGGCAGCTCGACTGGCTGCGCGAGTTGGCCCGGCGCCTTTCCGAAGATCGCCCGTACCGCGGGGACCGTGTCTGAGCCGGCAGGATCCCGCGACCGATTCCCTCGGAAGGCGTAGAAGGCGGATCGACACACGGGGTCCAGCCCGCGTGGTACCCTGGCCGGCGGGGAGTCGTCGTGCGACACGTCGCTGGCCCCGCTTTGGCGGTGCTCGCCGGAGTGCTGCTCTCGTCGGCCCGCGTCGGTAACCTGGGGCCGTTCGCGCTGGCCTTCTTCTTCAGCACCCTCGAGACGGGAGCCCTGTTGCCGGCCGCGGCCGCCGTGGGCACGGTGGCCGGAGCTGCGTTGTTCGCACCCGCGCATGGCCCTGTCGTGCTGGCGGCGGTCGCCCTGGGGTGGGCCCTGGCGGGGCCCAAGGGGAGCCATCGCCTGCGCCGGCGGCGGCACTTGCTGGCGGCCCTGGCCGTGATGGCTGCCCGGATGGTGGCGGGCGGCCTGGGGATCGGCCAGGCTCCCCTGTGGTGGATCGAGACCGTGGCAGAGGCGATGGCCGCCGCGGCGCTCACTCACCTGTGGTCGCCGGTCGCCGCCTTCCTGGGGGGAGGGGGTAGCTCGCCCGGGCCGGCGGGTGGAGCCGCTGCGGGGGCCGACGGGGGTTCGGCGGACGGCGCCGTCGCCGGAGCAGCCACCCAGGGCCAGAGCGCCGGCCTCGTGGAGCGGGCGGCCGGCCTGGTGACCGCGGGGGCGGCGCTCTTGGTGGGGCTGGTGCCGATCGGAGTGGGGCCCGTCCACCTGGCTGCGGTCGCCGGGCCGCTGCTCACTTTGGTCACGACGGCCTCTGCCGGCCCCTCCCTGGGCGTGGCGCTGGCCGTGGTGTCGGGGTTCCTGATGGCCGTAGCGAGCCCGCGGTGGCTCTTGTTCGCCCTGGCGCAGGCGGCGGGCGCGCTGGGGGCCGCGGCGGTATCGGGAGGGCGCAAGGAGTGGGCGGCCCTTTCCATGGCCGGCGTGACCGCTGCCGCCGGCCTGGCCGCGTCGTCGGCAGAGTGGGTGGCATGGGCGCTCGGGCACGCGCTGGCGGGGGCGCTCCTGTACCTGCTCATGCCCGGAGCGTGGATCGTGGCGCTGGAGCGCCGGGGGCGCGAGTTCGGGCTTGCGGCAACCCCGGACGGGGGCGTCGCCGGAGGCGGAGCGATGGCGGCGACCGGGCCGTCCGGCGTGCTGGTGGCCGAGTGGGCGCACCGCCGGGCCCTCGAGGGCGTCGAGAGCGCCGCCGGCATCGTAGAGGCGCTGCGGGCGACGTATGAGACCGCCGCCTCGGCGATGGACGGGACGGACTGGGCGGACGGCCCCGGCTACGTGGGCAAGGTGCAGGAGCGGGCGTGCCGGCAGTGCCCCTCTTTTGCCCACTGCTGGGAAAGCCACGCCAACGCGAGCTTCTGGGACGTCCTCGCCTTCCTGGAGCGGGCCGAGCAGCGCGGAGAGGCCGTCGAGTCCGACATGCCCGCAGAGCTGCGGCGGCGCTGCATCCAGCCCTTCCGCCTGGCGGCCGCCGTGAGCGACACGGCCGCGTTGATGGCCGCCTTCAAGCGCGCCCGCAAGGGGGCAGAGGCCGAGTCCCGGCGCCTCATGTCCGAAGTCGGCGCGGCCGCGGGCATGCTGCGGCGCCTGAGGGCGCACCTGCAGGAGAGAGGGCTTCCGCTCGACGTGCCCGCGGCCTCCCGGCTCATGCGCCACATGGCCCGCCTGGGGATCCCGTACCGCGAGGCGCTGGTGGCCGGCGCGGGCTGCCGGCGGGAAGTGGTGGTGCGGTTACGGGAGCCGTGCGGGGCTCCTCACTCCTGCAGCCGCCGGGTGCTCCGGGCGGCCCAGGAGAGCGAGGGGATCCCGCTGGCCGTGGTGGACGAGCATTGCCGGCACGAGCCGGGGCCGGACGGTGGCCGGCGCGACGAGGCCGGGTGCGAGGTGCGCCTGGGTCCCCGGGCCGCCTGGCAGCTGGACGTGGCGTTTACCTCTCGCACCCGCTGGGACCAAAACAGTTCGGGGGACACCTTCCACCGCGTGCAGCTCGCCCCCGGCCTGGTTGCCGTGGTGCTCAGCGACGGGATGGGCAGCGGGCCGGAGGCGGCCCGGGAAAGCACCGGGGCCGTCCGGCTGGCGGAGGCGGCGCTGGTGGCAGGGTTCGACGCGGGGCAGGCAATCCAGTTCGCCAACGCGGTGTTGCTGGCCCGTTCCCCCGACGAACGGTTCGCCACGCTGGATCTCGCCGTCTTCGATCTCGTCTCGGGCGAACTAGAGCTGGCCAAGGCAGGGGCGTACCCCACGTTCGTCCTCCGAAGCGGGAGCGTGGAACGCCTGGAAGGCCGGGCCATCCCCGCGGGCATCCTGCAGGCGGTGGAGGTGGAGCCGGTACGCCGCAGGCTCCTCGACGGCGACGTGATCGTCATGGCTACGGACGGCGCCGCCGAGCTCGGGGAGGCCGGGGAGTCGTGCCTGCAGCACGTCCTGCAGACCCTGGGAAGCGCTCGTGGCGAGGCGGCCGCGCTCGCCGACGCCCTGAGCTCCTGCCTCGAGCAGGTGGCCCGCGGCCGGTGGCCCGACGACGTCACGGTGGCCGTCATGACGGTGCGCCAGCTTGACGCTCCCTTACTGCCAGCCTATACTGATGCTGGATCCGGAGCCGGATCCAGACGGCCCGCCAGGCCGTGGGTAGCGGTGGGGAGGCAGCGCCAGCGACGTTCCTTGGTGACAACGGGCGCCCAGCCCTTCGGTAGAGAAGGGAGTTGACCATGCCATGTGGCAAAACTGGGTGAACGTGGTCGTTGGCGTACTGCTGATTATCTTACCGTTCGTGGTCACGGCCGATCCGCTCAAGTGGATCAGCGTGATCGGCGGCGTCATCGTAGCGGTCCTGGCGTATTGGGCCAACACCCAGGCGCAGTCCAAGACGGGCGCCTGAGGTGAGGGAGGTCCGGTCTTCGTTTACGTGACAGGCGTGCGTGTCCTCATCGACGGGTGAGAAAGACGCGCTGCCTTCGACGACCGCTACCTGACGGCCCGCCCGGAGGCGGGCCGTCTCCGTCGTCACGGGACTTTACCCGTCAGCCCTCAGCCGGTCTGGGCTGCTTGCCCGGTGGCTCCAGCAGGCCGTCCTTGTCGAGAGCCCGCCGCGGCCTTTCCGCTCCGGCAGCCGAGCGAGCCTCGGGAGAGGCGGCGGGCGCGGATGGTGCCGGCGCCTCGGCCGGGAGCTCCCGGCCCTCGACCGTGGCCACGAAGGCCTCCCGGTTGAGCGTCTCCTTCTCCATGAGCGCCTCCACCACGCGCTCGAGCGCGTCACGGTGGTCCTTGAGGATGGTTGCCGCCTTGCTGTAGGCCTCCTCGATGAGGCGGCGCACCTCGTCGTCGATGGCCGCGGCCACCTGCTCGCTGTAGTTGCGGTCCCGGGCGATGTCGCGGCCCAGGAAGATGAGGTCCTCGTGCTGGCGGCCGAAGGTCAGAGGCCCCAGCTTCTCGCTCATGCCCCACGCCATGACCATCTGGCGGGCCAGCTTGGTGGCCTGCTCGAGGTCGTTTTGAGCCCCCGTGCTGATCTCGGAGAAGGCGAGCTGCTCGGCGGCCCGGCCTCCCAGGATGTGGGCGAGGCGGTCCAGGAGCTCGCTGCGCGTCTCTACCATGCGGTCTTCATCCGGGAGCACCATGGTGTACCCGCCGGCCAATCCCCGGCCCACGATGGTCACCTTGTGCACGGGGTCGGAGTGGGGCAGGAAGTGGGCCACGAGAGCATGTCCGGCCTCGTGATAGGCCAGCACTTTCTTGTCCTGCGGCCGGATGACCTTGTGCCGCCGCTCGGGCCCCATGATCACCCGGTCGATGGCCTCCTCGCACTCGTCCATGGTGATCCGCTTCTTGCCGCGGCGGGCCGCGAGGATGGCCGCCTCGTTCATGACGTTTTCGAGATCCGCGCCCACGAAGCCGGGCGTGCGCCGGGCCAGCAGCTTGAGGTCCACGTCCGGCGCGAGGGGCTTGTTGCGGCTGTGCACCCTGAGGATCTCATAGCGCCCCTCGACGTCCGGCCGGTCGACCACCACTTTGCGGTCGAAGCGTCCCGGTCGCAGCAGGGCCGGGTCCAGGACGTCCGGGCGGTTGGTGGCGGCCATGATGATGATCCCGCTGTTGGGCTCGAACCCGTCCATCTCCACCAGGAGCTGGTTGAGGGTCTGCTCCCGCTCGTCGTGACCGCCGCCGAGGCCCGCGCCCCGCTGGCGACCGACCGCGTCCAGCTCGTCGATGAAGACGATGCACGGGCTGTTTTTCTTGGCCGTCTCGAACAGGTCGCGCACGCGGGCGGCTCCCACGCCCACGAACATCTCGACGAAGTCCGAGCCGCTGATGCTGAAGAAGGGGACACCGGCCTCGCCCGCCACCGCTCGTGCCAGAAGCGTCTTGCCGGTGCCCGGCGGGCCTACCAGCAAAATGCCCTTCGGCACCCGCGCGCCGATGTCGACGAACTTCTTGGGATGCTTGAGGAACTCCACGACCTCCTGGAGCTCCTGCTTGGCCTCGTCCAGGCCGGCCACGTCGTTGAACGTGACCTTGGTCTTCTCTTCCGTGTGCAGCCGCGCCCGGCTCTTGCCGAACGACATGGCCCGGTTGGAGCCGCCCTGCATCTGGTTGAGGATGAACAGCCAGATGCCGACGAAGACCACCAGCATCAACAAGTTGGGCAGCAAGTTGAGCCACCAAGGCGGGTTGGGCGGTGGCTCGGCCGAGATGGCCACGCCCTTCGCCTCGAGGTTGCGCATGACCTCTTGCGTGCTGCCTGCCGGGATGTACGTGGAAAAGCTGGTGTTGTCCTTGAGGGTGCCCTCGAGCCTCTGGTCGCCGACGAACCGCACGCTGGCGACCTGCCCGGAATCCAGGAGTCTCGTAAACTGGTAATATTCGATCTGCCGCTTGCTCTCGGAGGGGGAGTAAAAGGTGCTGACGATGGAGACGAGGACGATGGCGATCAACAGGTAAAGCATGACGCCTCTCAAAAACCTGTTCATCTCCGGCCCTCCCCTCCGCTCCCTACGGCCCATCTACGCCTTCACATCCTCCATGGACGCCTGGCGCCGGGCCCCTGGCCCGGCGCCCTCGATTCCAGGGTCATTATAGCACACGGCAAGCCCGCCACCGGGGGATTCACAGGGATTGCAGGCGAAGCTCCCCCTGCTCCACGACCCCCCGTACTCTCTCGGGCAATACCACGACCGCACCGCCGCGCCCGCGGGCGACCGCTTGTTGCAGCGCCTCGACGTGGCGCAGCGATAGTTGTCCCCGGTGCCCGCCCGACACTTCTTCGAACGCTCTTACCAGTATGCGCCGCGCCAGGGGCGCGGGAAGGGCCGCCAGCGCCCGGCGGTCGATGATCAGGCGCCCCTCGGCCCGCACGGGGCGTAAGGCGTCCCAAGCCTCTTGCGCCTGCTGTTGCATCCAGGCCTCGTCCTCGCGGGCCAGCCGCGCGAGGCGCACCAGGGCCCTTCTCGCCCCCGGCCGGATGCGGCTTTCGATGAGCGGCAACAGCTCGGCCCGGATCCGGTTGCGCGCCATGTCGGGCGAGAGGTTGGTCTCGTCCCGTGTGGGCTCGATGCCCGCCGCCCGGCAGTACGCTTCCACGTCCTCCCTCCAGACGTCCAGCAGCGGCCGGACGAACATGCCGCGCACGGGGGGGATGCCGCCGAGCCCCGCCGGCGACGTACCCCTGAGCACCCACATGAGCACCGTCTCGGCCTGATCGTCGGCCGTGTGCCCGAGGGCCACCCGCCGGTAACCATGCTCCGCGGCGAGGCGCTGGAGCGCTTCCAGGCGAAGCGTGCGGGCCGCGGTCTCGAGCGAGACGCGCTCGGAGCGCGCGTGGGCCGGGGCATCCACGTGCACGAGATGAAACGGCACCCCGAGGCGTGCCGCGTACTCCTCGGAGAGCCGGGCGTCCCGGTCTGCGGAACGCCCCCGGATGTGGTGGTGCACGTGCGCGGCCGCGAGCTCCAGGCCCATGCGGGGTGCGAAGAGCCGCAGCGCGTGGAGCAGCGCGCTCGAGTCCGGCCCGCCCGAGAGCCCGACCAGGACGCGGTCGCGCGGCTGCACCATCTGGTGGCGGGCGATGGTGCGCGCCATGCCGAGGAAAAGCCTCGTGCGGCGCAAGGAGGCGGCCGGCGCCTCCCCGGCCCGCGCCGCCTCCTCGGAAGCGCCAGGTCTCACCTCAGCGCGTCCTCAATCCTGAACGGTGCGTTCGCCGAGCTCGACCACCAGGGTGACCGTGCGCCCGTCCCGCCACACCTGCAAGGGGACCTGCTGCTTGGGCTTGTACTTGCCGAGTTCCGAAATGACATCGTTGGCAGACCGGATGCGCGCCTGGCCCATGCGCTGGATGACGTCGTAGACTTTGAGCCCTGCCTTGTCCGCCGGCGATCCCGGCTCCACCTGGTTGACCAGCGCGCCGTCGGTATCGGGCAGCCCCAGGTAGCCGGACATCCTCGGGGTCAGGTCCTCCAGGCCGACGCCCATGTACGGGCGTACCACCTGGATGCCGCCCCGGGTGATGAGGTCGTTGAGCACCTTCTTGGCGGCGTTGATGGGGATGGCGAAGCCGATGTTTTGCCCCTGGGCGTTGATGGCCGTGTTGATGCCGATGACCTCACCCCGGATGTTGACCAGCGGACCGCCCGAATTGCCGGGGTTGATGGCGGCGTCGGTCTGCAGCAGGTTTTCGTAACGCCGCATCCGGCCGGCTTCCTGGTCGGGTACCTCGATCTGGCGGCCCTTGGCGCTCACCACGCCCACCGTCACGGTATGCTCCAGCTGCTCGCCGTACGGGTTGCCGATGGCGATGACCCACTCCCCGGGGCGGGTCTTGTCCGAGTCCCCGAGCTTGACGACCGGGAGCCGGTCGAGCCCCTTGGGCTTGTCGATCTTGAGCACCGCCAGGTCGAGGCTGAAGCTCGAGCCGACCAGCTTGGCCGGCACCTCCGCCGTGAAGTTGGGAACGTCCAACTTCACGGTGAGCTTCTGGTTATCCCCGACGCTGCCCACGACGTGCTGGTTGGTCAGGATGTAACCGTCCTCGGAGATGATGAACCCCGTTCCGGCACTGACCGGCGCTTGCGGGGCGGGCATGGGCCCGAACCAGAACTCGAAGAACGGATCCTGCACGACCTGCGGCTTCGGGAACTTGGCCTGCACGAAGACGACCGCCGGGCTCACCTGCTCGGCGATGTCCGCGAGCAGATAGGGGTTACCGATACCCGGCGCCTGCACCAGGACGGCATCCGAAGCCGGCGCAGATGCGCTCGGCGCGACCGGAGGCGCAGGCGAACTCTGCGCCCACAGGTGCACGTCCAGCACGTTGGTGGTCAGGAACGCTCCTGCCAGGAAACTGAGCATCGCCAGCAGCGCGAGCCCGGAGAGCCGGCGCCACCGGGCCGACCGCTTCCATCGCTCCATGACCCAAGCCCCCTCTGCTTCGCCCATCACAGGCTGCATTATAGATCCTCGCCGCGGCCGGACGGGGTAGGCAACAGGAGGGCTCCTGCGGCACCTCCCGTCCGCAACCCGGCTGCTCTACACCTATCGCAGGGAAGTGGGGGATGCGGGCCATGGGTTTTGAAAAGATGACGAAGATCCGTTGACGATCCCGTGAAGGGCGCAGGAAGCCTCACGGGGTCCCCCTGGCGGCCTCTTCGGTCGCCGGGGGCCCGTAGACCTCGACCTCTGCCACCCACATGAGGCCGGGGCGCCCGAGCGGCCCGCCGCCTTCCGGTTGCCACAGGCGCAGGCCCGAAGTGGTGACGGGGGCGAAGCTCACGCTCGTCCGGCTCACCTCGTGGGTGGGCAGGCCCTGGTACTCCCAGACGAGCCGCCACTTTTCGGACGCGTCGTCGTAGACCTCGATCCGCAGGCGGGTCGACGAGAAGAAGCGGCCGCGGTCGAGGGCCCAGTAGACGTCGACCTGGTGGATGGCCCGCGGGGTCGGCCAGCGCAGGACGATCCAGTGGTCGGCGGGGCGCTCCGCGGATGCCCATGCGACTTCTCCCCAGCGCCCCACCTCGAGGACGTCGTTGCGCTGCCCGTCATGGAGCGCCTCCGGACCGTATCCCCGGAACGACGAGTCGACAGACACCGTGGCGTCCCGGGCCAGGTTGGTGGTGCCCGGAGCGCCTGTCGCCGCGTACGAGACCGGGGGCGTCTCGGGGACCGGCTGCGGCGGCAAGGGATCCATGGCCGCCCACCGCTTGCGCAGGCTCGCCTGCGGGGAAGGAGGCGCGGCCGCCTCCTTGAACGCCTGCTCCGCCAGCGCCTGTTGCAGAGGAAGGCTGAGGTAGGCCGTGCTGAATGCCACCACGCCCCCGAAGCCGCGGCGTCGAACCGCGTCGACGCTGGCTGCGATCGTGTCCGGGCGCGCCGCGAACAAGGCCAGCCCGGGCACGATCGCGCGGCGAAGGGGCCCGGGATCCCGCCAGGCCCGGATGGCGTCCAGGCTCCCGTCCAGGCCGTCGAGGATGTCCTCCAGGTTGGCGCCCGACGAAGTGTACGCCATCGGCATCACGAGGTCGACCAGCCCGTCGGCCAGCCACCGGCGCCAATCCTGCAGGTGGACCAGCCGGGCCTGGCCGAGGTCGGGCATGACTGCCGCCGAGAGCAGCGCCCGGCTCCCTGCCCGGTCGAGGGCGTCCCGGACGGCGGCCACGACGGCCGTGACCTGGTCTTCCCGCCACGCGGCCCAGGCCCGCCTCACGGGAGGGGGCAGCGCCCGAGGGGCCCTCCCTGCCAGATCGAGGCCCGTCTCGGCGCGGAAGGCCTGCTGCGCGTGGGGCGTGTATCCGAAGGGGTCGTGGAGGTCGTCGTTATAGCGGGCGTAGTCGAGGTGGATGCCGTCGACCCCGTAGCGGTGTGCGAGCATGGCTGCCTGCTCTGCGATCCATTCCCGCACCTCGGGGCGAGACGGATCCAGCCATCCGACGGCCGTCGGGAGGCCGGAGTACGCACTGCCTGCAAGGTTGCGGTCCGCCCACTCTGGATGATCGGCCAGAAGCGGACCCGGCCGGCCGTAAATCCCCGCGGCCAGGGCCCACACCCACGCGTGCACGAACAGACCCTGGGCACGGGCCTCCCGGATCACGGCCTCCAGCGGATCCTGCTCCCACCGGGCGAACCGGGGATCCTGGTACGGCCCGGGAAACAACGTGTTGCCTCGGTAAATGGTCTCCACCAGCACGCTGTTGAACCCTGCCTGCCGCACCTGGCGCATCAGGCGCCCGATCCCCTCGGGCCCTCCGAGCCGCGCGAGCGTCCCGTTGTCCACCCAGATGCCCCGCATCTCCACGGCCGCCGGGGACGGCTGCTCATCGCCCCCTGCAGCCGGCGCCGCCCCCCGTGCGGGCCCTGCCCCCGCCACGAGCGCTCCTGCCAGGACGATCGCCGCCGCCAGCCGGGCCGCGCACCGGCGCCCGCCGCGCATCATCACCCGGATCCCTCCCGTGCTCCTGTCCCCAGGTCTGGGTTGCCCCCTCCACGCCGGACCTATTGGGCGCCGGAGTTTGACACCCCTGTCCGAGGACGGTGAGAATAGGGCAGGGGTGGAGGCCGAAATGTCCGCTCGAACGGTCGAAGTGCCCGAGTACACCGTGACGCCCAGGGTCGAGCTCGACCCGGAACGCACGGCCCTGGTCGTCGTGGACATGCAAAACGACTTCTGCCGGCCTGAGGGGAAGCTCTTCGTGCCCGACGCGCCGCGCACCGTCGGGGCCATCGCCCGCCTGCTCGAGCTCGCCCGATCCCACCACATGCCCGTCTTCTTCACCCAGGACTGGCACCGCCCGGGAGATCCCGAGTTCGCCATCTGGGGCGAGCACGTGCTGGAAGACACCTGGGGTGCCCGCATCATCGACGAGCTGGCGCCGCGACCGGGCGAGCGCGTGATCCGCAAGGTGCGCTACGACGCTTTTTACGGGACGAGCCTGGACCACGACCTGCGCCTGGCGGGAGCCGACACCCTCATCATCTGCGGCACGGTCGCCAATATCTGCGTGCACTACACGGCCGCGAGCGCGGCGCTGCGATGGTACAAGGTCGTGCTCCCGGTCGACGCGATCTCGGCGCTGGCGCCTTTCGACATGGAGTCCGCGCTGCGCCAGGTGTCGTTCCTGTTCAGGGGGATCTTGACGCGCTCGGACGGCATCGTGGCCCACGCGTCGCCTTGAGCGCCGGGCCGGCTGCACTCTGCCGGCGTCAGGGCCCAAAGCGGGTCTCCGGCCCGACGGGCCGGAGACCCGTGGCCGCCCCGGACGGGCGACGCTACCCGAGGGGAGGGCCGTCAGCCGGCCGGCTCGGCGGCCTGGGAGCGGGAGGGCGACTCCTCTCCCGCCGTCTCGGGAGCACCGGGCGGCGCCGCCGTGGCGGACATGGACGGCGGCGGGATGCACAGGACGTCGCCGGCGAAGATCTGCGCCGGATTGGGGATTTGCGGGTTGGCCGCGATCAGCGCGTCCAGGCTCACGCCGAAGCGCTGTGCGATGGTGAACATCGTGTCGCCCGGTCGCACCGTGTAGACTTGAGAGCCCGGCGGGCATGCAGGGGCTTGCGGGACGCAAAGCACGTCTCCCGGGAACAGCACGTTGGGGTTGGGGATCTGCGGGTTGGCCGCGACGAGCGCGTCCAGCGTGATGCCGAATCGCCGCGCGATGCTGAACATGCTGTCCCCTGGCTGGACCGTGTAGGTCCGGAAGCCCGGCGGGCAGCTGACCGTTGCCGGGACGCAGAGCACGTCGCACGGGAACAGGAGCGACGGGTCGGGGATGTGCGGGTTGACGGCGATGAGCTGGCTGAGCGGGATGCCGAACCGTCGGGCCAGGGTGAACATGGTATCGCCGGCGACCACCGTGTAGCGGACGAACCCGTTCGGACAACCGGCCGGCACGCGGCAGGGCGGCCGCGGCGGCGCTCCGGGGACGCACAGCACGTCTCCGGGGAAGAGGGCGGCCGGGTTGGGGATGTGGGAGTTGGCGGCGATCAGGGCGTCGATGTTGACCCCCAGGCGCTGGGCGATGAGCCACATGGTGTCCCCCGGCTGGACCGTGTAGCGTCCCTGGAAGCCGGGCGGGCACGTGGCCGGCACGCGGCCTCCCGCGTAAGCTCCCCACACGTCGGCGGCCGACGCGGTTTGACCGGGAGCCGTGTCGGGGCAATGGGGACAGGGTTGGCCGCCGGGAGGGCGTTGCAGGTTGGCCTGGTACAAGGCCTCAACCTCCTCGCTGCTGGCGGATGCGTTCACGAAAAGCTATGAAGCGGGGGTGTCCGGAGTGCCAGGACGCCCGCGCGAAAGGGGTACCGACGGCATGACGGCGCCATCAGCGATGGATCCCGTGGAACAGGCCGCCGGAGCCTGGCTCCAGGCTCACGACGCGGAGCTCGTGGACTTCGCGGTTCGCCTGATCCGGATCGAGTCCGTGGAGGGGCCTGCCTCCCCGGGCCGGCCGTTCGGATCGGGGGTGGCCGAGGCCCTGGGACTGGTCGTGAGCGTGGGCGACCGGTTAGGGCTCGAAACGCTCGACGTCGACGGCTATGCGGTGCATGCGCGCTGGGGCCCGCCGGGCGAAGACGTCGGGGTGCTGACCCACGTGGATGTGGTGCCGGCCGGGGAGGGCTGGAGCGTGCCGCCGTTCGGAGGGATCATCCGCGACGGGCGGCTGGTGGGCCGGGGCGCCATCGACGACAAAGGGCCGACGGCCGCCGCGTTGTTCGCGCTGGCGTCGCTGGTGGCGGTGGGGGCGCCGGTGCGGCGCGGCCTGCGGCTGATCGTCGGGGGTGACGAGGAGACCGGGTTTCAGTGCGTGCGCCATTACTTCCGGCGCCATCCCTATCCGGCCTTGGCGTTTGCGCCGGACGCCCTGTTCCCGGTGGTCTTCGCGGAGAAAGGGGTCCTGGATCTGACGCTGGGGGGCGAGCTCCCCGCAGGGCCCCTGGTACGCCTGGTGGGCGGGCAGCGACCCAACGTCGTGCCCGACCGGGCCACCGCCTGGCTGGAGCTGCCTCCCGGCCATGACGCCGGCCGGTGGCTCGAGGCGATACGGTCCGCGGCCACCCGCTATCGCGCCCGCATCGAAGCATCGGCCGCCCCGGACGGCCGGATCGTGGTGGAAAGTTACGGGGTCGCCACCCACGGCAGCACGCCGGAGAAGGGGATCAACGCGGCCTCCCAGCTCCTGGGCTGCCTGGTGGACGGCGACGGGGATGGCCTGCTGGACCCCACCGGCGCGCTGCGGTTCATAGCCCGGGCGGGGAAAGGGTTGCACGGGCAGGGTCTGGGAATCGCCGAAAGGGACGACGTCTCGGGCCCGCTGACGGTCAACCTGGGCGTCTTGCGGCTCGAGGGAGGCGAGCTGCGGGCCACCTTCAACGTCCGCTATCCCGTGGCCATTGCCAGGGCGGACGGCCTGGTGGCCAGAGTGCGTGAACGGGCGTCCGAGGCAGGCCTGCAGGTGCTGCGGGCGGACGACGACCCGCCTCACCACGTACCCCGGGATAGCTTCCTCGTACGCACGCTGCTCGAGGTCTACCGGAGGGAGACCGGCGACGACGAGACACCGCCCCTGGCCATCGGTGGGGGGACCTACGCCCGGGCGATACCGGGGGGCGTGGCGTACGGGCCGGTGCTGCCCTTCTCGGGGGTGGTGCCGCACGAGAAGGACGAGAGCATCGAGCTCGACCACTTGCGCAAGCTGGCCCGGATCTATGCGGCGGCCCTCTGGGCCCTGGCACGCTGAGGGGCGGCGGCCGGGGTGCGGGCCGGCTTCCGGGCCCGGACGCCCGCGATCGCCCCTCTGACGAGCGCCAGGAGGAGCCAGCCGGCGCGCGCCCGGGCCTCGAGCCGTCCCCGGGCCGAAAGATGAGGCCGCCCGTACAGCGGGCGCACACGCAGGCGGGGGCGGCGCTCGAAGCTCGTCCACGAGCCGAGCGCGCGGGCGGTGAGGGAAAGCCCGGCGTAGGCGGCGCCTGCTGACAGCGCGCTCCACATGGCGTCGCCCACCCCCACGCACAAGTGCACGTCGACGCAGGAGGCCACCACCTTGCCCCGTAGCGACGCGGCGGCGGCCTTCAGAGCCGGCTCGAGCCAGGGCCGCGAGGCCTCGCCGGCCGGTGCTCCGGGGTCGCCGACGGGCGCCCGGGCGATCGGCGAAACAGGGACGGCCACCGCCCGCTCGACATGGATGCGCCCACACCGGAGGCCGGCGAGGACGGGCCGCACGTCGAGGGTCAGGCGCCACGCTTTGCCCGACCGGCGCAGGCGGGCGTCGAAACGGGCCGAGAGCAGCAAGTAGGAGACGTAGCCGCAACTCCGGGCCTCTCCGGCCCGGCTCACCCGGATGCGCCAGGCCATGCCCAGCCGCACCCAGACGAGGGAGAGGATGAAGTTGAGGAGGTTGGACCCTGCCTGGAAAATCAGGAAGCCCCGCCACAACGGGCTCATCGGTCTGGTTTCATCGTGACGGCGTTGCTCGCTTCTTATGATTCACGCGCTGTCACGCCGGCGGCGCCGCTCGAAATACCCGTTGCCGCCCCCGGGCAGCGAGTCCTCGTCGCTTGATTGCGGGAAGGCAGGATTGCGCCCCGGCTCGGAGGCCGGCTCGCGCTTTGCAGGCTCACGCTCGGCCCTCGGACCTGCCGGATCCGCGGCAGGAGCCGAAGCCTCCGTCTCCGGCGCCGGCTCTCGGGCACCCTCGGCCTCTCGGAGCTCCGCGTCAGCCCCGCCGGGCTCGGGAGTACGCAGCCCGATCACGGGCAGAGCCCTCGGCAGCAGGCGGAAGGTCGCCGGAACGGTACCGATCACCTCGCCGTCGGCCTGGATGGAAAGGGGGCGGTCGGCCTCCACGTGCACCTCTCGGGCGTCCCATACCTCCACCAGGGGATGCGCGACGTGCCGCCCGGGAAACACCTGGGGTAGCACCTGGAGCACCTGGGCGCGGGAGAGGTCGCCGGCCACCACCACCCGGAACACGCCGTCGTCCATGCGTGCTCCCGGGCAGATGGTCATGCCTCCGGCGTAGCGAGCCCCGTTTCCCACCGCGACGAGCAGGGCCCGCCGCTCCAGCACCTGCCCGTCGAGCGTGAGGCGCACGGCGGCGTTGCGGTAGACGGCCAGCTGCGCGAGGGCACACGTCACGTAGGTCAAGGTCCCGGGCACCAGCTTGGGCACCCGGTTGGCCATGCGGGCCACCTCGGCATCGAAGCCAACGCCGGCCACGTTGGCGAAGTAGTGCCCGTTGACCGTGCCCACGTCGGCCAGCCCGCTCGACCCGCTGGCGAGCAGCGTGGCAAGGGCGCCCACGTCGGTGGGGATGCCGAGGTTGCGGGAGAAGTCGTTGCCCGAGCCGGCCGGCACCACTCCGAAGCTGACCCGGTTGAGAATCTCGGGTTTCAAACCCATCAGGCCGTTGATCGCCTCGTGCACCGTGCCGTCCCCGCCCACGGCCACGATCCGGTCGTAACCTTCGAGCGCTGCCCGGCGGGCCAGCTCCAACGCGTGGCCGGGACCCCGGGTGAGCCACACGAGCCGCTTGAGGCCCGCCACCTGGTCCATGACGGACTCGAGGCGCGAGAACACCCGCATGGAACGCCCGTGCCCCGCCACCGGGTTGACGATGAAGAGGAGCTCACTTTTCATGCAACGGTGCCACCCCTGCCGACACTGCCAGCATGTCCCGATTGTGCCGTATCGATGACGAATCGTGCAACCCCATCTGGGGAACGGGGATTCCACGGAGCGCGCGCCAATTCCTGGAGACCCGGCGTTTGACGCGACCCGGGCGCGCCTGTATAATGCCGCAGAAAGGTCAAAAAAGGTCAAAGTCCGGTCGCGGAAGAGAGGGATGCGACGATGGCCTGGGACGAGGAGGCCGGCGGCCGCGCCGACGCGGCCGGCGCCGAGGATCTCCTGGACGCTTTCTCGAGAGCGGTCACCCGGGCGGTGAAGCTCGTGGGGCCCTCGGTGGTGCGGATCTCCACGCGCGCGGAAGCGCAGCCCTTCTACGGGCCGTGGCCCTCGCAGCGGGAGGGCGTCGGGTCGGCGGTGATCGTCGACCCCGAGGGGCTGGCGGTCACCAACGATCACGTCGTGGCGGGGGCGTCCGAGCTCCATGCGGTCCTTCAGGACGGCCGGGCCGTGGCCGCCCGCGTGCTGGGGCGCGACCCTTCGCACGACCTGGCGCTGCTCAGGCTCGAGGGCAAGGGCTTCCCTGCCGCGCAGCTGGGCTCTTCGGAGGACTTGCGCGTGGGCCAGCTCGTCGTCGCCATCGGCAACCCCCTGGGGCTGCAGGCGACGGTCACGACCGGAGTGGTCAGCGCGCTGCACCGCGCCTTGAGGACTCCGGCAGGGATCATGGACGAGCTCATCCAGACCGACGCCTCCATCAACCCGGGCAACTCGGGCGGGCCTCTCGTCGACGGGCGCGGCCGGGTGGTCGGGATCAACACGGCCAGGGTCGCCGGCGCGCAGGGGATCGGCTTTGCCGTGCCCGTCTCCCGGGTGAGGGACCTCCTGGTGCGCTTCGGCCGCACGGGCGAGGCCGGGGCGGGTTACCTCGGGATCCAGGCGGTCAGCCAGTACCTCGAAGACGGGAGCCTGGGCGCCCTGGTGCTCCAGGTCGTCGAGGGAAGCCCGGCCTGGCGGGCCGGGATCCAACCCATGGACGTGATCCGGGCGGTCGACGGCAAGCCGGCCGAAGGCCACGACGGCTTGCGCGCCCTGCTCGCAAAGCGGGCCGCAGGGGAGCGGGTCGAGCTGGAGATCGAGCGGTCCGGCCGGCTGCTTCGCGTCGGCCTGGTGCTGGGGCACCTCGGGGAGGTGGCGCCGGGGCGATGAAGGCCGGGGGTTCGCGCATCTACACTCGTACGGGTGATGCCGGGGAGACGAGTCTTCTCGGTCCACGCCGGGTGCGCAAGGACGATCTGCGGGTCGAGGCGTACGGGTGCATCGACGAGCTCAACGCGCACCTGGGGCTTTGCGTGGCCCAAGCCCGGAGCGCCGGGGCGCTCGACGACGTGATCGGCGCGCTGGAGCAGGTCCAGCGGGACCTCTTCGCCGTGGGAGCCGAGCTGGCCGTCGACAGCGGCCAGCGCATGCCCGAGGGGCTGCCGCTCCTGGACGGCGCCCGGGTCGCCGAGATGGAAAGGCTCATCGACGCGCTCCAGTCGGAGCTGCCTGCGCTCACCCAGTTCATCCTGCCCGGCGGGTCGGCCGCCGGCGCCGCCCTGCACGTCGCCCGCACGGTGGCCCGGCGGGCCGAACGGCAGGTGGTGGCCCTCGCGGGCCGGGATAAGGTGCGTCCCGAGGTGCTCGCGTACCTCAACCGATTGTCGGACCTGCTGTTCGTCATGGCCCGCGCGGCCAACCGCCGGGGAGGCGTGGGCGACGTACCCTGGCGCCGGTGAGGTCCTTGGATCCCATGCCGGAGGAGTCGCTCCGGCCTTCTCGAATCGAAGGGGCGTTTGCAGGCGACCCGGCATACGGGGCTCGAGGCTGGCTTGGGTGGGGAGGTTACCAGGTGGGAGAGCCGCGCCCTTCTCGGGAGTTGAGGCGCGTCGTGATCGCCGGCAACGGCGTGGCGGGCACTCTGGCAGCCGAGACGCTGCGCAAGGAGCGGCCCGATCTGGATGTCCAGGTCGTCGCCGAGGAGCCATACCCCCTGTACAATCGCGTGGCGCTGCCACGCCTGTTGCGCGGGGACCTGCCCGAGCAGCGGGTTTTCATGCGGGACCCCGAGCACCACCTCCGGATGGGGTATGCCATTCACTTCGCGACCCGCATCGTGAGGGTCGACGCGGCCGAGCGCGTCGTGTACACCTCGGGCGAGCGGGAGGACGTGCTGCCCTTCGACGCGCTCATCGTGGCTACGGGCGGGAGGCCCAGCCCGTTACGGGTGCCCGGCGCCGAGCCGCGTCCCGAGGGGCTGGTCTACTTCCAGACCCTGGACGACACCCGTCACATCCTGGATCTGATCTCCCGGGCCCGGCGTGCGGTGACGGTCGGCGGGAGCTACATCGCGTACGAGCTGACCGAGGGGCTGCGCCGGCGCGGGCTCGAGGTGACGTGGCTCATGCGGGGGCCCCATTTCCTGCGCCGGGTCCTGGAGGAGCAGGGTGGGCTCCTCGTGGACCGGATCGCTGCCGACCACGGCGTCGAGGTCATCCACGGGGAGGAGGTCGCCAGCCTGGTGGTGCAGGGCGGGGCGGTCAGGGGCGTCGTGACCACCGCCGGCCGTACCCTGGAGGCCCAGGTCGTGGCGTGCGGGCTCGGCCTCACCTTCTCCACGGAGTTGTTGCAGGGGTCGGGCGTCGAGATCGGCAAGGGGGTTCGCACCGACGAGACGCTCGCCACCAACGTTCCGGGCATCTACGCCGCGGGCGACGTGGCCGAGTTTTTCGACGCGTTCTTGGAGCGCCACCACACCATGGGCACGTGGGACAACGCCTCGACGCACGGGCGGCTGGCGGCGCTCAACGTGCTGGGGGCCAACCAGCCCCTTCGCGAGGTCCCGAGCTACACCAGTACGCTGTTCGACTCGACCCTGTACGTCCTGGGCCTCACCCCCGAGTACGACCCGGGCCTGGAGTCCGTCGTGCGGGTGGATATGGGACAGAGGCAGTACCGGCGCCTCTTCTTTCGGGGAGAGCACCTGGTCGGGGCCGTGATGATCGGCGACCGCGGCGGCCGGCGCATCCTGAAACAGATGATCCGCAACCGGGAGAAGGTGCCCGAGGCGGACCGCACGGCCCTCTTGTCGGTGCAGTGAGGCGGCGCCCGATCCGTCCGGAGGATAAGGAGGTCCATGCCCAGACATGGGAGCCAATGCCCACGGTACGGTGCAGGAGTGGGACCTGGTGATCCTGGGGGCAGGCCCCGGGGGCTACGTGGCGGCCATCCGGGCGGCCCAGCTCGGGATGCGGGTGGCCCTGGTGGAGAAGGACCGCCTCGGCGGGCTCTGCCTCAACCGCGGGTGCATTCCCACCAAGGCGATGGTCAAGAGCGCCGAGGTGCTGCTGACGGCAAAGAAGGCGGAGACCTTCGGCGTCCGGGTCGAGGGGGCGGCCGTCGACTTCCCGCGGGTCGTCGCGCGCCGCCAGGAGGTGGTGGACGGCCTCGTCCACGGCCTGGAGCAGCTGATGCGCTCCAACGGCGTGCAGGTCTTCCCGGGCCACGGTGCGGTGCTCCGGGACGGCACGGTCGAGGTGATGCCGGCCGGGGCCGCCGGCAGCGGCGGCGAGCAGGAGCGGGTGGCGCTCAGGGGCCGGCGGCTCATCCTGGCTACCGGCTCCCAGGCTGCACACCTGCCCATCCCGGGCGCGGACCTGCCGGGAGTCGTCGATAGCGACGGGTTGCTGGCGCTCGACCGGGTGCCCGAGCGGCTGGTCATCATCGGGGGCGGCATCGTGGGCGTGGAGTTTGCGAGCATCTTCCACGCCTTCGGGAGCAAGGTGACCATCCTGGAGCTGCTGCCGTCGCTACTGCCGGTCGCCGACCAGGAGATCTCCCGGCGCCTGGCCACCAGCTTCCGGCGGGCGGGGATCGAGGCACGCACCGGGGTGAGGGTGGAGGCCATCGAGGCGCAGCCCGGCCAGACACCGTTCGGCCCGCCCAAGCAGGTGCACTTCACGGACGGGCAAGACCGGCCGGGCACGGCGGAGGCCGACGTGGTCCTGGTCGCGGTCGGGCGACGCCCTGCCTACACGGGGTTCGACCCGGGCGAGTTGGGGATCGAGGTCACCCGGGCGGGCATCAAGGTCGACGACACCATGCAGACGACCCGGCCCGGCGTGTACGCCATCGGGGACGTCAACGGCCTTTCCCCCCTGGCGCATGCGGCCTCCGCCCAGGGGCTGCTGGCGGTCGAGCATGCGGCGGGCCGGAAAGTGCGCCCTTGGGGGACCTCGCCCGTCCCGTCGGCCGTGTTCACGTTCCCCGAGGTGGCCTGGGCGGGCCTGACCGAGGAAGCGGCGCAGGCGGCCGGGATCCCGGTGCGGATCGGGCGGTTCCTGTACGGCGCCCTGGGCCGGGCGCACGTCGAGGGCGAGCCGGAGGGCGTCGTCAAGATACTGGCCCGGGCCGAGCCGCCTGACGAGGGCGAGGTCGTGGGGCTCCACATCATCGGCCGGGGGGCGTGCGAACTCATCCACGAGGGCGTGCTGGCCATGCGCTTCGGTGCGACGGCCGAGGAACTGGCGGAGGCGATCCACGCGCACCCGACCCTGTCCGAGGCGGTGGGCGAGGCGGCGCACGCGCTGGTGGGGTTGCCGATTCACATGGCCCGGCGCTGACGCCTGGGCCTCGCCGCGCGGCGCAGGATGTCGGGCGGGATCCGCCGCCGTCCGGCGAAGCCGTCGGCCGTGCCGTGGTAGTACTCGATCGACGGCTCGCCGAGCTTCCAGCACAAGAGGACCTCTTCGCCGAACAGGCGGGAGGGGAAGTCGACGAGGCCCATCTCCAGGTGCTTGATCTGGCACCCGTGCTCGTGGACCTGCTGGATCAGGCTCTTCATCTGCTCGACGGCCCGGTGGAGGCGCTCCGTAGCCTCCCGGTGGTCCACCTCCATGATCCAGCGGCCATCGGCGCCCTGACCCACCGCCTCGCAGAGCTGTACCTCCCGGTGGGCTGCCTTGCTCTCGCGGTAGAGGCGCTGCAGTGCCGTCATCGTCTCCGTCAGGAACGGGACCAACGCGTTGGCTTCCGCTATGGTGAACACCCGCTGGGCCGGCAACGAGGCGGCCCCTCCCTTCCGTTTCACCGACATTGTACGGGGTGGCACCTCGGTCCAACAAGGCGCCGGCCTGCCTCCCGGCAGACTGGGTGCCGTTGGCGTCTCCCACCTGTCTCTGGCCAGGCAGGAGGCTCCTGGAGAAGGCGGAACTGTCTGGCCATGCGGATCGCGCGGGCCCTCGGGGCCATCGCCGTCTTGCTCGTCCTCTGGGCTCCGGCGCCGGCCGTGGCAACCGGATGGATGACCCTCGAGACGCCTCACCTGCGGGTGCACTTCCGACCGGGATACGAGACGGCTGCCATGGACGCGGCCGCCGCCGGGGAGGATGCCGTGGAGGCCCTGCGGCAGCGCCTGGGCTCGGTGCCCGACCGGCCCGTCCACGTGGCTCTGGTCGACGACACCGACCTGGCCAACGGCTACACGGACGTCACGTACTACGGGCGCATCATCATCCTGCCCGTTTTCCCGGTGGGGCTCGGCTATACCACGGGCCTGAGCCTGAGGATGGCCGACTGGATCCGGCTGGTCGTCACCCATGAGATGGTGCACGCGGTGCACCTGGACATGGCGGAGGGGGCCGCCCGGGGGCTGCGGCAGGTGTTCGGGCACGTGCCGGGCTTTTCGACGCCCAATCTGCTGCAACCCATGGCGTTCATCGAGGGCATCGCCACCTTCGAAGAGACCGAGCTGGTGACCGGGGGGCGAGGCGGCGATCCCTTGTTCGACATGTTCTTGCGGACGGCGGTCCTGGAGTCGAAATGGCCCAGGATGGACGAGGCGCTGGGCCAGTACGACCTCGGTTACTTCCAGCCGGCGGGCCATGTGTACCTCTACGGCTACGCCTGGTGGGACTACGTGGCCCGGCGGTGGGGCGAGGACGCCATTGAGGAGTTCCAGCAGGAGTTCGCCAGCTCCGGTGTCACCCGGCCCGGGGAGGCGGTCCGGAGGGCCTTCGGGGAGAGCATGGAGGCCATCTGGAAGGACCTCGAGAAGGAGGCCGGCGAGCGCTTCGCCGCGCAGATCGAGGCCATCCGCCGTGCCGGCTTGACCGAGCCGCGGCTGCTCCCCGGTTCGGGTGCGTGGGTGGCGCTTTCGCCCCGGCCCTCCCCCGATGGCCGGTGGGTGGCGTACGCGGCTTCGGGGCCGTACTTGCAGGACCTGCGCATGGTCGAATGGGCCACGGGGCAGGATCTCCAGCTCGCGGTGGGTCTGGTGAGTGCCCCAGGGGGGATCGCGTGGGCTCCGGACGGGCGGTACCTGTACTACGCGGCGGTGGACGAGGCCGGGGAGGGCTTCTTTTCCGACATTTACCGGATCGAGCCAGGCTCCGGGCGCAGGCAGCGGATCACCTCGGGACAGCGGGCGTGGGCTCCGGTGGCCGGGCCCGGAGGGCAACTGGCGTTCCTGGCCCGAGAGGGCCTCGAGACGGCGGTATGGTGGACGGGGGCACCGGGTGTCGAGCCGCCCCGGAAGGTATGGAAACCCCCGGAGGGCTGGCAACTGCTTCATCTCGCCTGGAGCCCCGACGGCAAGCGCCTGGCCCTCTCCGCGTGGAAGCCGGGTGGCGGCTCCGACGTCCTGATCCTGCCGGTCGAGCAGGAGCGGCTCGGTGATCCGCCGCGCATCGGTCAGGCGCAGTCCGTCACCGACGACGTGGCGGTCGACGACCATCCCTCCTGGAGCCCGGACGGCCGGTACCTCCTCTTCCACTCCGATCGGGACGGCGTATACAACCTCTACGCCTGCGACACCCGGACCGGCCGGCTGGCGCGCCTGACCAACGTGTTGACCGGGGCGTTCGACCCGGCCGTGAGCCCGGACGGCCAGACGGTCTTCTTCTCGTGGTTCGGCCAGGGCGGCTATCGCCTGGCACGGCTCGACTGGCAGGCGCTTCGGTGGGATCCGGTGACGGGCGACTCCCGCTCGCGCGAGCCGGATAGCCCGGGCGGATCGCGTTCGCCCGGCTCGACAGAGTGGAAGGTACGCCCGTACGACCCGCTCGAGTCCCTGCGCCCGGCTTACTGGGAGCCGGTCTGGGGCCAGGACTGGGGTGGGCTCTATCTGGGAGCCGGGACCTCCGGCGAAGACGCCCTGGGCGCCCATCGGTTCGCTGCGGCAGGGGCCATCGGGCTCATGTCGGGGGCGCCGGCGCTGTACGCGGCATACGCGTGGCAGCCCGGCGGGTCGGGGCCGGGCTACTTGAGCGTCGAGGGTGGAGTCGAGCCGGTGCCTGTGGAGGAGGATGGCTCCGGGGATGTGGTCCGGTGGCAGCAGATGGCCACGGCCAGGGCCACCGTAGGGTGGCAGCGCCAGGGGTACGCCGCCGGGACTGCGGCGTCGCTCTCCCTGGCGCAGTCGTGGTGGCGGGAGGCCTATCCTTCCGGAGAGCCGTGGCCGGCCGCCGAGCGCCGCACCTACGCCGAGCTGTGGGTGGCAAGGGGCGGCAACTGGGGCGACCACGTTCATCTGGGCTCCCAGCAGGGCTGGGCGCAGGCCGTCGTGCTCGCGGAGGCCGGGGGCCGCTCCGTCGGAGTTCCGGAAGGGCTCCAGGTGACCGGCGGATGGTCTCTCGGGTTGCAGCGGATCGACGGGCAGGCGGTGCTGGCGGGCCTCTCCGCCGGGGTCAGCGGCGGGCACGACCTCGTGACGCTCGACGTGGGCGGCGAGAGCGGTGCTTTTCCGGCCCGGGGGTTCGATCGCGCGACCTATCAGGCCGACGCAGCCGCCGTGGGCCTGCAGGTGGAGTACCGACGGCGCCTGGTGGCCATTCGCCAGGGCATGGCGGATGCCCCCACCTTTTTCGACGACCTCTCGCTCGCGCTCTTCGCCGAGGGGGTGGCCGGCTGGGATCGGGGCGGTGGCGCAGCGGACACTGCCCGCCCTCTCTCCCTCGAGGCGGCCCCCTGGACGCCGGCAACCGACGTGGGAGCCGAGCTCCGGCTTTCGGTGAGCCTGGACTACGGCCGCACTCCCCTGGTGGTCCGGCTGGGTCTCGCCCGCTCCCTGACCCCGGTGGCGGGCCTGCGATGGTATCTCTCCCTGCAGGCGAGGTAAGATGAGGATACCAGGAGGTCATCCGGGGGCATGCGCTGGTTTCGGCGTTCGTTCATCACCGGGCTCGTGGTGCTGCTGCCCGTCATCGTGACGGGTTACATCCTGTGGTTCGGTTTCAACCTGCTCGACGGGTGGTGGCGGAGCCTCTTCGTGCTGTTCCTCGGCTACACGGTGCCGGGGGCCGGGGCCGTCTTGACCGTCGTCGTCACGGTGGCCATCGGGGCCATCGCCACCAACGTGATCGGGCGGCAGCTCATCTCGCTGGGCGAGCGGTTGCTGGGCCGCATTCCACTCGTCCGGAGCATCTACACGACGGCCAAGCAAGTGGTCGACGTGTTCGCAGGCGGGCAAAAGGAGGGGTTTCAGCGGGTGGTACTGGTGGAGTACCCCCGGCGGGGCATCTATACTATCGGCTTCCTGACCGCCCCTGCCGCACCCGCCTCGACCCGTGACGCGACGGGGGAAGACCTGTGGTCGGTCTTCGTGCCCACCTCGCCCAACCCCACTACGGGCTGGGTCGCTCTGGTGCCCCCCAGCCAGTGCCGCCCGGTCGACATGAGCATCGACGAGGCCTTCCGCATCATCGTATCGGGCGGAGTGCTCGTCAACCACGGGGCCAGCAGCCCCGGGACCGCCAACTCCCATGCACGCCCGCCGGCTACAGCCCCAGCCACTGGTAGTAGTTGAGGTAGCCGGGCAGCCGGAAGAAGAAGTTGGTGTAGAGCATCACGCCGATGACGACGAGGAGCGCCCCGCTGGCCCGCTCGATCCAGGCGCCGTGGCGCCCCAGGAAGCGCACGGCCTTGCGCGAGCCGCCCTGCATCGCGGCCGCCATGGCCAGGAAGGGCAGCGCCATCCCGGCGGCGTAGACGGCGAGCAACCCCATCCCGGCCCAGACGGTCTGCGTGGTGCCGGCGAGCAGCAGGATCGAGGCCAGCACCGGGCCCACGCACGGCGACCAACCGGCCGCGAAGGCCATGCCGACGAAGAGCGCTCCCCACGGGCCGCCGGTCAAGTGGGCCATCGCCTCTTCGAAGAAACGCCGCCGCCCGCCGGCAGCGGGGTCGGAGCCCTTCGAGGCGGTGCCCGGCATCTGCCGGACGAGCCGCCTCTCCACGTCGAGGAAGCCAAAGCGGAGAAGCCCTATCTGGTGCAGCCCCAGCAACACTACCAGCACGCCCGCCACCTGCCGCACCAGCACCTGGTGCGTCCGTAGCGTCTGGCCGAGCGCCGTGGCCGACGCCCCCAGCGCGACGAAGAGCAAGGAGAAGCCCAGCACGAAGAGCAGGCTGCGGACCAGGAGGTGCCACCGTCCTGCCCGCCCGACGGCCGAGCTCCCCAGATACCCCAGATAAGCCGGCACCAGGGCCAGGACGCACGGGGAGAGGAGCGAGACGAGGCCCGCCGTGAACGCGAGCCCGAGGGTCGTCCCGGTGAGTCCCGTGTCGCCGCTCGTCACAGCTCGGCCCCCGCCTGGCGGGCGAAGTCGCGGAGGTGGGCCGGCTGCATCGGCCCTATGAACTTGGCCCGGATCACGCCGTCCTTGTCGAGGAAGAAGGAAGTGGGGATGGCGAAGACCAGGTACTTCTGCATCACTTCGCCCGATTCGTCCAGCGCGAAGCGCCACGAGTACTTCCCACGGCCCAGGAAGTCCTTCACCTTCTGGGGGGACTCTCCCACGTCCACCCCCAGCACCGTGACCCGGTCGCCGTACTTCCGGTGAAACTCTTCGATGTGGGGCATCTCCTCGCGGCAAGGGGGACACCACGTGGCCCAGAAGTTGATGAGCACGGGCTTGCCCTGCAGATCCTGCAGCCTCACCTTGCGCCCCTGGATGTCCTCGAGCACGAAGTCGGGAGCCGGCGATCCCACGACCGGCACGTCTGTTCCGGCGGCCAGCGCCTGATCGGGGGTGCCCGCGGCCGCGGGCTGCGTCCCGTTTGATACAATGGCGCCTGGAGTCGAAAGGGAAGCGCCGGCCGGTGACAGTGGCCGGGTGCGGAGCTGGGCCAGGAGCAGCGAGGCGCCCGTCGCCACGACGAGGAGCAGGAAAGGCAACCCCCATCGCCACCAGCTTGCGCGAGCCTGCGTGCTCCGTACAGGTGCCACCGGGTGCAGCCCCCAAACCAAGCCAGATCCGAAGCTATTCTACAGGCCCCGTCCGGTGGGGTAAACCCCAGGGGGTATCCGGTGGCGACGGCGTTCCGGGAGGGAAAGGGTGTGCGAGAAAGCGCCATGATCCTCGTCGGTACCGCAGGTTACGCGTATGACGATTGGAAGGGCCCCTTCTACCCCCGGGACCTCAAGCCTGCCGACTATCTCCCTTACTACGCCCGGTTCTTCCGCTTCACGGAGATCAATGCCACGTACTACCGGCAGCCCACCCCGTTCATGCTGGACAGGCTCGCCAAGAAGACCCCGGAAGGCTTCGAGTTCGCCGTCAAGGCTTTCTCGGGTATCACGCACGAGCGGGGGGATCTTGCCCAGGCCCGGCAGTTCCGCGAGGCGCTCGTCCCGCTCGAGCAGGCGGGCAAGCTGGCCTGCGTGCTGCTGCAGTTCCCCCACAGCTTCCGGCCCTCGGCCCAGGCCTGGGATTACTTGCGGGCCGTCCGCGAGGCGCTGGAGGGGGTGGCGGTGTCGGTGGAGTTCCGGTTCCGGGGGTGGGTCGAAGGGGAAGCGACCTTCGAGCGCTTGCGGCAGATCGGAGCGGGGTTCGTCGCGGTGGACGAGCCCCGCTTCTCCTCGCTCATCCCGCCGGTCGCCAGGGCCACCAGTTCCATCGGCTACGTGCGCTTCCACGGGCGCAACCGGGAGAAGTGGTGGCACCACGAACACCCGTACGAGCGCTATGATTACCTTTACTCCATGGAGGAGCTGGCGGAGTGGATCCCCCGCCTGCGCTCCATGGAGGAGGCCACGACCCGGCTATACGTCGCCATGAACAACCACTACCAGGCCAAGGCCGTCATCAACGCGCGCATGATCCAGCAACTGCTCGGCCTCACCCCTGCGGAGCCGGCGCCTGGCCCTGCAACCTCGTGAGGAACGCGTCGACGTCCACGTGGGAGGCCACCAGGTCCCGGGCGACCCGGATGCTTTCCTCGTCTTCGGGCGCCAGCCTGCGGCTGATGCGCCCCAGGCGGTCCACCGTGGAGTAGGTGTCGCCGGGTACCAGCAGCACCGGCACGCCCTTCTGCTCGGCCTGCTCCAGCACCTCGACGTTGGGGAAGAGCCCGCCCGTCAGGATGATGACCGACGTGCTGGTCTCGAGGGCCGCCAGCGCCAGGTCCGACCGGTCCCCGCCGGTCACCACGGCCTTGTTGGTCGCCCGCCGCAGGTAGCGCAGGGCGCTCTCGAAGCTCATGGCCCCGACCACGATGTCCTCGATGGGGCGGGAGAGCCCCTTCTGGCCCGCCAAGAGCTCGGCGTCGAGGTACTCCTTGATCTCGCCGGCGGTCGGCGCGGTAATCTCCATGCGCTGCGGCACCACGCCGATCACCGGGAAGCCCATGCCCTCGAGCAGCGGCTTGTAGACGCTGAGGCTCTTCTCCCACGCCGCCAGCGGCACGTTGTTGAAGACGTTGCCGCCGATGGACACGCCCCGGCAGCGCATGTGCTGGTTGCGCACGACCATCACGTCGAACTCCAGGTCGTCCCGCACGTGGTCCACCATGAGGGCACTGGCCGAAAGGGCGCGAGCCAGCTCGAACGAGTCGATGCCGAGAGCCGCCCCCGCCTGCGGTGAGGTCGGGCTCTCGACGAACAGCACGTCGACCTGCCCGGAGAGCCTCTCGACTTCCGCCACGACCTGCGACAGGTGGGATCGGTCGGGACGATAGCGGGTAAGGTAGTTGGGGCCCAGCGTGATGCGCACGTCCCCGACCAGCTCGGCGCCCAGCACCGCCTGCATCAACGAGACGTCCGGATCCCGGCTGTCACTGAAGGTGGCGACGTTGGCGACGGGTTTGACGTAGCCGGCCTGCAGCCCCCGCTTGCGCAGAGCCTGGACGAGCCCCACGCAAAGCGCTGTCTTGCCGCTGCCGGCCGAACCCGTCAGCAACACCCGGAGCCTGAGCGGTCCCGTACCCATGGCAAGCCCCCTTCACGTCATCCGAGCGTAATCTTCACGTCGACGGCCACGACCCCCTTGCCTGCCTCGTAGGCGAACAGGGGGTTGATGTCGAGCTCGGCGATCTCCGGAAAGTCCAGGCAAAGCCGCGCCACCCGGGCCAGGGCCTCCTGGAGCGCGGGGACGTCGGCAGGCCGGGAGCCACGGTAGCCTCGCAGCAGCTGGTACACCTTGGTCTCCTGGATCATCTCTTCGACGTCGGCCCGGGACAGCGCCCCTGCCAGCCGGAAGGAGACGTCCTTCAGCAAGTTGACGTAGATGCCGCCCATGCCGAAGGCGAGCAGCGGGCCGAACTGGTGGTCCCGCACCATGCCCACGATCAGCTCCTGGCCCGAGGGCATCATGCGCGAGACCTCGATGCCGTAGAAGTGGTGGTCCGGCATGAGCGCGGCCACGTTTTGCTGGATGGCCACGAATGCCTCGCGGACCTCGTCGGCCGAACCGATCTTGAGCCGGACGCCGCCCACGTCGCTCTTGTGGACGATCTCGGGGGAGGCAATCTTGAGGGCCACCGGGAAGCCGAGGCGCTCGGCGATGGAGGCCGCCTCGTCCGGCGTGCGGGCCAGCTCCGACGGGGCTACCTGCACCCCGTACGCGGCCACGACCCGGGCCGCCTCTGGCCCGAGCAGCACCCGCCGGTGCTCGGAGCGCACGGCCCGGAAGACCGACCGGACCTCGTCGGGGCGGAGCCGATCCACGTCCGTGGCCTGTACCCGCCCGTCCCGCTGCCGGCGACGAGCGTAGCGGTACATGCCGGCCAGGGCCGTCACGGCCTCCTCCGGGAAGGTGAAGGAGGGGACCTGGTGGGCCGCCAGGTACTCGGTCGCCTCCTGCACCAGCTGGCCTCCGATCATGCTGACCAGCACCGGCTTGTCCGGAGCGAGCTTGCGGCTCTCCACGATGTGCCGGGCGACCTCGGGCGGGCGGGTCGGCACCTGCGGCGTGAGCAGCACGACCACCGCGTCCACGCCGGGATCCTGCAGGACCAGGTCGAGCGCGATGCGATAGCGCTCCGGGGGAGCATCTCCCACGACGTCGACCGGGTCGAAGACGGCGCACTCCGCCGGTAGCTTCTCTCGCAGACCCTTGATCGTCTCCGGCGTGAAGCGGGCGATGGCGAGCCCCGCCCGCTCCACCGCGTCCGTGGCGATGATCCCGGGGCCGCCCGCGTTGGTGACGATGGCGACCCGATTGCCCTTGGGGAGCGGCTGGTTGGCAAACGCGGTGGCGAGGGCGAACAGCTCGGTCAGGGTCTGCACCCGCAGCACGCCCGTCTGGGCGAAGGCCGCCTCATACGCCCGGTCGTTGCCCGCCAGGGCGCCCGTATGGGACGATGCTGCCCGGCCGCCGGCCTCGCTCGTGCCCGACTTGAGGATCAACACGGGGCAGCGCCGGGATGCCTCCCCGACGGCCTGAAGGAAGCGGGCGCCGTCCTTGACGTCCTCCAGGTAGGCGGCCACGACCCGGGTCTCGGGGTCGGCCGCCGCATCCAGGATCAGGTCGACCTCGGTGAGCCCGGCCTTGTTGCCCAGGCTGATGAACTTCGAAAAGCCGATGGCTTGCTGCTGGCTCCAGTCCAGAATGGCCGAACCCAGGGCGCCGCTCTGGCTGATGAAGGCGATGCTGCCCGGCAGCGGCCGGGCGGAGGCGAACGTCGCGTTGAGCGGCGTGTGGGTGTCAATGACCCCCAGGCAGTTGGGCCCGACCAGGCCCATGCCGTAGCGGCGGCAGATCTCGACCAGCTGGGCTTCGCGGCGCGCCCCCTCGGGCCCCGTCTCCTTGAAGCCCGCGGTGATGACCACCAGATGGGCCACGCCGTGGCGCCCGCACTCCTCGGCCACCGCCACGGCGGCCTGAGCGGGCACCACGATGAGCGCCAGGTCGACGGGCGGGGCTGCTTCAATGGTGGGGTAGCAGGGCCGCCCCAGGATCTCGGTCTCCTTCGGGTTGACGGCGTAGAGTTGACCGGTGTACCCGGAGTCGATAATATTGCGCAGAATCTGGTGGCCCAGCTTGGCCGGGTTGGCGGAGGCGCCGACGACCGCCACCGCACGAGGCCGGTAAAGACGCGTGAGATCCACCGCGCCTGGGGCGGTCGCACCGGCATAGTTGGTCGCGCCGGCCTCCAACGTGTGGGATGGGGCAGATGTACGAGCAGCGTCTGCATCCGTCATGGAGGTTCCACCATTCCAGGGGCCGGACGGGGAGCCGGCCAACTTTGTCCTTTCGTTCACAAGTTCCGTTCCTTTATGGTACACTCCTGCCCCCTGGGCGGGAAGGGACGGATGCCCGTTGCTCCCCTCAGAGGTGCAGACCGCCGGTGCGACGAACCGAAGGGGACAGCCGGGACCGTCTTGCAGGCAGGGGATCGCAGTGAGAAGAGTGGCAGCCCTTCGGGGCGTTCGCTTTCAGCCGGCTCGCGTGGGAAGCCTGGAGGGTGTGATAGCCCCACCTTACGACGTGGTGACGCGCCGGCACATCCAGGAGTACATGGAGCGTAACCCCTACAACGTCATCCAGCTCGACGTGGGCCTCGCCTCGACCCAGGACCTTCGCCTCGGGAGCTGGGACGAGGTAGGGACGCGCTTTCGGCAGTGGCTCGACGCCGGAGTGCTGGCGGTCGACCCGGATCCGGCGGTCTACGTCGTGCGGCACCGCTACCGCCTGATGGACGGCAGCGACCACGTCCTCACGTTCGCTCTGGTGGGGTTGCGGGCCGGGCAGGGCCCCGAGCGGGCCGCGCTGCCGCACGAGCGCACGGTGGCTGCCGTGCGCGAGGACCGCATCCGGCAGCTGCGACGATGCCGCGCGCACTTCAGCCCCATCCTCGCCCTGGTGAGCGATCCGGAGCTTGCGATCCAGCGGGCGCTGGAGGCGGCCTGCCAGGCGCCGCCCGGGGCAACGGCGGCCGCGCCGGACGGCGGGCAGATCGAGCTGTGGGTGCACCCGGCCGAGACCGGCCCCGGGCGGGCCGTCATGGACGCGCTGGCCGCCGGCGTCGATGGCCACCCCGCCATCATCGCCGACGGCCATCACCGTTACGAGGCGGCGTGTGAGCTGGCCGCCCAGGAGGCGAAGGGCGACGGGGTCGCGGAGGAGGCAGGCGCCCGGTGGGTGCTGACCGGGCTGGCCTCGCTTGAGGGCGGGGGGCTCTCCATCCTGCCGGTCCACCGGATCGTGGGGCCTCCCGGAGCCTCCACGGTCGAACGGCTGCGCCTCGCGCTGTACGATCATTTTCTGACGTTGAGCCCTGCCGAACTGCCCCCTTCCGTCCGGGAACGCCAGAAAGAGATGGTGGCCGACCCCATCCAGGCTGCCAGGGCGGTCGCCGAGATCCGCCGTCATCTGGGCAGGCCGGTGGCCGGCGTGGTCTGGGGGCCGCAGGCCATCGAGTGGATGGCGGTGCCCGCCAAGGCGGTGTGGAGAGGCAACGCGAGCGCACCGGACTACTCGGGGGCAGCGGCCGACGTGGCGATGCTCCATCAGGGGCCGCTGGCCGCCTGGAGGCCCGCCGTAGACGGGGATGGGGCCGCGCCGGGCGGCGCCCGGGATCAGCAGTGGATCCGTTACACGCCCGACCCGAGGGAGGCGGTCCGGATGGTGATCGAAGGAGCGGCGGCTGCCTCGATCCTGGTGGCCCCTATCCACCTGGGCGATGTGCGGGACGCCGCGGCCGCCGGCCGGCGCATGCCCGAGAAGTCGACCTACTTTTACCCGAAGTTGACGAGCGGGCTGGTGATCCAGGACCTGGATCTCCCGGTGCAGCCCTGGGCCCCTCCGGGCCGGTAAGCCTGCCCGGCGCGGGGATGCACCCGCCCGCGTGGAGAGCCGGGCCACTACGACGGAGAAGGAGTGCTGCGTTGTGTCGATGCCGGAGACGAGCAAGTTTCTCGGGGAGGCATTGACGTTCGACGATGTGTTGCTGGTGCCGGGGGAGTCGGACGTCCTGCCCCGAGAGGTGGACGTGGGCACCCGGTTTTCTCGCCGCATCCGGCTGCAGGTGCCGCTGGTCAGCGCCGCCATGGATACCGTGACGGAGGCTCGCATGGCCATTGCCATGGCCCGCGAGGGCGGCATCGGCGTCATCCACAAGAACCTCAGCATCGAGGCCCAGGCGGGCGAGGTCGACAAGGTGAAGCGCTCCGAGAGCGGGATCATCGTCGACCCGGTCTTCCTGAGCCCGCACCACACGCTCAGGGACGCGCTGGCCGTCATGGCCCGCTACCGCATCTCGGGAGTGCCCATCACGGAGGAAGACGGCCGGCTGGTCGGCATCATCACCAACCGGGACCTGAAGTTCGAGGACAACCTCGATCAGCCCATCGGCCAGGTGATGACCCGGGAAAACCTGGTCACGGCCCCGGTGGGCACGAGCCTGGAGGAGGCCCGGCGGATCCTCCACCGCCACCGCATCGAGAAGCTGCCCCTGGTGGACGAGTCGTTCCACCTGAAGGGACTCATTACCATCAAGGACATCGAGAAGGCGCGCAAGTACCCCAACGCGGCCAAAGACGCCAAGGGACGCCTGCGGGTCGCGGCGGCGGTCGGGGTGGGGCCCGACACGATGGACCGGGCGGCCGCCCTGGTGGACGCGGGGGTCGACGCGCTGGTGATCGACTCGTCCCACGGCCACTCCCGGCGGGTCATCGAGACGTGCCGCCGCCTGAAGGAGCGGTTCGGCGACCGGGTCGACGTGGTGGCCGGCAACGTGGCGACGGCGGAGGGGGTGCGGGCCCTGGTGGACGCGGGAGCGGACGCCGTCAAGGTCGGGATCGGCCCGGGCACCATCTGCACGACCCGGGTGGTCACGGGCGTGGGGGTGCCCCAGCTCACGGCCATCTGGCACTGCTACCAGGAGGCCGCCCGCCACGACGTGCCGCTCATCGCCGACGGCGGCATCCGATACTCCGGCGACATCACCAAGGCGCTGGCGGCCGGGGCCGACTCCGCCATGGTCGGCAGCCTCCTGGCGGGCACCGAGGAGAGCCCGGGCGAGGTGGAGATCTACCAGGGCCGCAGCTTCAAGGTCTACCGCGGCATGGGATCGCTCGGGGCCATGCGGGCCGGCTCGGCCGACCGTTACGGCTACGAGCCGGATGCAAAACCCGTGCCGGAGGGCATCGAAGGGCGGGTGCCTTTCCGGGGGCCCGTGGCCGACATGGTCTACCAGCTCGTGGGCGGGCTCAAGGCCGGCATGGGCTACTGCGGGGTGCGCACCGTACCCGAGCTCAAGGAGCGGGCCCGCTTCGTGCGGGTGACGGCCTCGGGCGTGAGGGAGAGCCACCCGCACGACGTGCAGATCACCCGGGAGGCTCCCAACTACTGGACGCCCTGAGATGACCGGAGGCCGGGACAGCCCTTGGGGGCGCGTGCTGGCTGCGTCGGGAGTGGTCGCCGGCTCGCCGCTTCTCCTCGTGCTCGCGGCGGGCCTGGCAGAGCCGCTGGTGGCCGCCACCGGCCTGGCCCCGCGGCAATCCCAGGTCGCGGCCACCCTCGTGCTGCAGGGCGGGTTCGGCGTGTTGGGATACGTCGCCTGGCGCAGGCTGGGCCCGGAGCCGGCGGCAGCTGCATGGAGCGAGTTCGCCAGGGGCCTTCCCTTCGGAGCGGTGGTGGCCCTGGTGGAGCTCCTGGTCAACCGCCTGGTCGTGGTGGCGGCCACGCTGGTGGGCCACGGGGAGCCGGTGGCCGGAGCACTGCTGCTCGAAGCGCGCCGCCAGCGGGCGCTGCTCTTGCAGCTGCCGGCGCCGTGGTGGGGGCTGGGTGCCGCCATCGTGCTCGTGGTGGCGCCGGTTGCGGAGGAGCTGTTCTTTCGGGGGTACGTGCACCGGTACCTCGTGCGGGTGGTCTCGCTGCCGGCCTGGCCGGCCGCGGCCCTCTCCGCCTTCTCCTTCGCCCTCGTACACGGCTTCGTGGCGCACCTGCCGGGGCTGTGGGCGACGGGGTTGGTGCTGGCGCTCTGGTACAGCCGCAGAGGCCACATCGGGGCGGCCATCGGCGCGCACGTGGCGGCCAACGCGCTGGGGCTGCTCGCATTGCTGGCGCTGGGAGGGCAGCCGGCGCCTTCCTGAGCGCGCCCGGCGCCTCCCGGGCACGCTAAGGGCGACCGGAGGGGGGCGCACGGGACACGGTGCCCTGCTTTCGTTGCCCGCATTGCGGCAGGCGCCATACCGTCCGGCCGGCCGACCTGGAGGAAGGCGGGCGGTGCCCTTGCGGCGCGCGCTACTGGATCGCCCTATCCGACGTGGCGGACGAAGATGCCACCCGGTCCGACGTGGAAGGCAGCGCGCTCCGGGCCTGGGGAGTACAGGACGACGGGTCGCCCTTCGAGGTCTACTTCCACGCCTGAGGCGACCGGGCCCTCAGACCCGCTCGATGCGCTCGACCTGCAGCACCCAGACCACCGCGCCGCCGACCTCGACCTCCAGCGGCATGGGGGTGCTGCCGGGGATCTCGGTGATGGGCTGGGGCAACAGGCGCGCCCGCCGCACGCACGTCGTCCGGATCAGGTGGAGCACCTGATCGACCTGGTGCTCTTCGGCTCCTATCATCAGCGTGGTGTTACCCTCGAGCAAGAACCCGCCGGTGCTGGCCAGGCGCGTGACGCCGATGCGTGCTCGGGTGAGCGCGTCGACCAAGGCCCGGCTGTCGCTGTCGTCGACGATGGCGATGATGAGCTTCATGGCCGTAAGGATCTCCCACCTTTGCCGGCGTCGCTCACCCGTCTCACCCGGGGAAGAATTCCCCCATCCGGCATCTATCCCTGTCGCAGGAGTTGGAGCCTTACCGGGGAATCTGCCCGCCTTGAGCACAGGATAGGGTGGGGAGCCTAGCGTGATCCTCAACGATCGCGAGATCGCCCGTCTCAGCCTGGAGCAGGGTATGATCGAGCCGTTCGTGCCGGAGCAGGTGCGGGTGGTGGACGCCAACACGCCCCACGAGCGGCGGGTGATCTCCTACGGGCTGTCGAGCTTCGGTTACGACCTGCGGGTGGCCCGGGAGTTCAAGATCTTCACCAACGTCAACAGCTCCATCGTGGACCCCAAGCACTTCGACCCCGGCGCCTTCGTCGACTTCGAGGGCGATGTCTGCATCATCCCGCCCAACTCGTTCGCGCTGGCCCGGTCGGTGGAGTACCTGCGCATTCCCGAGGACGTGGTCTGCATCACCCTCGGCAAGTCGACTTACGCCCGGTGCGGGATCATCGTCAACATCACCCCGGCCGAGCCCGGGTGGCGGGGCTACCTGACCATCGAGATCAGCAACACCACGCCGCTGCCCGCCCGCATCTACGCCGGCGAGGGGATCGCCCAGATGCTCTTCTTCCGGGGCGAGCGGCCGGCGGTGACCTATTCGAGCCGGCAGGGCAAGTACCAGGACCAGCAGGGGATCGTCCTTCCCCGAGTGTGAACGGCGACAGGAGGTCGAGGGTGTTGCTGAAGGGCCGTCACGATTTCCGCAGCGATACCATCACCGAACCGACCGAAGCCATGCGGCGGGCGATGTACGAGGCGGAGGTGGGCGACTCCGCCCGGGGAGACGACCCCACGGTCGCGGCGCTCGAAGAGGAGGCGGCCGCGCTGCTCGGCAAGGAGGCGGCCATGCTGGTGCCGAGCGGCACCATGGCCAACCTGGTGAGCCTGCTGACCTGGGTGCGGCGCGGCGAAGAAGTGATTGCCGAGCACCGGGCCCACGTCGTGATGTCGGAGGCGGGCAGCCTGGGCGGCGTCGTCGGCGCCATGGTGCGCACCATTGTCACGCCGGACGGGATCTTGCGGCCCGAGCAGGTGGAGGCCGCCGTGCGCGCGCCGAGCGTGCTCTCCCCACGAACGGCGCTGCTCTGCATCGAAAACACCCACAACTACGCCGGCGGTACCGTCTGGAGCGTCGAGCAGGTGAGGGCCGCGGCAGAGGCGGCGCACCGGCACGACGTGCCGGTGCACATGGACGGGGCGCGGATCTTCAACGCCGCCGTGGCGCTGGGGGTGCCGGCGGCGGAGCTGGCGGCGCCGGTGGATTCGCTGATGTTCTGCCTCTCGAAGGGGCTGTCGGCGCCGGTGGGGAGCCTGGTGCTCGGGACACGGGCGTTCGTCGAGGAGGCCCGCAAGCGCCGGCAGATGGTCGGCGGCGCGATGCGCCAGGCCGGCGTCCTGGCGGCCGCGGGCCTGGTCGCCATCCGCACCATGGTCGAGCGGCTGGCCGAAGATCATCAGAGGGCGCGCCGGCTCGCACAACAGCTGGTGGGCGTCCCCGGCATCGAGGTGGGCCCGGAGCCGCCCAGCAACATGGTCATGGTCGACGTGCGCGGCACCGGGCTTTCGGCGGCGGAGTTCGGGGAGCGGCTCGCCTCCGGCCACAACGTGTGGACGCTCGCGGTGGCCCCCACGGTGTTGCGCTTCGTGACCCACCGCCACGTCGACGATTCGGACGTCGACCAGGCGGCGCGGGCGATCCGGGCGGTCGCCGGGAGCCGTCGTATTGGCGCGTGAGCCTCGAAAGCGCGGGTGCGGCCGTGAGACGGGCACACCTGCGAGTTACCGGTTGCTTTCTGCCATAGGGGCTGGCTCGTCTGACAGGATGGACCCCTGCTCCCGCCGAAGCCCTCTCCTCCCGAGGTAGACATGACCCCGCAGATGGGAGGCTCTCGATGGGTGGTTCCCGCGGCAGGCGGCTCCGGCCGGTTGCCCTCCTCACGGTGCTGGCGCTGGTCACCCTCCCGGCGCCGGTGGCCGCCGGATCGGGCCCGTACCGGCTCGGGCCGGGAGATCTCCTCGCCATCGGCGTGTGGGGGCATGCCGATCTCCAGGTGACGGCCGAGGTGCGGCCGGACGGGTACGTCTCCTTTCCGCTTGCCGGCGACGTCCTCGCGCAGGGGCGCACGCCCGAGGAGCTGGGGCGGGAGATCGCCTCGAGACTCGGGCGGTTCGTGCGGGATCCCCAGGTCACGGTGAGCGTCGCCCGGTTTCGCACCTTGAAGGCGGTCATCCTCGGTGAGGTGAGCCGGCCTGGGGCCTACGAGGTGCCTCCCGGCGCCCGACTGCCGGACCTGCTCGGCCTGGGCGGCGGCGTGCTCGAGCAGGCGGACCTCTCCAACGCGGTGCTCACCAGGCGAGCCCGCGACGGCACGCGGACCGTCCCCGTGGACCTGGGCCGCGTGCTGGAAGGGGGTCCCGGCACCGAGGCGCCGGAGCTCGAGGACGGGGACGTCCTGTACGTCCCCCGGGCGCGGCCCGCCATGGTACTGGGCCAGGTGCGCAACCCGGGAGCCCACCCGGTCCGCCCGGGCATGAAGGTAGCCGAGCTGCTCGCGCTGGCCGGTGGGTTCGAGGACGACGCCGACCCCAGGGCGGCTCGGTTGACCCGCCGGCCCGGCGGCGAGAGCGCCGAGGATGTGCTGCCCGTCGACCTGGCGGCTGCCCTCGAGGACCCCACGAGCAAGTCCAACGTGGCCGTCCGGCCCGGGGATCTCCTATGGGTGCCACAGGCCCGCCAGGTGCTGGTACTCGGGGCGGTGCAGGCGCCGGGGGCCTACCGCCTTCCCCCGGGCAGCCGGCTCCTCGACGCGCTGGCGGCGGCAGGCGGCCCGGTCCCGGAGCGAGCAAGCAGTACGGCTCTCCTGACTCGCGCCGGCGAAGCTCGCAGCACGCCCATTCCGTTGGACCAGCTCGTCGGGGGGGGGGCGGGACCGCTCCAGCCGCCAACGTGGAGCTCCGCCCCGGTGACGTCGTCTTCGTACCGGAGACGGTGCGGCAGGTAGCCGTCCTGGGCGAAGTGGTGCGGCCAGGGGCCCTTGCCGTGCGTCCCGGGATGACCCTTCAGGACCTGGTCGCCCTGGCCGGGGGGCTGACGCAGGATGCGGATGCCGGCCGGGCCACCCTCAGCCGGACCCTGGCGGACGGGACCCGGCAAGCGATCCCCGTCGACCTCACGGGGATCGTCGACCCGCACTCGGGGGTGCCGGTCCCGCCCGTGGCCCTCCAGCCGGGCGACACGCTGGTGGTGCCCGGGGTGGTGCGGCAGGTGGCGGTCATGGGCGAGGTGGCCCGCCCGGGCCTCGTGCCCTACCGTCCCGGCCTGACGCTGGCCGAAGCCCTGGCGGCGGCAGGCGGGCCCACCGAGCAGGCCGAGCTCGGTCGCGTGAGCTTGACCCGGCGGGCAAGGGAAGCGCAGGACGGCACCGCCCCCGCCATCGAGCTGGATCTCTCCTCGCTCGGCGGGCAGACGAGCGCCGGCGCCACGCTGGTGGCGGGGCCCGCCGCAGCTGGCCTGCTGCTCCAGCCGGGCGATCTCGTGCTCGTGCCGCGGGCGCAACGGGAGGTCTTCGTGCTCGGAGCCGTGGAGCGCCCTGGGAACTACCCGGTGAGGCCGGGCGCCCGGGTGCTGGACGCGCTCGCCATGGCAGGCGGCCCGCGCTCCGACGGCGAGGCGGTTGCGACGCTGCTGAGCCGTCCCGACGGTGCCCACCGCACCATCGACGTCGAAAGGCTCGTGAGAGATCCGGCTTCCCCGGACAATGTCCCCCTGCAGCCCGGCGACCTCCTGTACGTTCCGCCGCTGCGCCAGGTGCTGGTGCTCGGGGAGGTTGGGAGACCGGGCGCTTACGTCCCTCCGCCGGGAGCGCGGATCTTGGACCTGCTGGCCATGGCCGGCGGCGTGCGCCCCGACGTGGCCGTAACGGACATCATCCTGACCCGGGGGGTAAGGGGGGCGAGCGCGGCGGCAGTCTCTCCCGCACCCCCGGATGCGGCGGGGAGTGTCCCCGCGGCAGCCGGCAGGCCGGAGGCGACACAGCCCCAGGCGGACGGGCCTGCGCCGCTCGTCTACCACCTCGACTACGAACGGCTCGTGAGCGGCCAGCTGCCGGAGTCCAACATGCCCGTCCAGGACGGCGACGTCCTGTACGTGCCGGCGACCCGTCGTGACGTGCTGGTGATGGGCGAGGTGCAGAGGCCCGGCCTCTACGTGCTCCCCTCGCCGGGGCCCGTCAGGCTGCTCGACGTCCTGGCCCTGGCCGGGGGACCCACCAAGCGGGCCGTGCTGGAATCGGTGGGCATCATGCGCGCCGAAGGCACTCCGGAAAAGGCGGCGACCGGCCGCGGCGCAGTGCTCTTCCAGGGCAACGCCTCGGACAACCCTCCCATCCGGGCGGGCGACATCGTGGTCGTCCCCGAGACCCGCTGGCCCGATTGGAGCCAGGTCGTCGGCGCCCTGAGTGCGGTCAAGCTCTTTCGTGACCTGGTGACGGGGAAGTGACGGGCGATGGCAAGTCCAGTGGTGCCCCCGGCCGAGACGGCCTCTGACGAGATCGACCTGCGCCAGTACCTGCAGGTCTTGTGGCGCCGGCGCTTCCTGATCGGCGCCCTGGTGGCCGCGGCCGCGCTGGCCGCCTACCTCGCCACGAAGGCGGCGACGCCCGTCTACGAGGCGACCACCACCGTGCTCATCCGGCCGAGCACTGCCAGCCTGGCTCTCCAGGAACAGGGTGCTGCGGCGTTCTTGCTCGGCTCCAAGCCGTCGCTGCAAAACTACGTAGAACTCCTCAAGAGCCGTACGGTCACGGAGCGGGTGGCCCGCCAGCTCTTGGGTGGCGAGCACGCCACTGCGGAGCAGGTCGACCGGCTGCGCCGGTCGGTGACGATCCAGCCGGTGGCCAACACGGACACGGTGCGGGTGAGCGTTCGCCTCTCGGACCCGGCGGAGGCGCAGGCGGTCGCCAACGCCATCGTGCAGGAGTTCATGACCTTCAACCAGGAGATGAACCGCCTCGAGGCCCGCTCGGCGCTGGAGTTCGTCAGCTCGCAGCTGCGCCAGGTGCAGGAGGGCCTGCGCGCCTCCGAAAACGCCCTGCTCCAGTACAAGGAGCGCCAGAAGGTCGTGGAGCCCTCCCAGCAGGCCCGGGCCGCCGTCGACAAGCTGGCCGAGCTGGAGAAGCTGCGGGCGGGCGTGGAGATCGGCTTGCAGGAGACCGCGACCCGCATCGCCCAGGTGCGTGCCCAACTCCAGCATCAACTGCCCACGCTGGTCACCTCGACGACCATTGCCGCCAACCCCCTGGTGGAGAGCCTGCGGGTACGGCTCACCGACGTGGAGGCGCAGCTCTCGGCCGCCCGGCAGTCCCTGGGCCCCAGCCACCCCCAGGTCACCTCGCTCGAGGCGCAGGCGGCCGAACTGCGGCGCCTCATGAGCCAGGAGGTCTCCCGGGTGGTGTCGGCGCAAACCGAGACGCTCAACCCCATCCACCAGGGGTTGGTGCAGGAGCTCATCGGGCTCGAGGTCGACCAGCTGGCCCAGCAGGCCAGGGAGGCGGCTATCCGGCGGCTGATTGCGACCCAGGAGGCGGCCATGCTGGAGCTTCCCTCGCGGGAGCTGGAGCTCGCCCGGTTGGAACGGGAGCGCCGGGTCAACGAGGAGCTCTACGTGATGCTGCGCACGCGCTACGAGGAACTCCGCATCCAGGAGGCGACCGTGACGGCGGACGTGCGCGTGGTGGACCCTGCAGCGCTGCCGTCGACCCCGGTGTCGCCCAGGCCGCTGCTCAACATGGCGGTGGCGCTCTTCCTGGGGTTGTTCGTGGGGGTGGGGGTAGCGTTCGCCCTGGAGTTGGTGGACACGTCGGTGCGTGACGAGCAGGAGCTGGAGCGCCTCGCGGGGGCGCCGGTGCTGGGGCGCATCCCGGATCTCCTCCACCTGCCCGAAGAGGCGGCGGGCGGCACCGGAAAGGCAGCGGATGGGCGATGAAGTGGCCGTGGCGGGGGCGGCGGGCCTGGGAGGACGGGGCCGGCGTCCCGCCCCTGGTCGTGACGTCGGGCGCCCCATCGATTGCCGCCGAGGCGTTTCGAAACCTGAGGGCCAACCTGCAGTACGCCGCGCTGGGTGGCAAGCTGCGCACGGTGGTGGTCACGGCGTGCGGCCCGGATGAAGGCAAGACGACCATTGTCGCCAACCTCGGGGTGGCGATGGCCCAGGCCGGGGCCCGCGTGCTGGTGGTCGGGGCGGACCTGCGCCGCCCGGTGCTGCATCGGGTCTTCGGGCGCAGCCACCACGTGGGGCTGGTGAGCGTGCTCGCCGGGCGGCTCTCGCTGGAAGAGGCCGTACAACGGGATCTGCCGGGAGGCGTCGAGCTGCTGGCCTCCGGCCCTATCCCGCCCAACCCGGCGGAGCTGCTCGCCTCGGCCCGCTTGAGCGAGCTGATGGAGGAGATGAAGGCCCGCTGGGACGTGGTGCTGTTCGACTCGCCGCCCGTGGTGGCGCTGAGCGACGGGGCCATCCTGGCGGCCCGGGCCGACGGGGCGCTGTTGGTGGTGACCATGGGGCAGACGCCCCGGGAGATGGTGGCCGCGGCGCGTCGCCAGATCGAGCAGGTCGGCGGGCGCATCCTGGGTGTGGTGGTCAACAAGGTCCGGCCCCAGGAGGCCGGGCAGTACTACCACTACTACTATTACTACTACGACGACGGGACGCGGCGTTCGAGGAGCTCGGGCCGAGCCGACAGGTCCGGCCACGGCCTGTCCGAGCACACCCGAGACGAGAGTAGCCCGGTGCCGACGCCAGCCCGCGGCGCGCCATCGAGGCCTGGAAGGAGCCGCCCGTGAGCGCCCGTCAAGAGGCGCCGGGCAGGGGGCTGAGGGACCTGCTCCCCTCGACGAGCGGTTTCGTGGACATCCATCACCACCTGCTGCCCGGGCTGGACGACGGCCCCGGCAGCTGGGAAGAGAGCCTCGCGATGGCGAGGGCGGCCGCGGCCGCCGGCGTGGGGCTGGTGGTAGCGACCCCGCACGTGCGCCCTGGAGCGGGCGATTGCCCGGAGCGGAAGACGGTCGTGCAGCGGGTCGAGGAGCTTCAGGAGCGCCTGTGGCAGGCCGGCATCCCGCTCACCGTGCTGCCCGGCGCCGAAGTCTACCCGGTCGCGGGCCTCGGGGAGTGGCTGAGCAGCCAGGGCACGGGGGTGCCGGGTCTCGGAGCAGAGGGCCCGGTACCTTACGTGCTCGTCGACCTTCCGGCCGGGCGCCTTCCGCCCTTGTTCGACCGTCTGCTCTACGAGGTGGGGTTGGGCGGGTTCGTACCGGTGGTGGCCCACCCCGAGCGTAACCATGAACTCGCGGCCCGCCGAGAACGGCTGGTCGCTCTGGCCGCTCAGGGGGCGCTGTTCCAGGTGACGGCGGGCAGCCTGCTCGGGGCGTTCGGCCAACGCGCCCGGGAGACCGGCTGGTGGTGCATCGAGCAGGGGATGGCGGCCGCGGTGGCAACGGACGCGCACGACGTGCGGGCGCGTTCGCCGGCCGCCATGGAGGAGGCCTACCGGGAAGTGGTCCGGGTCTCGGGGGAGCGCCTGGCGCAGTACCTGTTCGTGTCGGCCCCGCTCGCCATCGCCCGGGGAGAGCCGTTGCCTGCGGCACCCGGGACCATTGGCATCGCCGGGCGCAGGAGGTCCCAACAAAGCGTGCGGCGGCCCCAAGCCGGGTTAGCGCGGGTGGTGCTCGCATGGCTGGCCAGGCTGGCGGGCAGCGCCGGCTGAGCGGGACGAGCGAGCCGGCCAACGTGGTCGGCCGCAAGCTCATCACCGGCCTTCTTCTCGCCGGCGCCTGGCTCTTGGGGCCGGGCGGGGCCCTCGCGCCCCAGACGGCGCAGGCTGAAATGGCCCCGCCGTCACACCGCTCGCTCACGTGGCATCCTTACCTGGCCGCATCCTTCGGAACGAGGTTGGGAGCGTGGGCCCTGCCCCCCGGCGACCCCGCCGCGGCCGAGGTCGGTGAGGGTGTGTACCTGCGGGCCGGCGTGGCCGGCGGCGACGGTCGCCTCTGTGGGGAAGTCGCGGCGGCGCTCGATGCGACCGCCGTGCCGTTTCGGGCGGCCGGTGCGTCCTCGATGCCGGACTGGGATCCGGAGGCGCTCGGGCTCGAGTCCCCTGCCCGGCTGCGTGCCCGGCTCGAGCGCGCGTGGGTGGGCTACGGATCCAGGCTGCCGTGCGGGCGGAAACCCTGGCCCGACGCCGCCCGGGGCGAGGCGGCGTGGCAGGCCTGGGTGGGCTGGCGGGACCTCGGGTTCGGCACGGGCACGGGGCTCCTGGACCTGCCCCGCGACCCGGGCTTCCTCCAGGTGGGTGGCGAGGTGCGGTGGGCCTGGGGCGCCTACCGCAAGGTGGGCGGCCGGCTGGGGTCGGGGCAGCGGTGGCTGCTTGGCCAGCAGCTGTGGATAGGGCCCCTGGCGACGAGGTGGGGAAGCGTGGGCCTCTCCGCCTACGAGCTCGCCGTGACCAGCGGCCGTTTCGCCGCCGTACCCGTCAACTGGCTGCCCCTGTGGCCTGCCTATCTTTCGCAGCACCTCCACCTGGGTGAGACCGGCAACGACGACGCCAACTTCTACATGGGCGCCGGGCTGCGGGTCGATCGGCTCTTCGGCGGCGACGCCCGGCTCGAGGCGGAGGTGCTGGTCGACGACATGCCCCAGCTGCCCTGGATCCCCCAGGTTTACCAGCTGGGCGGGCGCCTGGCGCTGACGCTTCAGGAGCGCTGGCGGGTGCGCTACACCCGGGTCCACAACTTCGTGATCACGTTCCAGGCGCCGTCGCTCAGCTTCGTCGACCAGGGCCACCTCCTGGGCTACCCGGACGGGCCGGACGCCGACTCGCTGGCGGTGGAGTGGGTGGGCCGTCCGGGGGCGCCGGTCGAAAGCGCCGGCGTGGAGTGGCGGAGGCGGGGCGAGGGCCGCATCGGAGACGTCTGGGAGCCGGCTTACGGAGGGCAGGGGCTGGCGTACGGCCGCGAGCACGAGTTTCTCTCGGGCGTCGTGGAACACTCCCTCCGGCTACGGGCCACCCTGGGCTTGCCGGGGGAGTGGCGCCTGACCGCGGAGGCGGGCCCCGTCTTCAACGCCGCCAACCATCCCGGCGTAACGTCGGCCTACGTCGGCCTCGGCCTCACGGGAGCTCTCCCGGCCTGGCGTTGACAGGGCCGCGCACCTCTGCTCGCACCAGCTCGAGCTCCAGGCGATGCAGGCCGAGGGCCCGCTGGACGCTGCCGACCAGGCCCGGCCAGCGCAGCTGCCCCACGGCCTTGACCACCCCTGCCTCGGGGTCGAGCCAGATGGTCGCGTCCATGCTGCCTCCCCACGCGTCGCGCCGCTCGAGGCGAATGCGGTAGGCCTCGAAGCGCCCCGCCGCGACCGCCACGGAGGCGTAGGCCTCCACGGTGCCGGCCACCTGGGCCGGCCCGGCATGCGGCCCGGAGCTGGCGCTGGTGGTGGACTCCCAGTGCCGCCCCACCTCGAGCGGCAGCGGGATGGTGAGCTCGGGCGGCGTGAACACCATCGTGCTGACCGCCCCGAGCGGCAGGAGGAATTCCCTCGACGCGGTGAACAACCCGGCGGCCGTCAGTCCCAGCTCTTCGCGCATGCCGACCCCGAGCAGGCGTATCTCCCACCGGTAGCAGCGCCGTCCCGCCTGCACGTCACCGCCCTCCAGCCGGACCCGGACCTCCCCGAAGTTGGAACGGTAGAGCCACCGGCTGCCCCCCTGGACGTAAGGAAGTGGAGGGGGGAAGGCGGATACGGTGCCCGACGCCTCGCCCCGCTGAGGGGCCGCACTGCTTGCCCGGACGCTCCCCCCTCCGGGCATCGCGGGGCGTGCCGTCCAGGCAAGAGCCGCGAGCAGAGCGACCACCACCGTGCGAAGCAGTACCACACGCATCGAGGCCCTCTTCGGGGGGCGGGAGGCAAAGCCCTGCCCGGCGGCTGAGGCCGCTGAGACGCTTGACGGCCTCCTGGCGGCGGGCTAGAATCCAAAACTAGTGCGGCGACCAAATTATACGTGACACGAATAGATGGGACGCGTGGCTCGTGCAGGAAGAGCAAGCTCGAGCGTGGCTGGCCAGGGTCCACGATCTCATGGTGCAGCTGCGCCAGCAGTGGCGCAGAGGAGAGCGCCGCGAAAACCTGAGCTGGCCGCAGTGGTATCTACTGCGCCATCTGCAGCGGCACGGGGCGGCGCAACCCTTCCAGCTCGCCGACGTCCTCGGCGTCACGCGCTCGACGCTCACGGGGCTGCTCGATGGGCTCGAGGAGAAGGGGTACGCACGGCGCCGGCCCGACCCGGAGGACCGCCGGGCGGTGCGGGTGGAGATCACGGGGGAGGGCCGCCGGGCGCTCGAGCGCTTCGAGAGGCGCACGCGCCAGGCCCTCATGGAAGCGTTGATGGGGCTCGAGGCCGAGCAGGCCGAGATCCTGGTGAAAGTCATGGAGCGTTTTGCCAGCGCCTGGTCCCGGGCCGAGTCCAGCCAAAGCGCGTCGGAAGAAGGCGATGAGCACGATGACCCAGCGCGAGCGCGTGGCGCCCTTGCCGCAGATCAACGCCGAGCCTGACCGCCGGTCCGACGGGCACGTCGCCGGCGGCCCCGCGGACATCGTCGTCGAAGGCCTCACCAAGCAGTTTGGCTCCTTCGTTGCCGTCGACCACGTGAGCTTCGAGGTGCGGCGGGGCGAGGTGTTCGGCTTCCTGGGGCCCAACGGGGCCGGCAAGTCGACCACCATTCGCATGCTCACCACGCTGCTGCGGCCTACCGCGGGCACCGCCCGCGTCGGCGGGTGGGACGTCGTGCACGACGCAGGGCGCGTGCGATCCCGCATCGGGCTGGTCGCGGAAAGGATCATCCTTTATGACCGGCTGAGCGCCGCCGAAAACCTGCGGCTCTTCGGCCGGCTCAACGGGATGGCCGACGAGGCGATCCGGGCCGCGACGACTCGATGGCTCACGCGGCTCGGGATGATCGAGTGGGAGGATAAACTCGTTGGCACGTTTTCGACCGGTATGAAGCAACGCGTCAACATCGCCCGGGCGCTGCTGCACCAGCCCCAGGTGTTGTTTCTCGACGAGCCGACGTTGGGTCTCGATCCGCAGACCACGCGGGCGATCCGGTCGTTCATCCAGGAGCTGCGGGACGAGGGCATGACCATCGTGCTGACGACCCACCAGATGGCCGAGGCGGAGATGCTCTCGGACCGGGTCGCGATCATCGACCACGGCCGCATCGTGGCGCTCGACACCCCGGAAGCCTTGAAGCGCCGCCTGGCCGAGACGCACCAGACCGTCATCGAGATGACCCTGGATGCCCCGTCGGGTGAAGTGGAGACGCGGCTGAAAGAAGCCCTACCGGGGCTGACCGTCGACGTGGCGCTCACCGCGTCGGGCACGGTGCACGTGAAGGTGCTCGCTCCCTCGTCGGACGCCATCGCTCCCGTGGTGCAGGCGGTCGCCGCGGTGGGGGCCCACATCGTGCAGCTGCACACCGTTGAGCCAACCCTGGAGGACGTCTTCCTGCACCTGACCGGGCATCAGATCCGCGACGAGGTGTCAGCCGGCGCACCGGTCACTGCGGGTAGGGCTTGGGGGCGCAGGGCTGCAGCGTCGAGGACGGGGCGCTGACCAAAGGCTGCGCTGCCTGCGGCTGCGCTCATCGGGATGGCAGCGTGAAGTCAGGGGGGCTTGGCATGGGAGTCGTAACGGCCGACGAGCGGGTCCGCCGCATCGAGAGGGCCTCGGGCCGGTGGGTCCGCCTCCTGCGGGGGGCCTTCGAGATAGCACGCAAGGACCTGACGGAGTTCGTCCGGGATCGGATGCGGCTCGTTTCCTTCATCGTCATGCCCATCTTCATGATGGTGATGACCGGGTACATCTTCCCCTCGCAAACGATGCTTCAGAACGTCCCGTTCGTCGTGGTCGACCAGGATCGAGGCATAGCCGGGGCGCAGCTGGTGCAGGCGCTGGCCGGCCTCGGGCCGCGAGGCAGGCCCGCGCAGCCGGGAGAGGCACGGGCGCTGCGCATCCTCACCGAGAGCACGCCGGAAGCGGCAGCTCGCGCCATCCAGAGTGGCCGGGCTCGAGGAGCGCTGGTGATCCCGCCGGATCTCACGGAGCACCTCATGACCCGGACGCCCTCGACCCTCACCCTGATGCCGGATCCGGCCAACCCGCAGATGAGCGCGGTGGTAGCCGGCATCATCCAGGGCGTCGTCACGGCCGCCTCGGAGCGCCTGAGCGGCGGCCCTGCCCGCCTGCTCCAGCTGAAGGGCCTCGAGCAGGCGACGGACATCAACTACTTCAGCTTCATGGCGCCCGGCATCATGGCCATGGTGGTGGTGATGGCCGTCATGACAGGCCTGGCTGGGGCGGTCTCCCGGGAACGGGAAATCGGGACCCTGGACGGCCTGTTGATCGCACCCGTGCCAAGGCTCTCTCTCATCCTGGGCAAAGCGATCTCCCAGTCCGTGCGGGGACTGGCCCAGGGAGCCCTGGTGCTGCTCCTCGGCATCGTGTTGTTCGGCGTGCAGGTCAAGGGGAGCCTGTGGATGGTGGCGCTCATGCTGCTGCTCGGCGTCTTCTCGTTCGTGGGAGTCGGCATCCTCGTGTCGGCGATCTCGACCGAGCAGGAGACGGCCCTCACGGTGATGATGACCCTGACGTTTCCCATGATGTTCTTGTCCGGGGCCTTCTTCCCCGTGGACCAGATGCCGCCGGTGCTGCAGGTGATCTCCCGCTTCATCCCCCTGAGCTACGTGATCGACTCGCTGCGCAAGATCATGCTCCTTGGCGCCGGGTGGGGCGCCGTTGGCGGGGAGGTGGCCATCCTGGCGGCCTTCGGGGCCGTCACGCTGGCCGTGGCCGTTCCTGCCTTCAGCCGGGCCATCACCCGCTGAAGGCGCGGGGAGGGGCGTAGCCCGGCCTCGCAACCTTCCAGGGAAGGAAGCGATGGTCCGTATCCATGGGTCGAAGCGAAGCCGCGAGCCGGCCCGCCGCAGCGGGCTCCGGCTCTTACAAGTGGGTCGCCCTGTCGTGCACCAGCCTCGGAGCGCTGTTGTCGGTGCTCAACAGCACCACCCTCATCATCGCGCTCCCCGAGGTGATGAAGGGGCTGCAGGCGAGCTTCGAAGAGGTCGTCTGGGTGCTCATGGGCTACATGCTGGCGATCACCGTGCTGGTGCCCTCCATCGGCCGGGTCGCCGACATGGCCGGGCGCAAGAAGCTGTACGTGGCAGGGTTCGCGGTGTTTACCGCAGGGTCGCTCGTCTCCGGCCTGGCGCAAAGCGGGGCGCAGCTCATCGTCTTCCGGCTGGTGCAGGCGGTCGGGGGATCGCTGATGCTGGCCAACAGCACGGCCATCGTGACGGACGCCTTTCCCCGGGGGGAGCTTGGCAAAGCGCTCGGGGTCAACGCGATGGTCATCTCCGTGGCCTCGCTGCTCGGCCCCATCCTGGGCGGCTACCTGACTGAGCTCGGCTGGCGCTGGGTGTTCTGGTTCAACGTGCCGCTCGGGGTGGTGGGCACCTGGTGGGCGGCGGCGCAGTTGCGGGAGGTCGTGCGCCTGCCGGGCGGCCAGCGCTTCGACTGGCCGGGAGCCATGACGTTCGTCCTGGGACTCCTGGGCATCCTGGTGGTGCTCAGCTTCGGGCCGCTCGTAGGGTGGCTGCAGCCGGCCATGCTGGGGCTCGACGCAGTTTCGATCGCGGCGCTCGCGGCCTTCGTCTGGTGGGAGCGGCGCTTCGACCAGCCCATGCTCGATTTGAGCCTCTTTCGCAACCGGCTGCTGGCGGCGGCGTACGTGAGCAACCTGCTCAATGGCGTGGCCCGGGGCGCCGTGACGCTGCTGCTGGTTTTCTACTTCCAGGGCATACGCGGCTACGACCCGGTGAAGGCGGGCGTCATGCTCTCGCCCATGGCCGCAGCCATGATGGCGGTGGCGCCCGTGAGCGGGGCGCTTTCCGACCGGTACGGCTCCAGGGAACTGAGCTCCATCGGATTGCTGGCTTCGGCCGTCGGCCTGTGGGGGCTCACCCGTATCCAGCCGGGAACGGGCCTGTGGACGCTGGGACTGTGGATGGCCGTGGTCGGGGCAGGCTCCGGCTTCTTCAACTCCCCCAACACCAACGCCATCATGTCCGCCGTCGCTCCGGGGCGCAGGGGGATCGCGGGCGCCACCCGCACCATGATGATGAACGCCGGCTCGGTCATCAGCATGGCGCTGGGGCTTTCCGCCATCATCAGCACCATGACCCCGGAAGCGCTCGCCGGGCTGTTCGCCGGCACGCAGGTGGGCTCGCAGGGGATCGCCATCGGGCAGTTCATCGAGGCGCTGCACTTCACGTTCTGGGTTTCCGTGGCCATCAGCGTGCTGGCCGCGGTGCTGTCGCTGATGCGAGGCAAGCACTCGCCGGCGACGGCGACCGGACAACAAGAGGCCGCGGCGACGCCGGGGCCCGCGCAGCGGGTGGTCGAAAGCTCCGGAGGCAAGTGAACGAAGGCGCGGGCAGCTTTGGCCGTCCGGGTCTGCCCGCGCTGGAGTGCGAGACCCCCGCCCCCCGGTGCACGACGAGGGGGGGAGGGAGTGGGGCGGGGGCGCCCCTCCTACCCGCCTACAGAGTGATCCCGGCGCCGAGCAGGATGACCGGGGTGCCCACCCGGAGCTCCCCCCACGCCCACGCCCGCTCCGAGAAGCGGTAGGTGACGCCTCCGCCGCCCATGAAGTTGACCTGGCTGCCGGCCGCCCCGCTCCCCGAGCGCAGGGTGACGGCCGCGTGGAGATAGGGGTCGAGCTCGGGATAACGCGAGGCGAGACCGGGAAGCAACGGGCTCAACAAATAGGCGGCCCCCACGTCGACCACCATCGCCCCGCCTCCGGGGGCGGTCAGGCCGGCCCGCAGGAAGAGCTCGTCGACGGACGGCACCCCTGCCCACACCTCCCCCGCGACCGCAACCCCGGGGTCGCCAGGGCCCAAGCCGGCGCTCAGGTGCCAGTCCCAGCGGGACTCCTGGGCCAGGGCCGCAGCCGGCGAGAACAGGAGCACGACGGCAACCAGGCCGCCGGCGAGCAGTGCGCCGAACCGCCACGCCACGCGTTGCATCGCATCCATGCCTCCCCTGTGGTGGGTAGTTGCCGGGCTGCGGAAAGAGTTCGCACTTGGGCGGACGGTTCCTGGAAAGCGGCGACGGCCCGGGCGGGCCATCAATTTCCGCAAACTTCGGGACCGTCTCCGACCTCCAACGCCTCGAGCGGGTCCAGGGGAAGGGCAGGCGATGGCCGCACGTCGATAAGTCGGAGAGCTGCCAGATTGCGGATCGCGCTTGCGACCTCCGACTCTCGGAAGGGCGGTTTACGCCGCGCCTTCCATGCCATCACTTCCTTCAGGACCTCTACTTCGGTGGGCGGGCGATCCAGCTTGGCTTTGAGTTCCGATGCGGCGTAGTGCACAGTGGCGGCAACCTCGGCAGCCCGCGTGTCCATCCGCATGAAGAGATCCACGAGCCGTTCGATGACCGGCTCCCACTCCCGGAGGGCACCCTGGTAGACCTTGCGCGAAGCCTCAGTGAACGTTGGCCCGGGGGTAATGGAGATCAACCTGCCCAGGGGCCGCTCCTCTACTGGGTGTAGCGCGTTACCACGTCCACCAGTTGCTGGTCCGTGATCCCGGCAGGGAGGGCAAACGCGCGGTACAAGGCGCAGGCAGATATGCGAAGCGACGCGTCGAGGACGAGCCAATCTGCCGGCTTCGTCCCCCTGCTCGACACATTACCCGTGGACCCGACGCGAAGGGTTGGTGTCCGGTTGGTGGCCCGCCCGCCCCGTTGCCGGAAACCCCTGTGCTGACTGAAGGCGCGAAAAATGGTGCCGAAGGGGGGACTCGAACCCCCACGGGCTTACGCCCACTGCGCCCTGAACGCAGCGCGTCTGCCAATTCCACCACTTCGGCACCGGAAAAGCCTTGCGGCAAAGCGTATCGTAGCACAGTCCGCCGCGCAGTGTCAACGCATGGGAGCGTGCGGAGGCGGGCATCGTCCCGCCCATCCGCGCGTTCTTCGGAGGTCGTTGCCCGGGTATCTGGCAGTGCCTACCAGCTTGCCCGGCATAGTCGGAAAGTTCTACAATTTACGCGTAAACACCGAAACTTTCGGAGCGCCGTTCGCCGCGGTCGCTCCAGGCGGGGCGAATCCCCGTGCTCCTCGCGCGCATCCAAAAAGTTGCCGCCGTCTTCGCTCCTGATGGGGTGGGCACCCCGATGCCCTCCGTGGCCCTCGCCCTCTCGGAGGCCCTCGGAGGAGCCTCCGTCGTCATCGCCAACCGCCGGGGTCGCATCCTGGGCGTGGCGCCGGCCCCTCCGCTGGGCTTCGGGCCCATCGCCTCCGAGTTTCAGTGGGTCGAGGACGGCCAGCTCCCGGATCACCTGGCGGCCGGCATCCTCAAGGTGGGCACCCTGTCGTGGGAGACCGAGGCCCGCCGCCTCACGGGGCTCGACCACTGCGCCGTCGCTCCCGTCGTGGGAGCGGGACGGCGTGTCGGTACGCTGGTCGTGGCCCGCCTCGACTCGCCTCTCACCGACGAAGATCTGGCCGTGATCGAGGCGGCTGCCCTCGCGTGCGGGCTCGCCATCGCGGCCGTCCTGGCGGGCGAGGAAGAGGTCCAGCTCAAGGAACGGCAGGTCGCCCGGACCGCGGTCCGAAGCCTCTCCTACTCGGAGCTCGAGGCAGTGCGCCGCCTCCTGGCCGAGCTCCCGGGCGACGAAGGCATGGTGGTGGCGAGCCGCATCGCCGACCAGGCCGGGATCACCCGATCGGTGGCGGTCAACGCACTGCGCAAGCTGGCGTCCGCCAACGTCATCGAAGCCCGCTCCCTGGGGATGAAGGGGACCTACCTGCGCATCCTCAACCCTCAGCTGCGGGCCGAGCTCAGCCGCCAGCGTCATCCCGCGTTTTCCCCGGAGAGCGCCGGGCCACCGCCTTGAAGATTCGCCCCCTCCCGACCACGACCCGGTCGTAGCGCGTGTTGATGGCATCCACCAGCCGGTCGACCTGGGCCTGCCGGGCCGATCGCTCGGGCGCTTCCCACAGCAGGGGCTGGGAAAAGCGCGTGAGCGACTCGGCTCCCACCCCGAGCAGCCGAAAGCCGCCGGGACGAGGTGGCAGTTGGCGCCACAGGGCGTACGCCGTCTCGAACAGCAGGGCGTCGTCCGCCGTGGGCTCCCGCAACGTGACCCGCCGCGTGAGGGTCACGAAGTCAGGGTAGCGGGCCTTGAGCACCACGGTGCGGGCCCAAAAACCTTCGGCCCGGAGCCTTCGCCCGACCTCTGCGGCGAGCTCGGCGAGCCGGGCGCGCACTTGCTCGGGAGCCGTGATGTCCTCCTCGTAGGTCTGTTCCGCGCTCAGCGAACGAGCCGGCTGCGGCGGCTGCACGGGGCGCGGGTCGATCCCCATGGCGAGCTCGTAGAGCGTCTCCCCGAACCGCCCCAGCCGCTCGGCCAGGTACGACCGGGGCCGGGCGCGCACGTCGGCGACCCGGTGGATGCCCATCTCCCGCAGCCGCGCCGCCGTCCTGGGGCCGACCCCCGGCAGGTGGTCGACCGCCAGGGGCAGCAGGAGCCGATCCACCCCGGACGGCTCCACCACCATCAACCCGTTGGGCTTGGACAGGGTCGTGGCGAGCTTGGCCAGAAACTTGTTGGGGGCGATCCCCACCGAAGCGGTCAACCGCTCGGCCGCGTGGATGGCCGTCTTGATGGCCCGGCCCAGCGCCTCCAGGCTTTCGAAGCGCGCCCGGTCGGCGGTCACGTCGAGGTACGCCTCGTCGATGGAGACCGGCTCCACCAGCGGGCTGAATGTGTGGAGGACCTCCAAGATCCGGTCGCTGACCTGCCGGTAGAGATGGTGGCGGGGCTCGAGGAAGATCCCCTGCGGGCAGAGCTCCACCGCCCGGCGAATGGGCATGGCCGAGCGCACCCCATAGCGGCGCGCCTCGTACGAGCAGGTCGCGACGACCCCCCTGCGGCTGTCCCTTCGCCCGCCGACGATGACCGGCTTGCCTGCCAGCTCCGGTCGCTCCCGCACCTCGACGGCGGCAAAGAAGGCGTCCATGTCCACGTGCGCGATGACCCGGCCCGCCGCGGGATGCCCCGCGCCCGAGGATGCGATCACGCGTTCGCCACCGCCTCACCCCCATCCTATCACGAGATGCCCGAGGGCCGAAAGACGGTTCCTCGCCCTGCCGGGGCCCGGTGTTATAATGGGCCGCGAAGGCAAGCCCAACAGGGGATGGTGCGTATCGAGGCGAAGGCGACGGTCCAGTCCGGGGCCCCCAGGGCCTTTCTCATCGCCTGCTCGGAGGAGGCCGACCTCGAGCGCTCCCTCGAGGAGTTGAGCGAACTGGTCCGCGCGGCCGGCGCCGAAGTCGTGGGCCGGCTCGTGCAAAAGGAGCGGTCCCCCGACAACACCCTTTACCTGGGCCGGGGCAAGGTCGAGGAACTGCGCGCCGCGGCGCTTTTCACCCGCGCCCAGCTCATCGTGGCCGACGACGAACTCACCCCCTTGCAGCGGCGCAACCTGGAGCGGGCGCTGGACATCCCGGTCCTCGACCGCACGCAGGTCATCCTCGACATCTTCGCCCAGCGGGCCCGTTCGAGCGAGGGCAAGCTCCAGGTGGAGCTGGCGCAGCTCACGTACCTGCTGCCGAGGCTGACGGGGTGGGGCCAGACCCTCTCCCGGCTGGGCGGCGGCATCGGCACGAGAGGCCCCGGCGAGACCAAGCTCGAGGTCGATCGGCGCCGGCTCAAGCACCGCATCGCGATGCTGCGGCGCCAGATCGCGGCGCTCGGGCGCCACCGTGCTCTGCAGCGCCGGCGGCGGGAGGATCTTCACCTGCCGGTCATCGCGCTGGTCGGGTACACCAACTCCGGCAAGTCCACGCTGCTCAACGCGCTCTCCGGCTCTCAGGTGAGCGCGCGCAACCGGCCGTTCGAGACGCTCGATCCCACCGTCCGCCGGGTCCTGCTGGCCGATGGGGCGCAGTGCCTCATGACCGACACCGTGGGGTTCATCAAGAAGCTCCCCGCGCACCTGGTCGCGGCCTTCCGGGCGACCCTGGAGGAAGTGGTGGACGCCGACCTGCTCCTGCACCTGGTCGACGCCTCTGCCCCGGACGTCGAGCGCCAGATGGAAGCGGTGTTCGAGACGCTGGAGGACATCGGGGCGGCCGGGCGCCCCCTGGTGCTTGCTTTCAACAAGATCGATCAGGCCAACCCGCCGGAGCTTCGGCGGCTCCTGGCGCTCCACCCCGACGCCGTGCCCATCTCGGCCCTGTACCGCACCAACCTGGACCGCCTCCGCCAGGTGCTGGTGGAGGCGCTTCCCGAGCGGGAGCGGGTGGTGGAGCTCGCCATCCCCTATGCGCGGGCCTCGGCGCTCTCCGAACTCTACCGGTGGGGCCGTGTCATCGAGCAGGAGTACGGGGCGGACGTCATCCGGGTGAAGGCGGCGCTCGGGCCGGCGGCCCTCGGGCGCCTGCGCGCACTGGGGCTGGCCCTGCCGGGCCGCGGTGGCCCGAAGCGGGCCGGCCGGGTGCCGGTGCGCCGAGCAGGCTGGGCTCGGGCTTACTTCGGCGAGCGCGACGCGGCTGAAGAGCATGCCGGTCCGCCGGACGACACGTCACGGCTCGAAAGGAACGGAGCGCACGAAGCATGAGTGCCACGCCGGGACCGAGCTTCTATTACGGTGGCCAGGCGGTGCTCGAAGGGGTCATGATGCGGGGCCGCACGGTGTATGCGGTGGCGACCCGGTCGTCCCGCCAGGACATCCAGGTGACGCGGCATCCGGGGACACCCTGGGTGCGGCGCGCCCGGGTGCTGGGGTGGCCCCTGGTGCGGGGCGTCGTGGCGATGCTGGAGGCGCTCGTGATCGGGTACCGGGCCCTCAACGACTCGGCGCAGCGTTTGCTGGCCGAAGCGGACCACGCCGCCGGGGCGCCGGGCGGCGCGTCTCGCCAGGGCGGCATGCGCTTGATGGAAGCGGCGACGCTGGCGATGGCGGCCGCGCTGGCCGTGGGCCTCTTCGTGCTGCTGCCGGCGGCGTTCGTCCGCCTCGTGCAGGCGTGGGTGGGCAGCACCGTCGCGCTCAACGTGATCGAGGGCGCCTTCAAGGCGCTGTTGTTCGTGGGCTACGTTTGGGCCATCGGGTGGATGCCCGACATGACCAGGGTCTTCCAGTACCACGGGGCAGAGCACAAGGCGATCAACTGCTTCGAGTCTGGCGGCCGTCTGGACGTGGCGTGCGCCCGGCGCGCGAGCCGCTTCCACCCCCGCTGCGGCACCAACTTCCTTTTTCTGGTGGTCCTCGTCAGCGTCTTCGCCTTCTCGGTAGTCACCGCATTCGTCGGCCGCCCGCCCCTCGTCGAACGGGTGCTCTGGCACCTGGCCATCCTGCCCGTGGTAGCGGGAGTCTCGTACGAAATCATCCGGGCGGCCGGCAGCCCGTCGGCGTCTGCGTGGGTCCGGCTCGTGGCCCGGCCGGGGATGTGGCTTCAAACCCTCACCACTCGCGAGCCCGATGACTCCCAGCTCGAGGTGGCCATCGCGGCCTTGGAGGCGGTGCTCGAGCAGGACGGCACGCTGGAGCGCCGGCCGGAGATGGTGGTGGCCTGAGGCCCCATGTCGCGCGAGGAACAGCTGGAGGCGCAGCTTGCCGGCGTCGAGCAGCGCTACGAGGAGCTCTCCAGGGAGCTGAGCGATCCCCAGGTCATCGCGGATCCGGCGCGGCTTCGCAAGCTGGCCAAGGCGCACGCACAGCTGGGCGAACTCGTGCAGGCCCTGCACGAGTATCGCAAGGCCGGCGCTGAACTGGAGGAGGCCCGCCGGATCCTCTCCGACCCTTCGTCCGACGCGGAGCTGCGCGAGCTCGCCTCCGCCGAGATCGAGCCTCTCACGGCCCGGCGCCAGGCGCTCGAGCAGGAGCTGCGGCGGAGGCTCTTGCCGAAAGACCCCAACGACGAGCGGGACGTGATCGTGGAAATCCGGGCCGGGACCGGCGGGGAAGAGGCGGCCCTGTTCGCGGCCGACCTGTTCCGGATGTACTCCCGGTACGCCGAGCGCCGCGGCTGGAAGGTCGAGCTGATCGCAGCCAACGCCACGGAGCTCGGGGGCTTCAAGGAGATCATCTTCTCCGTGAGCGGGGACGGGGCGTTCAGTCGCCTCAAGTACGAGCGGGGCGTGCACCGGGTGCAGCGGGTGCCCGTCACCGAGGCGTCCGGCCGCATCCATACGTCGACAGCCACGGTGGCGGTGCTTCCCGAGGCCGAGGAAGTCGAGGTGGAGATCCGGCCCGAGGAGATCGAGATCGACGTCTTCCGGTCGAGCGGCCACGGCGGCCAGAGCGTCAACACCACCGACTCCGCGGTCCGGGTGACCCACAAGCCGACCGGGATCGTGGTCACCTGCCAGGACGAGCGCTCCCAGCTCAAGAACCGCGAACGCGCCCTCAAGGTGCTGCGCGCCCGGCTCTACAGCATGAGGCTCGAGGAGCAAGAGAGCCGGCTCGCCCAGGAACGGCGCAGCCAGGTAGGGACCGGGGAGCGCAGCGAGCGCATCCGCACCTACAACTTCCCGCAGAACCGCGTGACCGACCACCGCATCGGGCTGACGCTCTACCGGCTCCCGGCCGTGCTGGAGGAGGGCGAACTCGATCCCTTCATCGACGCCCTCATCCTGGCCGACCAGGCGCGCCAGCTCGAGGCGCTCGAAGTGTGAAAGGACGCCGGCCTTGGCCTCGGTGAGCTCGGCGGCGCCGCACGTCGCGGCCGACTTCCTGCGGCTCGCGCAAGGGTACCTGGCCCGGCACGGGGTGGCAACCCCTCGCCTGGATGCCGAGGTGCTCCTGGCGAGCGTGCTCGGCATCTCCCGCCTCGAGCTGTATGCGCGGCTCGACGAGCCCCTGGAGCGTCACGAGGTCGACGCTTACCGGGATGCGCTGCGGCGCCGGGCGGCGCGGGAGCCGGTGGCCTACATCGTCGGCTACCGGGAGTTTTACGGTCTGAGGATGCGGGTCGGGCCCGGGGTGCTGATCCCGAGGCCGGAGACCGAGTACCTCGTCGAGCTCGCGCTGAGCTCCACGGAGGAGGCCGCTCCCGTCCGGGTGGCCGACGCCTGCACCGGCAGCGGCGCGGTGGCCGTGGCCATAGCCGTGCGCCGGCCTCAGGCCTGCGTCGTGGGGACCGACGTCTCCGAGCAGGCGCTCGCTTTCGCCGCCGTCAACGGGCGCGCGCACGTCCCGGGCGGCCGGGTACGATGGATCCGGGCGGATGGGCTGCGGGCGCTGGCGGAGGCGAGCTATGACCTCGTGGTGAGCAACCCGCCCTACGTCCCGTCGGGGGAGATGCGTGCCCTGGCCCCGGAGATCCGCCACTACGAACCCCGAGAGGCGCTGGACGGCGGGGAGGACGGCCTTCGGACGGCACGAGAGCTGGCGCGGGAGGCGATGAAGGTGCTGCGCCCGGGAGGCGTGCTGATCATGGAGCTGGGCACGCCGGCACAGGCCCGGCGCCTGGCCGCGGAGTGCCTGCGGGCGGGGGGAGCTTACCGGGAGGCGGTGGCCGCCGAGGATCCGGTAAGTCGCGTCCCGGCTCTCGTAGCGCGCCGCGCCGGAGAGGCGCCGCCAGGCATCCGCTGGCCGGTGGGCGGCGGGAGGACCTGGCCGTGAGGGTGGCCACGCGCCTCGTCCGGGTGGACCCGGAGCATCCCGATCCGGCGGTGTTGAGGGAGGCTGGGGAGACCATCCGGCGCGGCGGGCTCGTCGCCTTCCCCACGGAGACCGTGTACGGCCTGGGCGCCGACGCGCTCTCCGACCGGGCGGTGCGCCGTATCTTCGAGGCAAAGGGCCGGCCCTCCGACAATCCCCTCATCGTGCACGTCGCGTCGGTCGAAGGGGCGATGAGCGTGGCCCATCCGGATCCGCGAGGCCGCTGGCACGCGCTGGCCTCCCGGTTCTGGCCGGGCCCGCTGACCCTGGTGTTGCCCCGGCGCGACAACGTCAGCAAGCTGGTGACGGCCGGGCTGGACACGGTGGCGGTGCGCATGCCCCGCCACCCGGTGGCGCTGGGCCTCATCAAGGCGGCCGGTGTCCCCATCGCCGCCCCGAGCGCCAACCGATCGGGCCGGCCGAGTCCCGTGGAAGCTTCCCACGTCATGGACGACCTCGACGGGCGAGTGGAATGGGTGCTGGACGGAGGCCCGACGGGGGTGGGCGTGGAGTCGACGGTGCTCGATTTGTCGGGAGATCCCCCCGTGGTGCTCAGGCCGGGCGGGATCGGGGTGGAGGCGCTGCGGGAAGCGCTCACCCGGGTCGACGTCCTCTCGCTCGAGGCACCTCCCCCGGGCCCCGTGCGCTCTCCCGGCCTCAAGTACCGCCACTACGCGCCGCGCGCGCCCGTGGTGGTGATGGAAGGCCCCTCGGAGTGGGTGGCGCGGAGGGTGCAAGAACGCATCGAGCAGATGCAGGCGGGCGGGAGGCCGGTCCGGCTCGGGCTGTTTTTCACGGACGAAACCCTCGAGCTGCTCCGGTCGCTTCGTGTGCTGCCCCGCCCCGGCGTATGGGTGGTCAGCGCAGGCCCCCGCGACGACCTGGCAGAGGTGGCACGCCGGCTCTTCGGCGCTTTGCGGGAGCTCGACTGCCAGCGACCGGCGCTCATCCTGGCCGAAGCGGTGGCCAACCGGGGCGTGGGGCTCGCGATCAACAACCGGCTCAGGAGAGCGGCCGCTGGCCGGGTGGACCGTCCTTTTGCGCAGCCTTGACGAACACCCCCTCGTTCCCCTGGAAGTTGCAGATCTCGCAGCGCACGTCCAGGGCCGGCCGGCCCGCCCGCTCGAGAGGTGCCAGTTCGTCTGCGGCGAACGTGAGGGCGCCCGTGCGCGGGTCCTTGTGCACTTGTTGGGCGAAGTGATAGATCAACGTGAAGCGGGTGCGATTGGTCCGGCAGGCCGGGCACAAGTAAGGCGCGGCATCCACGGCAGCATCCTCCTCGGACTAGCATGTCCCGCCGGCGGGCGCGGCGAGGGGAGCGAGTAGGAGGCGTCGGCCATGACGCAGGTACTGTTCGTCTGCTCCGGCAATACTTGCCGGAGCCCCCTGGCGGCGGCCCTTTTCCAGAGGGCTCTCGTGCGGCGCAACCTGGCCGCCGAGGTGGGGTCGGCAGGGGTAAGCGCAAGCGACGGAGAAGCCGCCTCCGGACCCGCCCAGGAAGTGGCCCGGGAGTGGGGCTTCGACCTTTCCCGGCATCGCTCCCGGCGTGCGGCGGCCGACCTGGTGAGGAGCGCGGAGCTGGTGCTGGCCATGACGGAGGCCCACAAGCGGCAACTCCTGCAGATGGCTCCGGAGGCGGCCGGCCGGGTGTTCACCCTGGCGGAGTACGCGGGCACGCAGGGCGACGTGGACGACCCCTTCGGGCAGGACCTGGATCGCTACCGGGCCACGATGCGCCAGATCGAGACGCTGACGGAGCGGGCGGCGGACCGCTGGGAGCGCAGCCACGGGCATGCCAGGGACCGGGTGATGGTGGGCTGGGATCACGCGGGTCGGGTGCTGCGCGAGCCGGTCGTGGAGGTGTTGCGGCAGGCGGGGCTGCAGGTCGAGGAGACCGGGCCCGAGGAGGGGCAGCCGGCGGATTACCCCGATGTGGCCCGGCAGGTGGCCGAGGCGGTGGCGTCGGGCAAGGCGGCCTTCGGCGTGTTGCTGTGCGGTACGGGCATCGGGATGAGCATTGCCGCCAACAAGGTGCGAGGGGTGCGGGCGGCCCTGTGCCACGACCCGTTCTCGGCTCGCATGGCGCGGGCCCACAACGACGCCAACGTGCTGGCCATGGGGGGCAGGGTCATCGGGCCGGGGCCGGCGGGCGAGGTGGTGCGGGCGTTCCTCGAGGGAAAGTTCGAGGGAGGGCGGCACGGGCGCCGGGTGGAGAAGATTGCGGGCCTCGAGCATCCCTCGTGTTGAAAGCCCGCCTGCCCGCAGCTGGAACGAGAGGGGCGGTCGCATGAGCGCGATCCACGTCATCGAGCATCCGCTGGTACAGCACAAGCTGACCTTGATGCGCGACGAGAGGACCGGCCCCAAAGAGTTCCGGGAGCTGCTCGAAGAAATATCCATGCTGATCACCTACGAGGTGACCCGGGACTTCCCGGTGGAGACGGTGGAGGTCCGGACGCCGCTGACCACCACGACGGGCAAGGCGCTCGTGGGCAAGAAGGTGGCGGTGGTGCCCATATTGCGCGCCGGCCTGGGGATGGTGGGCGGCGTCCTGCAGCTCATCCCGGCCGCCAAGGTGGGGCACATCGGTATCTACCGGGACCCCGAGACGCTGCGGCCGGTGGAGTATTACTGCAAGGTCCCCACCGACATCGCCGAGCGAGACGTGCTGATCTGCGACCCGATGCTGGCCACGGGCGGCTCCGTGGTGGAAGCGGTGCGGTACGTCAAGAACCGGGGAGGCCGCAGCATACGCGTGATGGCGCTCATCGCGGCGCCGGAGGGGCTGCGGGCGCTGCAGGAGCATCACCCGGACGTGGACGTGTATCTGGCGGCCGTGGACGAGCGGCTCGATTCCCACGGCTACATCCTGCCCGGCCTGGGAGATGCCGGAGACCGGCTTTATGGCACGCGGTGACCCGGCGACGCCCGGCTGAGGGCGTGGCGGGGCGTCCCGGAGCGGGGTCTTGGGGGTTGACATGGACTACCTCAGCGCAACGGCGGCCGCTGCGGCCGCCTTTTTACTGGTGTGGGTGCTGACGCCGGCGGTGGAGCGCTGGGCCAGGGCCAGGGGGCTGCTGGACCGGCCGGAGGGGCGGCACCTGCACCCCAAGCCGGTGCCGCGGTTGGGAGGGATCGCTCTCTTCCTCGGCTGGGTGGCGGGCGGGGCCGTGCTGTGGATGCTGGGCGAACCGAGCTCCATGCTGCTGCGCGTGGGTGCCGGCGTCGTCATCATCTTCGCCGTGGGGTTGATCGACGATCTCCGTACGTTGACCCCCCGGGCCAAGCTGGCGGGCCAGCTGCTGGCGGCGGGCGTGTCGGTGGCGCTGGGGCTTCGGATCGAGTTCCTCTCGCTGCCGTCGTTCATCGGCGGCCCGCATGGTCTGGAGCAGATCGTCTACCTGGGGCCCTGGTCGGTGCCGATCACGCTGCTGTGGCTGGTGGGCGTGACCAACGCCGTCAACTTGCTGGATGGGCTGGATGGGCTCGCGGCGGGTGTCGTGGCCATCGCTGCGGTCCCGACCCTCTTGGCGGCCGCAAGCCGCGGCCTGGCCGACCCGGCGGCGTTGTTGATGGTGCTGGCGGCAGGATGTGTCGCCTTCTTGCGGTACAATTTCTCTCCGGCGCGCATTTTCATGGGAGACAGCGGGGCACTTACCCTGGGCTTCGCCTTCGCCGCTGCCAGCGCCCTGGGTTCGGCGAAGGGCCCGGCGGTGCTCGCCATGCTGGTGCCCGTGCTGAGCCTGGGCGTGCCGCTGTTCGATACGGCGTGGGCGGTGGTGCGCAGGAGCATGGCGCGCCGGCCCCTGGGCGAGGCCGACAACGGACACCTGCACTACCGGTTGCTTGCACGCTGGCAGGCTCCGCGGCAGGTGGTGCTCGCGCTGTACGGGGTCAGCGCCGCCCTGGGGTCGCTGGCCCTGCTGGTAACGCCCCAGAGCCGGATGTCGCTGGTGCCGCCGCTGGGCCTCCTGGCCGTGGCGGCCATGATGATCGTGCGGGTCGCGTGGGACCAGCGCTCGCGGCCTCACCGGGTAGAAGGGGAAGGATGGGCGGATGGGCGCAGTGGTGGTCATGCCGATCTTCGGCACCCGGCCCGAGGCCATCAAGCTCGCGCCCGTTATCAAGGCTCTTGAGGCGGACGGCTCGTTTGACGTCCGGCCGGTCGTCACCGGCCAGCACCGGGAGATCCTCGACCAGGTCCTGCAGGTCTTCGGGCTCGAGCCCGTGGCCGACCTCGACATCATGGTGGCCCGCCAGAGCTTGAGCCACGTCACCAGCGCCACGCTGACCGGCCTCGACCCGGTCTTCGACCGGCATCGTCCCCAGGTGGTGCTCGTGCAGGGCGACACCACGACCACGTTCGCCGCCTCGCTCGCGGCGTTCTATCGCCGCATCCCCGTCGGGCACGTGGAGGCGGGGTTACGCAGCGACGACCCGTACAATCCGTTCCCCGAGGAGATCAACCGCCGCCTGACCAGCGTCGTCGCGAGCTGGCACTACGCGCCGACGCCGCGGGCAGGGCGCCGGCTCGCGGCGGAGGGGGTGGAGGCGGGGCGGATCTGGGTGACGGGCAATACGGTCATCGACGCCCTGCTGGAGATCGCCCGGCGCGACCTGCCCATCGCTCAGCCCGGGGTGATAGAGCACCTGCAGGCGGGCCGGCGGTTGCTCCTGGTGACGGCCCACCGGCGGGAGAGCTGGGGGGAGCCGCACCGTTCCGTGTTCCGGGCGCTCAAGCGGCTGGTCGGGATGTTCGAGGACGTGGCGGCCGTGGTGAGCGTCCACCCCAACCCGGCCGTCCGGTCCGTGGCGTGGGAGGAGCTCGGCGGCGCAGAACGGGTGGTGCTCCTGGATCCGCCCGACTACGTCCAGTGGGTGCCGCTCCTGAAAGCGGCCTACCTGGTGCTGACCGATTCCGGGGGCATCCAGGAGGAGGCGCCGGCTCTCGGCAAGCCGGTGCTGGTGTTGCGGGAGGTCACGGAGCGGCCCGAGGGCGTCGAGGCGGGCTGCGCTCGACTGGTGGGCACCGAGGCTGACCGGATCGTCGGGGTAGCGTCGGAGCTCCTGTCCGACCGGGCCGCGTACGAGGCCATGGCGCACGTGGCCAACCCTTACGGCGACGGGCGCGCCTCCAAGCGCATCGTGCAGGCGCTCAAGAAAGCCCTCGCCCTGGACGACGGGGAAGTGGAGCCCTTTGGAGCAACGCCGGGCGCCGGAGAGGGAGGGCGGGGAGATTGCAAACAGTAAGCGGTCCCAGTATAATGCGCTGGGCTCGTGGATCCAGGATCTCCGGAGGCGCCCGTGGGGCAGCCGGGCGATAAGAAACCGAAGCCCTCGCGCGGGCGCTCAGCGCTGGGTGACATGGGGCGGTACGCCGCGATCCTCTCATGGGGGTTCAACACGGCCGCGGCGCTGGTCGCGGGGATCCTCGGTGGGCAGTATCTCGACCGCCGGTGGGGGACGGAGCCCTGGCTGAGCCTGGCGGGCGTGATCCTGGCCATCGTGGTTTCGCTCGTCTCCCTGGTCCGGGAGATCATGCGGCTCGAGAAGATGGACCGGCGCTGACGGGCCGCGCTCCGACTTGCTCGGGCCGGGCATCCTCATCGCCGAATTCTCAAAGGAAGGTGGCCACCCGTAGCGTAGATTCTAGCGTCGCCCCGAAGTCATGGGGTCGATCGTGAAAAGTAGCGCAAGAGCCGCATGCAGAGCGGCGCGGGAGCGAGAGGAGCCGGGGGACTGATCGGGCAGGCGCGGCCGGCGGCGAGAGCCGGCGAGACTTTTCCCCACAAGGCGTCGACGGCCGGGCTCGAGTGGGCCGTGCAGGATCGGGGAGGGACCCTGGTCGCCGTTGTCCTCGCAGGGACGGCTGTTGCGGCCATGGCCGCGGGCACCGCCGCGGCGGGGGGCGTCCTGGCCGGCGGCACCGTGGCCCTGGCCAACCGCCACCTGATGCGGTGGGCCATGCTGCGGTGGCAAGAGGGCGGACCGGGCGCCCTGTGGGTGGTTGCCGCCTCCATGGCCCGGCTGGCCCTGGCCGGGACGGTGTTGTGGTGGGCTTCGGGCCGCGGCCTGGCGTTTCTCCTCGGCACGCTCGGTGGGTTGCTGGCTGACCTGGTGGCGCACGTGATCTCCATGCCGTACCGGACGCGGCGGCGCCGTGCCGGCGGGGAGCAATCGGGGAGCTAGGTATGCTGGAGCGATTCATGCAGTCCAGACTGTCCGCCATGTCGGACGTGGTGACGGAGATCCTGCCCCGGCCGTTGTGGCACGTCGGCCCTTACACCATCACCACGTCGGTGGTCAACAGCTGGGTGGTCGTGCTCATCATCGGGGTCCTCGCCTATTGGGCGGGGCGTCACCTCCAGGAGCGTCCCAGGGGGATCCAGACGCTGGCCGAGGTATACTACCGGTTCATCGAGGGACTGCTGGAGCAGTCGTTGGGGCACTCGGACCGGCGGATGGTGCCGCTGATCGGCACCTTCTTCCTGCTGGTGCTGGGCCTCAACTACGCGTGGTTCATACCCGGCGTCGTGCCCCCCACCACCGACATCTCCACGACCGCCGGGCTTGCGGTCACCGACCTGATCCTGGTCCAGGTCTTCGCGGCCCGGGCGGTGGGCGTGCGGCGGTACCTGCGCCGCTTCTTGGAGCCGTTCCCCTTCCTGTTGCCCATGAACCTCATCGAGGAATTGGTCAAGGTCTTCTCGCTTTCCGTCCGTCTTTTCGGTAACCTGTTCGGCGGCGACATGGTGGTCGCCGCGCTGTTCGTGTTGGTGCCCGTCCTCGCGCCAACACCGGTCATGCTGCTCGAGGTGTTGTTCGGGTTCATCCAGGCGCTCATATTCGCCACACTGACTTCCGTTTACGTGGCCACGGCCATGGGCCATCACTGAGGCCCCGCGGCGGCGTACCGATGCGCGGGCTGGTGCATGGTGACTTGCGACAACGTGTTGGCGCGGGAAGGGGGCGAAAGGAAAGGTGGAATTCCTGGCGGTGACCCTGGCCATCGCGCTTCCGGCCATGATGTCGGCGTTCGGTCAGGGTTGGGCCACCACCCGGGCGGTGGAGAGCATCGCGAGGCAGCCCGAGGCTGCCGGCGAGATCCGCGGCGCTCTCCTCATTGCCCTGGCGTTCATGGAGGCCTTGACGCTCTTCTCGTTCGTGATTGCGTACATCCTGTCCGGTAAGATCACGGTCGGCTGAGGCCCCGATAGCGGATCGCGCGTACGAGGCCGTGGCACAGGGAAAAAACGGGTGCCGGCCCCCGCGTGCGGGGTGCCGGCCCCGACTCTCCCGGCCCCTGGCGGGCCTATGAGTGGAAGCGGGGCGGGTCCATTTCATGGAGTGGGCAGCGTCGAGTGCGATGTTCCTGGCGGCTGCCGAAGGGGCAGCGCAGACGCCTTTGCAGTTCAACGTGGTGACCTTCCTGGCCCAGGTCATCAACGTGCTGATCGTCCTGTACCTGCTCACCCGGTTCCTGTTCAAGCCGTTGGGCGAGGTGCTGCAGAAGCGGGAGGCCGAGGTGAGCGAGTCGCTGGACGGTGCCCGGCAGGCTCGCGCGGAGGCGGAGAAGCTGCGGGACGAGATGCGGGCATCCCTCGAGGAGGCCAGGAGGCGGGCGCAGCAAGAGCTCCAGCGGGCCCTGGAGGCGGCCGAGCAGGAGCGCCAGCGCCGGCTGAAGCTGGCGGAGGAGGAGACCCGCCGCATGCTCGAGCAGGCGAGGGCCGAGATCCGGATGGAGCGGGAGCAGGCGGTCGCGGCCATCCGCGACGAGGCGGCGGCGCTGGCGGTGGATGCGGCGCAGCACCTGTTGCGGCGCAACATCTCGGACGACGACCAGCGGCGGCTTGCCCGGGAGTTCATCGAGCAGGTGGGTGAGCGGCGTTGATGGGGCGCCGGGTGCTCGTGCGCCGCTATGCTCTGGCGCTGGCCGAGCTGGCGGCCGAGCGCCGGAGGCTCGACGAGGTCGAGCAGGAGCTGGCCCGGGTGATGGAGGCGTTCCGGGCGCAGGCGGAGGTGCGCAGGGCCTGGTACCACGTTCACCTATCCCCGCAGGCGAAGGTGCAAGCGCTCCGCCGGGTGCTGGGAGATCAGGTGTCGCCGCTCGTCTACCATTTCCTCGGCCTGGTGGCCCGCAAGGGGCGGGAGACACTGCTCCCTCAAATCTTTGATCAGTTCTTGCAGGAGGCCGACCGGATCCGGGGCGTGGTGCGGGTCGAGGTCGAGAGTGCCACGCCGCTGGACCCCCAGGAGGAGGAGTCCCTCAAGGCTCACCTGGCGAGGTTCCTGGGCGCGCGGGGAGTGAGGCTCTCCAAGCGCGTCGATCCCAACTTGATCGGGGGGCTCGCGGTCCGGGCAGGGGACGTGCGCATCGACGGCACTCTTTCGCGGCAGCTGGCGCGCCTGCACCAGACACTGCGTAGCGTGCCCATCCGGCCCTCCCCCGCCTCGCTGGACGGAAAGGCAGGTTAGGTGCGGTGACTATTCGGCCAGAAGAGATCACCTCGGTGCTCAAGCGGGAGATCGAGCGCTTCGAGGCCGAGCCGGCCGTCGAAGAGGTCGGCACCGTCATCATGGTCGGCGACGGGATCGCCCGGGTGCACGGCCTGTCGGAGTGCATGGCGAGCGAGCTGTTACTCTTCCCCGGCGATCTCTACGGGATGGCGCTCAACCTCGAGGAGGACAACATCGGCGTCGTGCTCCTCGGGCCGTACTCCCACCTCAAGGAGGGCGACCCGGTACGCCGCACGGGGCGCATCATCGAGGTGCCCGTGGGCGAGGCCCTGATCGGCAGGGTCGTCAACCCCCTGGGCCAGCCGCTCGACGGCAAGGGCCCGATCCAGACGAACACGTTCCGGCCCGTGGAGGCAAAGGCGCCGGGCGTCATCGACCGCCGGAAGGTGCAGCAGCCCCTGCAGACCGGCCTCAAGGCCATCGACTCCATGATCCCCATCGGGCGGGGGCAGCGCGAGCTCATCATCGGCGACCGGCAAACGGGCAAGACCGCCCTGGCGGTGGACACCATCATCAACCAGCGCGGCCAGGACGTCATCTGCATCTACGTGGCCATCGGCCAGAAGGCGTCGACGGTGGCAGGGGTCGTGGACGTGCTGCGCCAGAAGGGCGCGATGGAGTACACCATCGTGGTTTCGGCCACCGCCAGCGAGCCGGCGCCCCTTCTCTACATCGCCCCGTACGCCGGGTGCGCCATGGGCGAGTACTTCATGTACAAGGGTCAGGACGTGCTGGTGGTCTACGACGACCTCTCCAAGCACGCCGCCGCCTACCGGGAGCTGTCGCTCTTGCTGCGCCGCCCTCCCGGCCGGGAGGCTTTCCCGGGCGATATCTTCTACCTGCACAGCCGCCTGCTGGAGCGCTCCGCCAAGCTGGACGACCGGCTGGGCGGAGGGTCGCTCACGGCCCTTCCGATCATCGAGACCCAGGCCGGCGACATCTCGGCGTACATCCCGACCAACGTCATCTCCATCACCGACGGGCAGATCTACCTGGAGACGGACCTCTTCTACGCCGGTATCCGGCCGGCCATCAACGTCGGTCGCTCCGTGAGCCGGGTCGGGGGCGACGCCCAGGTCAAGGCGATGCGCCAGGTGGCGGGCCGCCTGCGCCTGGATCTTTCCCAGTACCGGGAGCTGGCCGCCTTCGCGCAGTTCGGCTCCAGCCTCGACCGGGCCACGCAGGCCCGGCTGACTCGGGGCGAGCGGGTCACCGAAATCCTCAAGCAAGGCCAGTACCAGCCCATGCCCGTCGAGGAGCAGGTCGCCGTCATCTTCGCGGGCGTCAACGGGTTCCTCGACGATATGCCCGTGGAGCAGGTCCAGCCCTTCGAGCGGCAGTTCCTGGCGTACCTGCGCACGCAGCGCGCCTCCCTTCTCCAGCAAATCCGGGAGAAGAAGGCGCTGGACGACGACCTCATCCAGCAGTTGAAAGCGGCCATTCAGGAAGTCAAGGCCCGCATGCAGGCGGCCGAGCCACCCAAGGCGGCCGGTTGAACGCGCAAGCGGTCACCAAGTAGCTAGGGCGAGCGAAGATGGCAGGGCAATCGACCAGGGACATCAAGCGGCGCATCCAGAGCGTGCAGAGCACGCAGCAGGTCACCAAGGCCATGGAGATGGTCTCCGCGGCCAAGCTGCGACGTGCCCAGGGGCAGGTGGTGGCGGCCAGGCCGTTCGCCAACCGCATCGCGGACGTGCTGGCCCGGGTCGTCTCCACCACGCTGGCCGCACGCCCGGAGCTGGCCAGGAATCACCCGCTGCTGCGGCAGAAGGCGGGCGGCCACACCCTCGTATGCGCGATTGCCGCCGACCGGGGCCTTGCCGGCGGGTACAACGCCAACCTCGGCCGAGCCCTCGACGCCGTGCTCCGGCTCGAGGAGCAGCAGGGAGGGCACGTGGAGGTCGTCGCGGTCGGGCGCAAGGTGCGAGACTGGTTGCGGCGGTCGGGAAGGCCGGCCTTTCGGGAGTTCTTGTACCTCGGCGACGAGGTGAGCTTCACCAAGGCGAGGGAGATAGCCCGCAGCCTGGTGGAGCCGTTCGTGGCGGGGCAGTTCGATAGGGTGGCGCTCCTGTTCAGCCAGTTCGTTTCGAGCGTGGTGCACCGGCCCGTCCTGTACCCGTTGCTCCCCATCCCGCAGGAAGGGCCGAAGCCCATGCGGGTCAACATCCAGGGCGGCGGGGGGCCGGTGTTGCTGGCGCTGGATGGTGAGCGCCCCGGCGCCGAGCAGCGGGCGGCCGGGCGAACCGGCGAGCGGGCCGGGCGGCACCGCCAGCCGGAACGATGGCAACCGCCTTACATCTACGAGCCCTCGGTGGAGGACGTCATCGGGGTCTTGCTGGAGCGCTACCTGGACGTGGAGGTCTACCGGGCGTTGATCGAGGCCAAGGCGAGCGAGCACGGGGCCCGGATGACGGCGATGCACAACGCCAGCGACAACGCCGAGGAGATGATCGAGTCGCTGACGCTCTCCTTCAACCGGGCCCGCCAGGCAGGCATCACCCGGGAGATCGCCGAGATCGTGGGCGGCGCCGAGGCGCTGGCGGCCCAGGTGTGAGAGGCAGCGAGTTTGGAGCACGCCGGAGGGGGCATCGAATCAGACATGGCCCATGGTCGCAAAGAGGGGCAGGTGGCGCAGGTACTGGGTGCCGTCGTCGACGTGGTCTTTCCCGCCGGCGAGTTGCCCGACCTGTACAACGCGATCGAGATCCCGCGCGCCGGCGGCGACGGCCAGGCGCGCGATGGCAGGCCCGAGGTGCTGATCGTCGAGGCGGCCCAGCACCTGGGCAACAACGTGGTGCGGTGCGTGGCCATGGACACCACCGACGGGCTGCGCCGGGGCATGCCCGCCTACGACACGGGCGGCCCCATCACGGTGCCGGTGGGCAAAGCGGTGCTGGGCCGGGTGGTCAACGTGCTCGGCCAGCCGATCGACGGAGCGGGGGAGATCCAGACCCATTTGCGCCTGCCGATCATCCGCCCGGCTCCGAAAGTCGACGAGGTCGAGCCGGCGCGGCAGATCCTCGAGACCGGCCTCAAGGTCGTCGACCTGCTGGCCCCCTATCCGCGAGGCGGCAAGGTGGGGCTGTTCGGCGGCGCCGGCGTGGGCAAGACGGTCATCATCATGGAGATGATCCGCAACATCGCCTACGAGCACGGCGGCTTCTCGGTCTTCGCCGGCGTCGGCGAACGTACCCGCGAGGGCAACCAGCTCTACTATGAGATGAAAGAAGCCGGGGTCCTCGACAAGACGGCCATGGTCTTCGGCCAGATGAACGAGCCTCCGGGCAACCGCATGCGGGCGGGCCTGGCCGGCCTGACCATCGCCGAGTACTTCCGGGACGTCGAGGGCCAGGACGTCCTGTTGTTCATCGACAACATCTTCCGCTTCGTGCAGGCCGGTTCCGAGGTGTCGGCCCTGCTGGGGCGCATCCCGTCGGCGGTGGGCTACCAGCCGACCCTCGCGACGGAGATGGGCCAGCTCCAGGAGCGGATCGTCACCACGAAGAAGGGGTCGATCACCTCCATCCAGGCCATCTACGTCCCGGCGGACGACTACACCGATCCGGCGCCGGCTACCACCTTCGCACACCTCGACGCGACCACCAACCTCGAGCGCCGCATCGCCGAGCGGGGCATCTACCCGGCCGTCGACCCGCTGGCTTCGACGTCCCGCCTGCTCGCCCCCGAGATCGTCGGGGAGGAGCACTACCGGGTGGCCAGGGGCGTGCAGCAGGTGCTGCAGCGCTACAAGGAGCTGCAGGACATCATCGCCATCCTGGGCATGGAGGAGCTCTCCGACGAGGACAAGGTGATCGTGGCCCGAGCCCGCAAGATCGAGCGCTTCCTGTCGCAGCCGATGTTCGTGGCGGAGGCGTTCACGGGGCGGCCGGGCGTATACGTGCCCCTCAAGGAGACCATCCGGGGCTTCCGCGAGATCCTGGAGGGCAAGCACGACGATCTCCCCGAGCCGGCCTTCTACATGGTCGGCACCATCGACGAGGCCGTCGAGAAGGCCCGCGAGATGGAGAAGGAGAACGGTTGAGCCGGCCATGGCCGAACTCATGCAGCTGGAGGTCGTGACGCCGCAGCGGGTCGTGCTGCGCGAGCGGGTGGAGGCCGTGGTCGCCCCCACCGACCGCGGGTATCTCGGGGTGCTCGCCAACCATGCCCCTATGGTCGCGGCGCTGTCCCTGGGCATCGTGCAGTTTGGCCGCTACCACGGCCCGAAGCGCAAGATGGCCGTGAGCGGCGGCTTCATGGAGGTTTCGGGCAACCGGGTGACCATCCTGGCCGACACGGCCGAACTCGCGGAGGAGATCGACGTGTTGCGGGCCAAAGCGGCCCGGGATCGGGCGCTCGAGCGGCTTCGCAGCCGGGCGGCCCACATCGACCAAACCCGGGCGGAGAGGGCGCTGGCCAGGGCGCTCAACCGCCTGCGGGCGGCGGGTACCGAAGAAGAACGGCGATGAGCGTCCCGGAGGGGAGTTTTGAACTCCCCTCCGGCTCTTCTTTGCGGACGAGCTCCGTTCTCCCCGGGCCGGCTTCAAATGAAGAACCAGTGATGGCCGATCTTCGCGGTGACCGGCCTCGTCCACACCCACGATTCATAGTACGGGTCTCGCTGCCGTACCGTCTCGGGGTTGAAAAAACCGGTGGCCCCCAGCGAGGGATCCCGGCCGCTGAGCGCGTCGACGACGGCGGCCCAGGTCTCGCTGTCCGGCCACACCTGCCAGATGTAGCCGTTGTAGACGGGTTCGTACTGGGGGGCCCAGCTGTTGTCGTAGATGACCCCGGCCAGGGTGTCGGGGTAATCGGGGCTTTCCACCCGGTGGAGCACCGTGGCGGCGACCGCGACCTGCCCGTCGTAGGGCTCTCCGCCGGCTTCGGCCACCACCAGGCGAGCCAGCAGTTCCACGTCGCCTGCCGGGAAGATCGGGTCCATGGTGACGGTGCGATCGTTGGCCCCTGGCGAGAGGCTCACGGTCACCCAGCGCGTCTGGAAATACCGGGAGCGGACTTCAAGCGTCACGCTGCCCACGGGAAGACCGCCGATCCGGAGGCCGCCGGTCGATCCCTGGTACGTCTGCCCGTTGACCTTGACAGTATACCGGCTGAGCGGGATCTGGTAGCCGCTCACCCCGTCCACGACCCGCAGCGACAGGCTCGCGAGCGGGTGAGCCGGTGGAGGTTCGGTATCCGGGGGCGGCGGCTGCTGGCCGCCTGGGGGCGGGGCCGGATGGTCAAGGTCGGGCGGGCCGAGCGGCTGGAGCTGGATCGTCACGGAAACCGGCGCGCCGGCCCTCGCATCGACTTGTCGATAGCCGGGCTGGTAACCGGCAGCCTCGGCCTGGACGCGGATGAGCCCTTCCGGTAGCCCTCTCAACGTGAAGCTGCCGTCTTCCGACGTGTACGTTCGCCCTGCGGCCGTCACGACGGCGCCGGGGATGGGAGCTCCCGTCGTCGCGTCTACGACCTGCCCCTCGATGGTTACCGGGCCGAAGAAGCAGCCCGACACCACCACCGACAGGAGCGTAGCCATGGCCCCCAGGTAGAGGCGCCGTCTCGAGGAAGGCGCCATGATCCGGCGCCGGATGCGAGAGACGAAAAGGATGGACAAGGCGGTCCCCCCAACCCTGAATGGAAAGTCATGCCTGGGAATTGTGCCTAGCTCTGTCAGTTACTTGGGAGTCGCGCCAGCATGTCCTTCTGGAACTTACTGGTGCCAGGATTGAATGAAACGAGGCGTCGAGGGGCATCCTTCCATTCCGGGAGGGGATGTCCATCCATGAATGCGACGTCCAAGTCCAACAACCCGGGGGCGGGCGCCTCGGGCGGTCACGACCGGGGCTGGTGGAGCCGGCTCTCCCGGCGAGCCGCCGCTTTCACCGGGGCCTTGCGCCGCCCCGGTGCCACGAGGCGGGCCGCTGCCCTGGGGGCGCTGTTCGTCGTGGGGACCGGGATCGGGCTCCTGGTCCGGGGGCCCCTCGCCCCGTCGCTCCAGGGGCCGGCCCGCATGACCGGCACGGAGCAGGCCAGCCTCGGTTCCCTCGAAGCCGCCCGCCCGCAGCCCGGCGCGGTCGGCGAGACGGGAAGCAGTGCCGGGTCCCTGGCGCCCCCCTCGCGACCCGCCGGCGCCTCCACGCAAGGAGCGCAGCCCCAGGGCCTGGCCCTGCCGGGCGAACTGGTCTGGCCCGCCGACGGCATGGTCGTAGCGACCGCCGGATGGCGCCGCAACCCCGACCGGGGAGACTGGACCTATCTGCCGGGGATCGAACTGGCGGTGGGCTCCTCCTCGGCGATCCGGGCGGCGGCCGACGGCACGGTGGCGTCGGTGGACGCGGGATCCGGGGAGTTCAGCGTCTCCATCGACCACGGCCAGGGATGGGTGACCATCTACGGCGGGCTCTCCCGGGTTCGCGTGCAGCCGGGGCAGAGGGTGCAACGGGGGGCCGTCATCGGCTACGGGCCGCGGCTGCCCGAGGCAATGCCCGCCCTCGCCGGGGCGTACGGTGTCGGGGGCGCGGCCGGCGCGGAGGAGGCCGGCTCGTCGGTGAGGGCGGTGGTGTCGTTCAGCGTGCGCCACGGCACGGAAAGCGTCAACCCGCTCTCCGTGATGCCGGCGGCGTCTTACCGGGTGGCTCCGGCGGACGAACCGGCCACGGGTACGCAGCCCACCACGGCGCAGGCGTCGGCATCCTCTGACGGCCTGGACGAAGCTCCTTCGCCCGTGGGCCCGTAAGAAGCGAGACGCGGCGGTCGCCCGGGCGCACTGCCGCCCGGGGCCGCCGCCCCTACCTCCGTCCTGGCGGCCCGCATCGCACAGCTTCGAAACATATCGGCCCTTCTCGGCCCATATGCATTCGGCAAAAAGAGGCCGGAGGGGCGCTGCATGCGGGAGTACATCCGCAAGCGGGTGGTCGACATCAGCCACTACATCATCTCGACGAGGGCGACCGTGCGGCAGGCCGCCACCGTCTTCGGCGTGAGCAAGAGCACGGTCCACAAGGACATGACCGAACGCTTGCCACGGCTCAACAAGGACCTCGCTCGCCAGGTCAAGCGGGTGCTGGATCGCAACAAGGCCGAACGCCACATCCGCGGGGGAGAGGCCACGCGGGCCAAGTACCACAAGGAGCGCAAGGTTTCCTGACGGCACCACGCCGTGTAAGTTCTGAACCTCTCCGCCCCTTGTGCCGATTCACCCGGTAGGCGGTCTTCGAAGCCAGGGAATCCGTCGACTTCTGTCGAATCAGCGCTTGGATGCCAGGAGATCCAGCAAGTGGGATGCGCCCACCGGAGTCCGGGCCGGAAGCGGCAACGCCCGAAGTAAGAAATGGAGCCTGACCCATGCTGAGCGCCGACGTCGGGATCGACCTGGGTACGGCGAGCGTCATCGTCTACGTTCGGGGCAAGGGCATCGTTTTGCAGGAGCCCTCGGTCGTGGCGCTCGACGAGAGCGAGCAAAGGGTGCTGGCCATCGGGCAGGCAGCCCGGGAGATGCTGGGCCGTACGCCGGGCCACGTCGTGGCGGTACGGCCGCTGCGCAACGGCGTCGTCGCCAACTACCAGGTCACCGAGCTCATGCTCCGCTACTTCCTGCGCAAGGCCGTGGGCCAGCCTACCTGGATCCGCCCGCGAGTGGTCGCCTGCGTACCTTCCGCCGTGACCGACGTGGAGCGCCGGGCCGTCGTCGACGCCTGCCGCCAGGCGGGTGCCCGGGAGGTCCGCCTCGTCTCCGAGCCGATGGCCGCCGCCATCGGGGCCGGCCTCGAGGTGGAGGAGCCCCGGGGCAACATGGTCGTCGACGTAGGCGGCGGCACCACCGACATCGCCATCATCTCGATGGGCCAGGAGGTGGTGTCCGACTCGGTGCGGATCGCCGGCGACCACATGGACGAGGCGATCGCCCGCTACCTCAAGCGCCAGCACAACCTCGTGATCGGGGAGCGGTCCTCGGAGGACCTCAAGCTGCAGGCCGGGAGCGTGGCCCCCGAGCTCGACGCTTCCTTGATGCCGACGCCGGTGCGCGGGCAGGACAGCGTCTCCGGCATGCCGCGCACGGTGGTGGTCCAACCGGCCGAGTTGCGCACCGCTTTGCTCGAGCCGGTAGAGGCGATCATGGAGGCCGTGCGGGGCGTGCTCGAGCAGTGCCCGCCCGAGCTGGCCGCCGACATCTACGAACGCGGCCTCGTCCTGACCGGCGGAGGTTCGTTGTTGCGCGGCTTCGACAAGGCGATGGCCCGCGCCTTCGGCATCCCGGTCCACGTGGCCGACGACCCCATCACGTGCGTGGCCCGCGGCACGGGCCGCATCCTGGACGTCATGCACCAGGTGCGGGGAAGGGTGCCCGTCGCCGTTGCCCGCGTCGTGTAACGGCGATTGCCGCCTGCTCCCTGACGCTGGCTTCCCTCTTTTCCCGCGGTCTCAAGGGGTCCTGGACCCAGGCCGACCCTATTAGTGCGACCACGCGGGAAGGAGGTGGAGAGGCGCCCGTGATCCGAGGGCTCTACACCGGAGCGTCCGCCATGCTGGTCTACGCCCGGCGCCAGGACCTGCTCGCCAACGACCTGGCCAACGCCCAGACGCCCGGATACCGCACCGAGGATGCGCCCATCCGCGCGTTTCCCGAGCTGTTCATCCACGAGGAGCTGGGCGCGACGCGCTCGCCGAGAGGGATGGCCGGCACCGGGGCTTACCTCGACCGGTCGTACCTGCGCTGGGAACCGGCACCGATCCGCTACACGGGCCGGGAGCTTGACCTGGCGATCGAGGGCGACGGCTTTTTCGCGGTCCAGACCCCGGCGGGAGTGCGGCTCACCCGGGCCGGCAACTTCGTGATCGACGCCCAGGGCCGGCTGGCGACCCCTGATGGGTACCTCGTGCTGGGTCCTGAGGGGCCCGTGCAGGCAGGCACGGCCCAGGGAGCGGCGCTGGCCGTCACCGAGCAGGGTGAGGTGCTCGACGCCACCACCGGAGCCTTGCTGGGGAGGATCGGGCTGGTCGACGTGCCCGACCGCCAGGGGCTGGTGCGGGAAGGGAGCAACCTCTTCCGTCCCACCGCCGAGTCCGGACCGGTGGTAGCTGCGGCAGGCACGATCCGGCAGGGCATGCTCGAGGGCTCTGCGACGTCGGTGGTGGAGACCATGGTTCAGATGATCGCGGGCCTGCGGGCTTATCAGGCGGCCCAGCAAGCCGTCCGCGCCGAGGACGAGATGACGGGGTCGCTGATCGCGCAGATCGGGCGCGTCTCGTAGCGCGCCGGGCAGCACGAGCGTCAGGGACGGGAAAGCCGAGACGCCGGGCCGGACTCGCCGAGAGGGGCAGTGCCAGCCCCTCCCCCCGAGAAGCCCTGCGCCGCCGAACGACCGAAGCGGCGCCCACGTATCGCACCGGCTCCCCGCCTCCTGTACGCCGGCACGTCGGAGAAGGGTGGCAGGACGAAGGGCCATGATGCGTTCGTTGTGGACGGCGGCTTCGGGGATGGTGGGGCAGCAGTTCACCATCGACACCATCGCCAACAACCTGGCCAACGTCAATACCGGGGGCTTCAAGAAATCCCGGGTGGACTTCCAGGACCTCCTCTACCAGACCCTGCGCTTCGCCGGGACGCCCGTGACGGCCGGAGCGGAGATCCCCACGGGCCTCCAGGTCGGGCACGGGGTGCGGCCCGTGGCGACGGTGAAGATCTTCACGCAGGGCACGTTCCGCGAGACGGACAACCCTCTCGACCTGGTGATCGAAGGGGACGGCTTCTTCCAGATCCTCATGCCGGACGGTACCGTCGCCTACACCCGCGACGGCGCCTTCAAGAAGGATAGCGAGGGGCGCCTGGTCACCTCCGACGGCTTCGCGCTGGAACCCGAGATCGTCATCCCGCCGGAGGCCATGGAAGTTTCGGTGGCCAGCGACGGCACCGTCTCCGTGATCAACCCGGGCAGCAACGAGCCGCAAACTGTCGGCCAGCTCGAGCTCGCCCGGTTCGTCAACCCGGCGGGGCTCCGCAACTACGGGCGCAACCTCTTCCTCGCCACGGCCGCCTCCGGCCAGCCCATCGTGGGGCAGCCGGGGCTCGACGGGTTCGGGTCCCTGGCCCAGGGCTTCCTGGAGATCTCCAACGTGCAGGTGGTCGAGGAGATGGTCAACCTCATCCTGGCCCAACGGGCGTACGACGCCAACTCCAAGGCGATCCAGGCGTCGGACGACATGCTCAACACCGCCAACAACCTGCGGCGCTGAGGCTGAGCGGGGCGAGGGATGATGGGCGGAGCTCTCGGGCGGTGGACGGCGGCGCTTTTCGCGGCAGGCATCCTCGCGGCCGGCGCGGCGCAGCCGGCCTGGGCCACGCCGGTGCCCGGCGAGGGCGTGCAGCTGGCCTTGCGGGCGCAGGCCCGGGTGGAGGCGCCCGAGGTGCGGCTGGCCGACGTCGCCGAGCTGCAAGGCGGCGACCCGGAGGCGTGGCAGCAGATCGCCGGCATCTTCATCGGCCCGGCTCCGCTGCCCGGGCTTTCGCGGTCCATCAGCCGGGAGTTCGTGGTGCTCCGGTTGCGCCAGGCCCGCATCATCGACCCGGCGGCGGTGACGTGGGTCCCGGGCCCGGCGGAAGTGCTCGTCGAGCGCGCCGGTTTACCCGTCGACAGGGAGCGGGTGGTGCAGGCCATCGAGGCGTACCTGTCCTCCCGGCAGGGAGCCGAGCAGCGGGGAGCTGCCCTGCGGGTGGCCGATGTCGCGATGGCGGCCGACATGGTGTCCGACTCGGCCCAACCCTCGGTGCGGGTCGTGGACGGCCCGCCGTTCTTGCGGGCCGGCACGGCCGTCTTCGTGCTGGAGATCTCGGGAGCGTCGTCGAGCCGGCGGTACTGGATCCGCACGACCCTCGCGGAAGCGGGTGCCCCGGCGGCCGGCACCTTCCCCCAGGTGGCAGACCCGCCGCCCGACGCCGGCCCGGTCGCGGAGGGCGGCCCTGCCGTCGCAGCCGGGACCCCGGTGACCCTGATCGTCCGGCGAGGCGCCATCACGGTGCAGGTGCGGGCCGTGACCCAAAGAGCCGCCCGGGTCGGAGAGTACGTGCCGGTCAAGAGCGCCAGCTCCGAAGCGGTCGTGCAGGCGCTGCTGGTGAGCACGGAGCAGGCCGTCATCGGCCAGGGGCCGTAGCAGGGAGTGAGACTGCCGATGCAGTGCGGGGCGAAGCGGTTGGGTAGGGTGGCGGCTGCTTGCGGCCTGGCCTTCGCCGTGGCCGCGGCCGGCGCGCTGGCAGGCTCGTCCGGGGCGCAGGCGGAGTCGCTGTGGGCCCGCGCCGAGAAGAAGGGCGGCGCCATCGGCCTGTTCGCCGACGCCCGTGCCCGGGGCGTGGGGGATCTGCTCACCATCATCATCGTGGAACGGGCCGAAGCCGCCGCTTCGGCTTCCACCGGTTCCACGCGGGACGGCCAGCTCCAGGTGGGCCCCGGGCAGGGGCTGCTGCAGGCGCTGCCCCTCATCGGGGGTTCCGGCTCCACGGAGTTCAAGGGCGACGGCCGCTCGGCCCGGACGGGCAGCGTGAAGGCGCAGATGACGGCCAGGGTGACCGAGGTCCTGCCCAACGGTGCGCTGGCCATCGAGGGACGCCAGACGATCGTCATCAACGAGGAGAAGCAGGAGATCGTGTTGACCGGGGTGGTCCGCCCCGAGGACATCTCGAGCGACAACACGGTCCTTTCCACCTACGTGGCGGATGCCCGCATCTCCGTCCAGGGAGATGGGGCGCTGGGAGCTCCGCAAAAGCCCGGCATCCTCACCCGGATGTTCGGATGGCTGTTTTGAGGGTGCGACGCGGGCGGCGCAGGCTGAGGGACGAGCATGGGAGGGCCGGCCATGAGGCTCGCAGGTAAGGAGAAGGGATGCGGCCTGCTGTGGGGGGCGGCGCTCGGGATGCTCCTGGCCGGCGCTACCTTCGCGCCGGTCGAGGCGCAGGAAGCGGGTGCCCCGGCGCCGGAAGGGACCCCGGCGGGGCAGGCCCAGGCGATGCAGGCGCCCATGGTACGGGTGGGGGACCTGGTGCGGGTGGAGGGCCTGAGGCCCAACCAGCTGGTCGGCATGGGGCTGGTCGTAGGGCTCGACGGGACCGGCGACGGCCGGACGTCAGCGGTGCACGTGCAGATGTTCGCCAACATGCTGCGCAACTTCGGCCTCAACATCGACCCCGCCCTGCTGCGCCCCCGCAACGTCGCCGCAGTGATGGTGACGGCCCTGCTCCCGCCCCTGGCCCGGCCGGGGGACCGGCTCGACGTGACGGTCTCCTCGATGGGCGACGCCCGCAGCCTGGCGGGTGGCGTATTGCTGCAGACGCCGCTCACCGGCGCCGACGGCGAGGTCTACGCGGTGGCCCAGGGGAGCCTGATCCTCGGCGGGTCGACCGCCCGCTCGCTGACCCGGGAACGGGTGCACCCCACGGTGGGCAGCATCCCGTCGGGCGCCATCGTCGAACGCGCCGTGGACGCGACGGTCGCGCAGGAAGGCGCGATCCGGCTGGTCCTCTACGACCCCGACTTCGTCACGGCAGCCCGGGTCGTCCAGGCCATCAACCAGGCCCTGGGATCGCCCTCCGCCTTCACCTCGGACGGCGCCGTGGTCACGGTGAGATTGCCGCGGGCTTATCAAAACGACCCGGCGGCACTCCTGGCCAGGATCGAGGAGCTGACCATCACCCCCGCCATCGCGGCGCGGGTCGTCATCAACGAGCGGACGGGTACCGTGGTGTTGGGCCACCAGGTACGCATCGCACCGGTGGCGGTGTCCCACGGCGCCGTAAGGGTGCAGGTCGGCGCGCAGCCGGCGCCCGCGGCATGGCCGGGGGACCTGCAGCAGCCGGAGAGCCACGTGGCGCTTCTCTCGGGAGCCACCATCGGAGAGCTGGTCGACGCGCTCAACGCGGCGGCGGTGGCGCCGAAGGATCTCATCGCCATCCTCGAGGCGATGCAGGCCGCCGGGGCGCTTTACGCCCGCCTGGAGGTGCAGTGACGTGCAGGCCGCCTCTGCAGTGGGCTCATGGAGCAGGCCGATCGCGGGGCAAATTGCGCGAAGGCCGAGCAGCGGGGCCGCGGCGGCGCGGCCGTCCGGTCCGGGGGCGGAGGGAGGGCGCTTCGCGGACGTCCTGGCGCAGGAGATGCTGGACGTCGAGCCTCCCGGCGGCATGCGGCCGGATCAAATCCCCATGGATCGGCAGGGGCTGGTCTGGGCCGCCCGGCAGCTGGAGGCCCGGTTGTGGGCCACCTTGATCGACGAGACGCTGAAGCCGGGGAGTGGTTCGGGCCTCTTCGGTGAGGGATTCGCGTCCGGCGTGTACGGCGGGTGGTTCACTGACATGCTGGCGGGCATGCTGGTCGAGCATGGAGCGGGACAGCTGGCGGACCTTCTCCTCGAACAGTTTTCCCGTGACGCGTCAGAGGGGGCGGTGCGTTCCGGGGAGAATGCTCGCTCCACGCAGGGGGTGACCTCGGGCAGAGGCGCCCTCGTCTGAAAGGACGGCAGCCTGTGCGGCACAGGGGCGGGTCCCCCGCGGCGGGAGAGCTGCGAAGCGACAGCCGCCGCGGCGGGATCGTGGTGTGGTGGGCGATCCTCGCAGCGCTGGTGGGCGTCGCCGTGGCAGCCGGCCCGGCCTTCGGGGCAGCGGCTGCCATCTACCCGCTGGACGAGGTCAAGCCCGGGCTCAAGGGATACGGCCTGACGGTGGTGGAGGGCACCCGCATCGAGCGCTTCGATGTGGACGTCCTCGGAGTGGTACGGCGGGCAGGGCCGGCGGGCGACCTGATCCTGGTCAAGGTGAGCGGGGCCCCGATCGAGCGCACCGGCGGGATCGCGGCCGGCATGAGCGGCAGCCCGGTTTACGTCAACGGGCGGCTCTTGGGGGCCATCGGCTTCGGGTTCGAGTTCACCGACCACAGCGTCGGCTTCGTGACGCCCATCGGCGACATGCTCCAGGTGCTCGACCGGCTGTCGACGGAGGTTCCAGTGCGCTCGGAGGGTGCGGCGGGAGCGGCGACGTCAGGGCTGCCCGCCTACCGCCGGGTCGCCTTCGCCCGGGACGCCTCGGATGCCCGCCGGATCAAGCTCGGCGCAGGCCGCGACACGGCCGTGATGGTGCCCGTCTCCACCCCTCTCATGCTGTCCGGGTTCGGCCCTCGCGCCACGGCCGCGATCGAGCGGCTGTTCGCTCCGTACCGGCTGCTGATGGTACCGGGCGGGGCCGGCGCCGCTGCAGGGACGGGCCTGGCGGCACCCACGGGCGCCGCCTCTTCCGACCTCGGGCCGGCTCCTCCCCTGCAACCCGGTAGCGCGTTGGGCGTGAGCCTCGTGCAGGGCGACGTGGAGCTGACGGCCATCGGTACGGTCACCTACGTCGACGGCGACCGGTTCGTGGGATTCGGGCACCCCTTCCTGCAGGCCGGCGCGGTCGACTTCTTCGCCGGCCCGGCGTACATCTTCCGGACCGTCAAGGCGGTCAACGTGCCCTTCAAGCTGGGGAGCCTCATGACGACCACGGGCGTCTTGCGGGAGGACCGCCGGGCGGCGGTGGCCGGGCGGACCGGGGTCATGCCCGATGCTGTCCAGCTCGCCGTGACGCTCACCGATCGCGCGTCCAACCGCTCGCGGACGTTGAAGGCGAGCGTGGTGCGCGACGAACTCCTGACCATCCCCCTGGTGGCCATCACGTCGCTGGAGGCGCTCGACCGGGGGCTCGACCGCATCGGCCCGGGCACGGCGCGGGTCATCTTCCGCATCACCGGCAAGGAGCTCCCGGACGGCGGCACCTACAGCCGCGACAACATGTACTACAGCCGGTTCGACGTGTCGGCCCGGCTGCTGGGAGACTTCCTCGACACCTTGCAGGCGCTGATGTTCAACAGGTTCCAGGACATCGGGGTGCGCTCGGTACAGCTCGAGGTAGAGGTCGACCCCGGACGCCAGACGGCTGCCATCGTCAAGGCCCAGCCGCTGGCCAAGACGGCACGGCCCGGGGACCGGGTGGGGGTAGAGGTCGAGCTGCTGCCGTATCGTGGCCAGCGCCAGACCCGCATCCTCACGCTGCAGATCCCCAAGGACGCCTTGCCCGGGACGGTGACGGTCACCGTGCGGGGAGGGTCGGCGGCGGCGTTCACGTTGCCCCCGGAGGTGGCGAGCCTGATCACGGGCGAGGCGCCTCCGGCGGGCACCCAGGACGAGGGCGCCCAGGGCGACCAGGAGCAGCAACAGGTGCCGAGCAGCCTCGACAAGCTCATCGAGGCGCTCAGCGAGCGGGAGAAAAACAACCAGGTCGTGGCCGAGTTTTACCCGGGCTTCGACGTGCAGGGTACACCCGACGGGCATCCGACCGGGGCGCAGGATCCGCCGGCCGCTTCGACCGGCCGGATGCCGCCGGAGAGCCAGGGCGCCAAGGGTAAGCAAGAGAAGGCGGCCCCACGGGAGCCGGGGGAGCCGGTCAAGGCCACATTGCTCACCCCGTGGGTCGTCGAGGGCAGCGCCGACTTCGACCTCGAGATCGTGGAGGCCGCGTCCCCCTCCGAGTCCAACGGCGGCGACGGCGCTGCGCCGTCCCAAAAGCCGCCGGCCGGGCCCGCCGGGTCGTCCGGGACGTGAGTCCCGATCGGCCGCGCACCCCTGGCATCTGACCACGCGTTGGCGTATGCTGGCACTTAGCGCCAACCATTGGAAGCTTTCCTAGGCGGGAAGAGCAGAAGATCCGAAGAATCCCCTTGACGGTCATCGCTATGCAGAAGGCTCACGTTTCATCCGGGATCCGGCGCACCCGCGGCTGGTGGCTGTTGGTAGCCCTGGCGGCCTTCGTCGCGTCGTCGCTGGCTGCAGGGGCATGGGCACTTCCCGTCATCAACCGGCGCCTGAGCATGGCCGTGGCGAGAGCGATCGAGGCCTCTGCCGGCGGAACCGGCCAGACGGTGCGGGTCGGGAGCGTTTCGCTCACGTTCCCGCCGGGCGTGCGGGTGGCTCCGGTACAAATCGTGATGGACGAGCAGGCACGCCTGTTCGCTCCGGGCATCAAGGTGGGCGTCGACCTTCCCGCGATCGTCGCCAATTACGCCCATCCGGAGCGGGCCATCCGGCGTCTCGAGGCCAGCCAGGTGCTGGTGCGGACCTCGGCCAGGGCGCCGGATCCGCCCGCGGCTGCCGAGGAGGCCGGCAAGGAGCCCGACAAGAAGGCGGCTCCCCCGTCCGTCTCGGAGATGGTCAAGAGTGCCAGGGATGCCGTCCTGCGGGCGATGCAATGGGTGCAGGCCAACCGCTCCCAGCTGGAGTGGATGAAGCCGGGCGACGCGCTTTCGTGGAGCCTGGAGGGGACCTGGGAAGAGCTGGGCGGCCCGGGGTCCGGTGCGAGTGCCCGGACCCGGTGGCAGACGCGCGGACAGCTCCGGCGCGGGGCCGACGGCGCGCTCAGCGCCGAGGGCACCGTTACCCTCGGGGACGTCGAGGCGATCTTTTCGGCCTCGGTGAGCGACGATCGGGTGGACGTGCAGCGGCTGGCGGCGCGAACGAAGGGGCTGCGCCTTTCGGCGCAGGCAGCGGTGGCCCTGGCTCGCGACGGTACGCTCAACCTGGCTCTGGACGGTGCCGTGGAGACGGATGCGTCGGCCGAGCTGCCGGCTTTGCGAGGGAGCTTCACGGCCAAGGGCCCGTGGCTCGCTCAGGGGCTGCCTCCCGTGGCGGTCCGGCTGGAGGCGACCGGGAAGGCTCCGGCAGCGGCCGAACGGGTGTGGCCTCAGCACCTGATCGGCGCCGTAGCGAGCTTCACCGTGGTGCAGCAGCCCCGTGCGGTGCAGATCGCCGACGGGCGCCTGACCAAGGGCAACGTGCAGGGGCGCTTCTCGGGGCAGGTCAGCGGGGAGTGGCCGTTCACGACGGCGATTCCCTTCGAGCTCACGGGGCTCACCCCCATGGATGACGTGCCCTGGTGGCCCGCTTACCGCGTCAGCAGCGTGGACGCTCGAGGCGAGGTGACCGGGTCGGCCTCGGGGCCGTGGCGGGTCTCGGGCGAGGTCCACGCGCCCTCGGGGCGGCTGCTCGACGTGGCCGCCGGTAGCGCCGCGCTCTCCGTGGAGGCCAACGTGAGCGAGGGGCGCCTGAGCGTCGAGCCGGCTACGGTCGAGATGGGCAGTGGTCTTCTGACCATCTCCTCGAAGGTATGGTGGGGGCCGTCCGCTCCGGCGGCGGCGGGCGCGGCGTTGCAGGACGCGCAGGTCGTGCTGGACCTGTCGGGGAAGCTCGAAGGGGTAGCCTCGACCGAGGCGGTGACCGCGGTCTCCGCCATGCTGCGCCCATCGGGAGCGCCCGGGGGCGAGCCCGCGGGAGGCTCCCGTCCCCCTGCTCCCCGCGGGCAGCTGACCGGCAGCTTCGAGACGCGCCTCGTCTGGACGCTCTCGGGCGCGCAGCCCCAGCCGATCGTCGTGGTGGCCCGCTTCGACGGCCCGGACGGGACGGTGGAGATGGCCCGCACCGGTCCCGACGCCTACGCCGTGACCGGCGACCTCATCGACCTGGGCGGGGTCGCCCTGCGCCCGTGGCTGCGCGGCGTGCGGGGTCAGGCGGCTTTCTCCGGCCGGCTCCGGGGCGGCGTGCTGACCGGGCAGTTGAGCGCCCGCCACCTGGCGGCTTTCGACCGGCAGCTCGGCGACGTGACGGTGCCGCTGCGGGCGGATCTGGGGGCGAGCCGGTGGGTGGTCACCGGAGCGCGGATCAAGGGCGGCGAGCTGGAGGGCTCGCTGAGCGCCGACGTGGACATGCAGAAGTGGTCCGGGCAGGTCCAGCTGCGCCTTGCCCAGGCGGCCGGGGTCCCACCTGGCGCCTCCGCCGCCGGCCGGCTGGTCATGCTTCCCGAAGGGTTGCGGCTGCAGGATCTTCGTATCGACGTTCAGGGCCAGGAGGTGGCCAGGGCGGCGGGCCTCGTCCCCGTACCGTGGCCGGGGGTCACGTCGCGCCCCACCAACCTGGACGTCCAGGTCACCATGCAGCGTTTTCCCCTGGAGCTCGTGCGGGAGTGGATGCCGCAGTGGGAGATCCAGGGAGGTGGGCTGACCGGGCAGCTGGCCATCACGGGGCGCCTGGATGCACCCGATGCCAGGGGCGGGCTGCGCTTCCAGGCGCAGCGGGTCGCTTCCGCCGACGGGCGGTTGACGGCACTCGAAGACGTGGCGGTGGCCCTGGGTATCCAGGGGCGCAGCATCCGGGTGGAGACGGGCCAGGCCCGGCTGGCGACGGGTGGGAGCTTGACCCTCTCGGGCAGTGCCGGCCTCGCGTCGATCTGGCCGGTCGCTCTCGACCCGGTCGACTTGCGCCTGCTGGTACGGCAGGCATCGATCGGAGGACGGCCGGTGGAGAGCCTGGAGCTTTCCGGGCTGTTTGACGGGGAGCTCCGGTGGTCCGGCGTCCTCTCGCCGGAGCGCTGGCCCACCCTTTCCGGGAAGCTCGCCGTGCGCCGGGGGCGCTTCCTGGTCTGGGCCGGCGGCAGCCCGTTCGCCGGAGCCCCGGGCCAGCCTTCGCCGGCAGGCCCCGCCCCCAAGGTCGGCCCCGTGCCGTCGCGCCAGCCCCCGGAGGCGCCCGCGGCCACGGAAGGCAGGCCGTCCTTCTCGGCGGGCATCCCCCTGGACGTCACCCTCGAGGCCGTCGAGCCGGTGCGCCTCGACGTGCCGGCGCTCGGTGGGTCCGGGCTGGCGCAAGGCACGTTGCTCTTGACCGGTACCACGGCCGTGCCGGCGCTGGAGGGGACGGTGCAGCTCTCCCAGGCGAGGCTGCGCTACTTCGGGCGGGAGTTCCGCATCACGAGCGGCACCCTCAACTTCAGCAAGAGCCGCGGCATGGTGCCCGAGCTCAACCTCGAGGCGTCGACGACCGGGCAGGATGGTGGGCCCGTCCAGATCGACGTCCAGGGCGAGGCATCCGACGTCTCGAAGCTCAAGCTCAGCTCCCGCCCCGAGATGACCCGGGAGCAGCTGATCGCGCTGCTCCTGCCCCCGCCCAGCGACGGGCCGGGCGAGCAGTGGGTCAACCGGGTCAACGAGCAGCTCGCCGTCTGGGCCATGAATCCCCTGGAGCGGGCGGTGCGGGAGAGCCTCGGTCTCGACGAACTCTGGATCATTCCCGCCGGCGGCGACAGGGGCCTGTGGCTCTCCCTCGGAAAGTACCTCGCCCCTTCGAGGGTCTATGTCAGGTACGGGCGCGCGCTCCTGGGGAGCGGTTCGGACCAGGAGGTGGACCTCTCCTTCCAGTTGAGCCCTAACCTGACATGGAGGGCCGCCTGGGCCGAGAGCGGTGGCTTGCGGCTGGGGCTACACTGGCAGCTGAGCTTTTAAGTGACAAGAGGAGGCGCGGCCCGGTGCACGAAGTAGGGTGAGCCGGTGACGGCAGCGGTCGTACCTCCCTCCAGCGCAGCGGAAGGTGGCGGATCCTCGTTGACGGCACGTATCCGGCGGACCAGGGCCCCCGTGCTCCGGATAGCGGTCGCCATCCTGGCGGTGACCACGGTGGCAGCGTGGGCAGCGGTGGCAAGTGCCCAGGCGCCGCCGGCCCAGGGGGCACCGCCCGGGCAGTCCCCCGCGCAGCAACAGGCCCTTCCCCCGGCCATGGTGCGGGCCGTCGTGGTCAGCGGCAACAACGAGGTGCCGGCGTCGCAGATCCTCGACGCCATCACCCATACCCAACCGGGCAAGAGCCTTTCTCGAGAAGACATTCAGGCCGATCAGCGGGCCATCCTGGCGATGGGCTACTTCCGCAGCGTCTCCGTGGACGTTCAGAGCATCACGCTCTCCTCGGGCACGGGCCCGGGGGAGCCGGTGCCGGTGCGGGTGATCTTCACCGTCACCGAAAACCCCGTGCTGCGCAAGGTCATCGTCAACGCCCAACCGGAGGTCGCTCCGCTCCTGGCGAAGGCGGGGGCCACGCCGGCAAGCCTGGGGGCTTTGCTGGAGCTGCCCACCGGCAAGGTGGCGCATGGGCCCACCATCACGCGCCAGCTGCAGGACCTGCCTGGGAAGATATGGCAACGCTACGGCGTCCTCACGTCCCCGGGGAGCGTCGACCTGGACGACGAGGGGACTCTGACGGTGGAGGTGCTGCCGGTTCGCGTCGGCCGCATCGACGTCACGGGCAACAACAAGACCAGGCCGTACGTCATCACCCGGGAGCTCTCCATCAAGCCGGGCGAGGTGCTGCAGCGCGCGGACCTGGAGAAGAGCCTGCGGCGGGTCTTGATGCTCCAGCTCTTCGAGGAGGTCAACGCCGATCTCAAGGGCATCCCCGACAAGCCCGACGAGGTGGCCGTCCAGGTCAGCGTCAAGGAGCGGCGGACCGGCAACATCCAGATGGGGATCACCTGGTCGCAGCACGAGGGCCCGGCTGGCCTGCTGGACGTCTCGGACGCCAACTTCCTCGGCAGGGCCCAGCAGGTCGGGCTCGCCATCAACTACGGCGCCAACGCGCAGCGCTACCAGGTGAGTTTCACCGAGCCGTACGTGGACCGCAGCGGCACGTCGCTCGGCTTCAAGCTCAGCTGGGAGCAGGCGAAGAAGCCCCTGGACAGTAACAATCCCGGTGGGCCTCAGTACTGGGACCGCCGCTACGGCGGCGAGGTGACGCTGGGGCGCCCGCTCTCCGAGTTCACCCGGGGGTACCTCACCTTCACCCAGAACAAGTGGGAGGCGCCCCTGGTCGAAGGGTCGGGGCCGTCCGGCATCGAGGAGGGCACCCTGCGCAGCGTGCGCCTGAGCACGATGACGGACACCAGCAATCACCCGTTCAACCCCTCGACGGGGCAGCGGCTGCGGCTGTCGGCCGAGGTGGCCGGGCTCGGCGGCGATTTCCACTTCAACAAGTTCGAGGGCTCGTACAGCCAGTACGTGCCGGTGCAGCTGTTCGGCACGTGGCAGCACGTGATCGCCGGCCGCATCAGCCTGGGCGACCTGATCTCGTTCGACCCCCAGCCGCCCGACCAGGAGCTTTTCCGCCTCGGCGGCGCCGAGTCCCTGAGGGGGTACGGCTACGGCACCTTCTCGGGTACCCGGATGGCGATGGGCAACCTCGAGTACCGGTTCCCCATCTACGAGATGCTCTCCGGCGTCCTGTTCTTCGACAGCGGGATGGCGTGGAAAGACGGCGAGCAGGTCGACCTGCGCGATCTGAAGTGGGATGCGGGCCTGGGGCTACGGATCGACATCGGCGCTCTCGGGATGATCCGCCTCGACTACGGCATGACCCGGGAGAGCTCGGGGCAGTTCCACTTCAGCATCGGCCAGCAGTTTTGAACGATCCACGGAAGGCTGGGACCGGGGCATGCAGCGTGTCCGAGTTTGGTTGAACCGAAGGCCCCCGTGGGCGCTGTGGGCGGCGGCAGCCGTCGCCGTGGCCCTGGGGTTCGGGAGCGTCGCCTGGTCGGCGGCCCGGGCCGCCAACAACCCGCCGGCGACGATCGGTGCCGTGGACCTCGACCGGGTGGCGACCGAGTACCTGCAGCCTGCCCTCGGCGAACCCCTTCGCCAGGAGACCGCCCGGCTGCAGGCGCAGTTCGACAAGGAGGCGGCCGCGCTCGACGCCGAACTCAACGAGAAGGTGAAGGGTGCGAGCGACGCCGAGAAGCAAAACCTCCGCAACCAGTACCAACAGCAGAAGCAGGCCCTTTTCGCTCGCTACCAGCAGCAGCTCGATCAGCGCAAGCAGGAGATGATCAACCAGCGGCTCCCCAAGGTGAAGGATGCCATCGGCCGGGTGGCGGCTCGCCTGGGGCTCGAGGCAGTGCTCGACAAGAACCTGGTCATCTGGGGAGGCCGGGACATCACCGATCAGGTGCTCCTGGAGCTCGGCATCAAGACGTCTGGTAGCACGGAAAAGCCGTCTTCGTCGTCCCGCTGAAGGAGGGCGCTACATGATGCCCGGCGAGCGCCTCACCCTCACGGTCGAGGAGGTGGCGCGCCGCGTCGGGGGACGGTTAGCGAGCGGAGACCCCCGGGGTTGGATCCGGGGGGTGGCTCCCGTCGAGGAGGCAGGGCCCCACGACCTCACGATGGCGGTGGGCGCCCGGTACGCCCGGGCGCTGGCCGGCCGGGAGGTGGGCGCCGTACTGGTGCCGCCCGGCAAGCTGGTGGCCGGGCAGACCTGTATCGAGGTGGACGAGCCCCGGGAGGCGTGGGACCAGATCCTCGAGCTCTTCGCCCCGCAGCCGTGGCTTCCCGAGCCCGGCATCGACCCCCGGGCGACGATCGCTCCCGACGCCGCACTGGGGGAAGGGGTCCGCATCGGCGCTTTTGCGGTGGTCGGTCACAGGGCGCGCCTGGGGCGCGGCGTGGTGCTCTTTCCCGGAGCCATCGTGGGCGACGACGCGACCATCGGCGACGAGAGCATCATCCACGCCCGGGCTGTCGTGCGGGAGCGGGTGCAGATAGGCCGGCGCGTGCGCGTCGGCGCGGGGGCGGTCATCGGCTCCGAGGGATTCGGCTTCACGACCCGGGAGGGGCGCCACCGGCGCAGGCCCCAGGCCGGCACGGTCATCATCGAGGACGACGTGGAGATCGGCGCCAATGCCTGTATCGATCGGGCGAGCGCGGGCGCCACCGTCATCGGCGAGGGCACCAAGATCGACAACCTGGTGCAGGTGGCGCACAACGTCCGGATCGGGCCTCACTCCCTGGTGGTGGGCCAGGTCGGGATCGCCGGCTCCGTGCGCCTGGGGGCACGGGTCGTCCTGGGCGGGCAGGTCGGGGTGGCCGACCACGTGACCATCGGCGACGGCGCGGTGATCGCCGGGCGCAGCGTCGTCATCGGAGACGTGGAGCCAGGGGCGCGCCTGGCCGGCATGCCGGCCATCCCCCACGGCGAGGCGATACGGGTGTGGGCCCTGAGCCGCAAGCTCCCGGAGCTGCTGCGGCGCCTGGAGCGGCTGGAGCGGCGCCTGGGCGTGGCGGGCGAGGGGGATGGCCCGGAGTCACGAGGGGGAGGTCAATGAGCGGGCGAGCAGGGAGGGGCGTCGCGCTGGTGCTGGCCGTGGCGGTGGCGTGGTTGCCGGCCGCAGCGCAAGGCGTGCGGGCGACGAGCCTGCGCGGCAGCCGCGGCGCAGGGGTGGTCAACATCCCCACCGCAGACGGCGGGGCGGCGCGGCAGTTCACGGCCGGGCTGCACGTGGCGGGCGGATCTCCGGTATACAGCTATCTTCGTTACCAGCTCACCGACGAGCTCGAGCTGGGCGGGGTGGTGAGCCCGGCCGAGCAGGCTGGGGCTCCGGACACGAGCCGCGCGGGGCTGCTGGCCCACTACCGCTTCCTCAAAGAGCAGGACGCTTTGCCTGCCATGGCGGTGGGCATCGAGGGGCTGTCCGGGTACGTCGTGGCCAGCCACAGCCTGCCGGGCCCCCGCTACCTGCGGGCCCACCTGGGGGGCCGTGTGGGTGAGCGTGCGGGGCTGTTCGCAGGCGTGAGCGCGGTCGTCAACCCGGTCACGGTCCGCCGGCCGGGGGCGCTGGCCACCCCGGTGGTGACCCTCGGGATGGACTTCGACGGGGCGACCCTCAACGCGGGCGCCACGCTGCAGTGGGGGCCGGGCGTCCAGGTCGACGTCGGGGTGATGGACAGGGGGTACCTCGCCCTTGCTACGGGCATCAACATCAGCGCGGTCTTTTGAGGCACGGGCAACCCGGCGCGCCGCGACGACGGCCTTGCTCTTGGGGCTGGCGTGGGCGTGGGCCACGGCGGGAACGCTGGCCGAGCAGTCCCCCCGGGTGCCGGAGGCCACGGCTCTGTTCGAGGGCATGGCCACCACCGCGGCCCCCGACGAGCCGCTGCGGATCTTCTCCAACCCCGCCGGGCCCGCCTTCCTGGAGGGCATGCGGTGGGGCGTGAGCGCCACCGTGGGCTCCGGCGAGACCGCCCGGCGCAACCCGGCGTACGTGCACGCGGCGGGTATCGCGCAGGGCCGCGACGGCGAGGGGTGGGCCCTTTGGGCCAAGTCCGGCGGCAGGGACGCCGAAGTTTCGCTCGCGCCCGGCGCCCCCGCCTCCGAGCTGGCGGCCGGTTACACGTACGCGGTGACCATGTCGCACTCGACGGGCCTGGGCCTCGACGTCCACTACCGCCGGGTACGCGTTCCTCTGCCGGGCGAGCGCGGTTACCCGACGCGGGACGACCATTACCTCGGGGTGGACGTCGGGCTCGTGTCGGCGCTCGGTGATCAGCTCGTGGCCGGCTTGAGCGTCCGGCGGGTGCTGGAGGTCTGGCAGGCAGGGCCGGGTGGGCCGGCAGAGAGCCCCGGCGGCTCGGCCGGCCGCATCGTGCTGCTCACGCCCACCTTCCATGCGGGGCTCGGGTACCAGCCCAATCCGTACCTGATTGTCGAGGCGGACGCGAGCGACCTGTTCAACTCCACCGGGCATCGTGCGGCCCGCGGGGAAGTGCGCCTCTACCCGGGCCGGCCGGTCGCGCTGCGGCTGGGCGTGGAGGCGGCCAGCGGCTCGGGGACCGGCTGGCTGGCGGGGCTGGGAGTGCGCATGCCCGGGGGCAACTGGGCCATCAGCTACACGTACATGGGTGGGGAGATCTACGGAGGGATCCACCAGCTCGGCCTCATGACGGCCGCCCCGTAAGAGAGCGAGGAGCTCTTGCCATTGCGGCGGCTCGATCTCTACGTCGCAACGGAATTCCTGGGACCCTTTCTCGTAACAGCCGTCGGCTTCGTCTTGTTGCTGATCACGAGCACCATCTTCCAGCTGACGGACCTGCTGGTGGTGCAGCGCGCCGACCCGGCGGTGACCTTCTCGCTCCTGGCACTCAAGGTGCCGGCCGCCCTCAGCATCGCCCTTCCCATCGCCGCCCTCTTCGGGACGCTGCTCTCTGCCGGTCGGCTCGTGCGAGACGGCGAGATGACCGTGATGCGCAGCGCCGGGCTCAGCGTGGCTCGCATCGGGTTGCCCGTCCTCCTCCTGGGCGCCGCGATCAGCGTCCTCACGTACGCCCTCAACGAGTACGTGGTGCCTCAGGCCAACCACCGGTACGAGATCATGTTGCGCCGGGCCGTCCTGGCCGATCCCGTCCCTGCCATCTCCGAAAACGTCTTTTTCCGGGGCACCCCGACTCACTGGTTTTACGTGCGCCGGGTCGACCGGTCGACCCGGGAGCTCCTGGACGCGCTGGTCTACGAACTGCGCCCCGACAGCTTCCCGGTCATCTACACGGCCCGGCGCGGCTGGTACGAGGGCCGTACCTGGCACCTGGAGGACGTCACGATGAAGCGCCTCGACGCCGACGGGTTCGTCCAGGTGGAGTCCAGCATGAAGCGCTACGAAATGACCCTCGCAGAACCCACCGAGGCGTACCTGGGTTCCCAGAAGAGCGCCGAGGAGATGAGCCGCCGGGAACTCGGCGACGAGATCCGCCGGCTGCGCAAGGCCGGCGTGGTGGCCCGCTCGCTTTGGGTCGAGTATCACATCAAGCTCTCGCTGCCCATGGCTGCCCTGGTGATGACCCTGCTCGGGCTTCCCCTCAGCCTCTACGGGCGGCGCGGAGGCCGGGCGTTCGGGGCGGCGGCGAGTTTGGGGCTCGTGCTGTTGTACTACGTGGTGTTCGCGCTGTTTCGCTCTCTGGGCAACTCGGGTGCCGTCGAGCCCCTCGCGGCCGCATGGATGCCCAATTTGCTCTACCTGGCCGCGGCCGCCTGGCTCTTCTTGCGGGCGGAGTGGGCGGAGTAGCCATGCAGGAGCGCAGGCCGGCGCAGGGGGGGCGGGTAGCGCCATGGCGGGTCCTCGTGGTCGCGGCCCTTGCCACGCTGGCGCTGGCGGGGGCCGGTCGGACGTCCCTTGCGGGTGCGTCCTCTGCCGCCGTCGAGGGACCGGAGGGCCTGCGGCTCGAGCTGAAGGACGGGGCCGTCGCCGACGTGCGGCCTCCCGTGGTCGTGGTGACCGGCGGGTTTACCCTTTTCTGGAAGGACCTCGAGGTACAGGCCGAGAGGTTGCGCTACGACGACACCCTCCAGCAAGCGTGGCTGTCGGGCAACGTCCGGGCCCGTCGCCCGGGCGAGACCCTCACCGGCGAGACGCTGCACCTCGACCTGCCGTCGGGCAACGCCGTGGTCGGCCAGGCGGCGGCGACGGTGGAGACCGACGGTGTCGAAGGGCCCATCTTCTTACAGTCGGCGCGCCTCGAGGGGCGGGAGGACCGAATCGAGGCCGAGGGGGCCACGTTGACCACCTGCCCGCTTCCGATGGAGCACGCGCACTACCGGGTGACGGTGAGCAGCCTGGTGGTGCGCCCCCGCGAGGAGGTGGCGGCGTACCACGCGGTCTTCTGGGAGAGCGGCGTGCCCATCTTCTACTGGCCGTATCTGCACTTCTCCCTGGTCAACCCCCGTGCGGGCCGCTTCGTGCCTCCGGAGGTGGGCTACGGCCAGAGGGAAGGGTGGTTTGTGCGGGCACGCCTGCCGTACATGGGCCCCGGAAGCACTTACGGCTACGTGCTTGCCAGCTACTTCGAGCGCCTGGGCGCGGGGCTCGGGCTGTACCAGGCTCTCTACGACGACGGCAGGAGCTTTGCCGCGGTCTTCGGCGAGACCACGCTCGGCGAGCACGGAGGCTTCCCTCCCGACGTGCGGGCCGGCACCGAAGGCCAGCTGGTGGCCGGCGGGGGTGCCCTCACCTCTCGCAACGAGGTGGCCCGGCAAGACCTGGACGGCCGGCTCCAGTACCTCGGATGGTGGACCGCCTCCGGCTCGCTTCCCGATTGGGGCGTGCGGCTCTCGCTGCTCGCCTCGGGCCGCCGCCCCGTCCAAGTGCCCGAAGCGCTGACCGGCGCCTCGGTGGGCAGCTTCGAGGTGGCGCCGCCTGCCGGCGGTCCGCTGAGCGGCCGGCTCCACGCGCGCTGGGATCTGGCCCGCCTTCCCGACCAGCCTGCCCGTTCGCTGTGGGATGCGGTCGGCACGCTCGCCTGGAAGTCGGGGGACGGCCAGATCGAGCTCTCCGCCGGCCGCGTCAGCCACCCTGACCTCTACGCCGATCCCGAGCGCAAGACGGCCTGGGAAAGCCTGGTCACCCTGCCCGAGCTGCGCGCCTCTCGAACGGTGACGCGCTGGGCAGGGGCGCTGCCGGGACAGATCGAGCTACGGGCCGGCGCAGGGCACTTCACGGAACGGCGGCTGGTGGACGGCTCTGCGCAGCAAACGTCCGCCTGGCGCCTCACCCTCGAACCCGCCATCAGCCTGCGCCCGGTCCGCCACGGCCCGTGGGAGCTCAAGGCCGACTCGAGTCTGTGGGGGGCGCGCTACGACAACGGGTCGGGACAGCTGGCCCTCAAGGCGAGCGGGTCGGCCCGGTACTACCTGACCCCCGGCACCTACGCGAGCGCCGGCTACCGCCTGACCGACCCGCTGCGGGTGATCGCCGGTCCGGGCGAAGGCGGCGAGCGGGCGGTGCCCCCGTTCCAGTTCGATCAGGCCAGCTACGAAGAGGCCATAGACCTGGGGTTCGCCGCAGGCGTGGGGGGCCCGCTCAGCCTGTCGTTGACCTCCACCTACGATGTCGCGACGGGCGCGTGGCAGGAGGTGACCGCCTCGACGCGGGCGAAGGCCGGAGAGGTGGGCCTGGGCTGGACGGCGGTATACGACGCGGGGCAGGGCGAGCTCGAGAGCGTGACCGGCCAGCTCGAGTGGGCTCCGAGGCAGGGCCGGGTGCAGGTGGCGGCTCGCTACGCGCCGGCTCTACAGGCCGTCGACCAGATGGCGGCCAGCGTCAGCTGGCAGGTACCGGGCCAGCTGACGCTCAAGCTCGGGACCCTCTACGCGCCTGTGGAGAGCCGGGTGCAGCGGGCCGACCTCCAGCTCTCGTGGCGGGTGCTGCCCGAGTGGGTGGTCTCGGCCGGAGGCAGCTGGGACACCAAGCTGGGCGGTTGGGTGTCGAGCGAGGTGGGCGTGGCCCTCGACCAGGACTGCCGGGCCATCGGGCTCCGCTACGACCCGTCGGCCCAGCGCTGGGCGCTCGGGTACCAGATCAAGGCGTTCGAGGGGGCCGAGGTGGCGGTGGGGGCGATCCGGCCCGACAGCCTGACGGAGGAGAGCCAGTGGCAACAGTTGCTCCACGCCCTGGAGAAGCCTCCGGGCAACTGAGCCAAACCCGGGCGCCGGCCCGGGCCGGGACCAGGGCCAGCGAAGGCCGCTCCCGCAGGCGGCGAAGGGCCGTCGCCGTGCTCGCCGCGCTGGCGGTGGGGGCGGCGGGCGTGGGGATCTGGTCTGGCGCCTTCCACCCGTGGAAAACGCCGCCGGGAGCGGAGCCCCCTGCCGGCGGGGAGACCGCGGGCCCGGCGGCGCCCCCGGCGCCGGGCGTGCGAAGCCTCGACATCCACCTGGTGGGGCGCCACCGGGGTGAGCGGCAGTGGCAGCTGCGGGCGGAGCGCATCGAGCTCCCCGAGCCGGCACGGGAGGTGCAGTTCCGGGACGTCAAGGACGGGGTCTTCTACCGGGAGGGGGAGACCCTGGTCACGTTCGAGGGGGATGGGGGCCGGTTCGACGAAAAGAGCGGGCGGCTCGTGCTGAAGGGACGATTCCGCCTCGCGTACGGGACGGACGTGATGGAGAGCGCCGAGTTGACCTGGGAGCCCGACCGGGAACTCCTCTGGACCCACGCCTCGACGGTCATCCACCACGGCTCCATGACGATCCGCTCCCCCCGCATGGAGATCGACGTCAACACCCGGGTGATCCACCTCTCGGGGGGCGTCACGGTGGACGATCCGGGGAGGCTGCGGGCCCGGGCGGAGCGGGTGGAGTACGAGCCCGGCACCGGGGCCATGCGGTTCATCGGGCCGGTAGAGGTGGAGGGCGATACCATGGCGGATCCCACGGAGGCGGGTGGCAGCTCGTGATGCGGCTGCGTAGGGCGGTCGTCGCGGCGTCCCTGGGCGTGCTGCTGGCGGCGGAGGGGGCGGCGGCGCAAGCGGCGGCCCAACCGTCCGCTCCCGGCCCAGCCGGCCAGCAGGCACCCGTACGGATCCGGATCGTGGGAGCATCACAGGACGAGCTGACCGGGCAGTGGGACCCGGCCAGGCAGCGCATGATCTTCATGCCGCCCAAGGGGCGCGTCGTGGTGGAGTGGAGCGGCTGGCGTGCCGAGGGGGCCCGCCTGGAGTGGGACCCCGAGGGCCGGGTGGCGGTGATGACCGGCTCCGTGCGCGTGTACCGGCCGGACGTGGACGCCCAGGCGGAACGGCTCGACGCCTGGTACCAGCAGGACAGGGCGCGCCTGTCGGGCTCCGCTCGCGTCGACGAGTGGGCGCTCACCAAAGGGGAACAGCGCGGCGCGCACCTGCGCACCCTCACCGCCGAGACCATCGAGATGGACGAGGCCAAGCGCCTGCTGGTCGCCCGGGGCAGCGTGCAGGTGCGCCAGGACGATCCCAGGCTCGAGGCGAGCGGGGATGACCTGGTGTACGACCGCAACGCCGAGAAGGTGGTCCTCACCTCGGCCAACCAGGGCGTCCACGCGCTGTTCGACCGGTTCGAGCTGAGCCGGGCGTCGCGGGTCGAGTACGACGTCAAGACGGAGCAGGTGCGCTTCTTCGGGCCGGCGGATATCCAGCAACTCCCATCCCGGTCCGGCGATTGACATGACATCCAGCAACTTTTCCCGGCCCCGGCGCCACCGGATGGTATACTGCGCCCGGGTCGGGAAAAGGGGCGGTCATGGCACACCTGGCCGGACGCACCGGTAAGGCCAGAGCTCGCGCCGGGCTTTGGCGTCATTTCGTCACCTGGATCCTGGCGGCGGCCCTCCTGGCCGGAGCGGGGTCCACCGCGGTCTCCTGGGGGATGCAACGGGCGCTGGCCACGACCGTGGAGCTGGCGCTCGGCGAGGCAGGCCGGTGGGACGTGCTCGTGCAGGTCCAAGAGGATCGGCTCGGGGAGGCGCGCGGCGCCATCCAGCAGCTGGCGGCCAGCCGCTACCCGGGCGCCCGGGTGCGAACCGGCCCGACCGCGGCGGGGAGCGCCGTGGTGTTGCTCTCCCTGCCGCCGTCCATGCGCACCGGCCCCTCCTTCGAACGGCTGGGCCGCGAACTGCAGGGCATTCCCGGGGTGGTGGCCTGGGTGCCCCTCGTGGAACCCTCCATCGTCGTGAGCCGGCTCCATCCGGCCATCGCCGCTCGGGTCCAGGACCAGGCCGAACGCGACCGGGGCGTGGCGTACACGTTTTTCCACGGGAGCGATCTCGTCCTCGTGCTGCGGCGCCCGGAGGAGCTCTCCCGGGTGCGGGCGCGGCTCGACGAGTGGCTGGGAGGCTACCGGGTCATCCGGGTGAGCCCCCAGGTACCCGCCGGATCGCCGGCGCCGGGCCAGAGCGGGCTCGGCCGGCTGGCACAGGACGTATCGGCGGCCGTCTCGGCCATGCCGGGGCGCCCGAAGGTGGCGTACGCGGGGCCGGTGGCCGAAGGAAGCGGAGCGGCCGCGGTACGGTGGGCCGGCCGCATGCGGGACTTCCTCCTGCAGTACGCCACCGTGGCCCGCATCGAGCCCAGGCAGGACCTGTCGCCGCCGCTGGCGGGCGGGGAAGAGGTGGAGGTCGGCAGGCTCGCCGCCCGGGTGCTGCCCGGGCCGAGCGGCAGCCCGGTGGCGGTGCTCCTGGACGACCCGGCGTCGTCCGTGGACCTGCTCGGCAAGACGGTCGAGGTACGCAGGCACTCGGGCCAGCTGGTCGGCACCGCCGTGGTGGACGGGGGCCGGCTGCGCATCGAGGCTGCGCTGCAAGCCACCGAATCGCTGGTGCGGCGGGTACAGGAGCTCGGCTCCGGGGCCTCCTCGGCCCTCGACGCTGCCGACGGAGCCTCTCGAGAGGTGGCGCAGGCGCTCGACCGCTTGCAGGAGGCTGCCTCCCAACTCGACCGCGCGGCGTGGGGAGCCGACCCGGTCGAGGGCACCCTGGTCGCCCTGGTGCTCAACGCCCTTCTCGAAAGTCCCGGCGCCAGACCGCAAAGCTCCCCTCCGGGCTCTCCCGGCATCGCGGACCTCCAGGGGCGCATCGCGCGACTCCGCCAGCAGGTCGACGCGCTCCGCCAGGCCGACCTTCCCCATCTCCTCGACCACGTGCGCACCTTGCGCCAGGAGCTGCCCGCCCTGAGCGGCCGGGAGGTGGCCTCGGCGCTCGCCCTCCTCGAACAGTCCGGCGACGTGGCGGCGGCCGGCGGCTCCGGCGTGGAACTGGTCGTGGAGGGTGCCCCCGGTGCGATGGTCCCGGAAGCGGTGCAGCGCGCCCTGGCTGCCCGCCCCGGGCTCGGGCCCATGCGCGCCTGGGTGTCGCCGGCGGGTACGGCCTCGCCGAGCCCGCGAGCGCTGGTGCTGCAACTGGTAGAGCGTGCCTCGAAGGTGGCCGCCGCGCTGGCCGCGGCCTTGCTGGTGGCATGGAGCCTGGTCAACGACTGGGCGGTATGGACTTCGGTCCACCTGGCGGCCCGGCGGGGAAGCGACCGCCGCGCCCTCGCGCGCGCACGTCGCCGGATGGCCCTGGCCGGCGCGGGCAGCGGCCTGGTGATGGGCACGCTCGCCGGGGCGATGGCCTTCTGGGGGCAGGAAGGCGCCTGGATCGGGGCGGTCTCCTGTGCAGGCGCCCTGGCGGGGCTGGCGGCCGGGTGGTGGCACGAGCGCCTGGCGCCGGTGGACGGCGACGCCGTGGAGGCAGCAAGGGCGGCAGGCTTGAGCCTGCCGGCCGTCCTCGAGTACGTGGTGGCGCCGGAGTCCCGGCCATGGGTCCTGGCCTGGACCGCTTCCCGGCGCCCGCCTCGTTCTGCACCCGCTGCGGTGGCGCAGGCCGCCTCACGCCCGGGACGCGGGCAGCCGGCTCCTGCCGGCGAAGGGACGAGTGCGCCCGCGCTCGAGGCGGTAGGGCTCGTCAAGCGCTTCGAGTCGCACCGGGCGCTCGACGGGGTCTCGCTGTCGCTCGGGCGGGGGGAGACGGTGGTCGTCATGGGACCGTCCGGCTGCGGCAAGTCCACGCTCTTGCGCTGCCTCAAGGGGCTGGTGGAGCCCGACGAAGGCCGGGTCCTGATGGACGGCCAGGACCTCCACCGCATGGCCCCCGGCCCCCGGCAGGCCATGCGCCGGCGGGTGGGACTCGTGTTCCAGCGCCCCCAGCTGGTGAGCCATCTCCCCGTCCTGGACAACGTGGCGCTGGCGGCCACGGCTGCCGGCCTTCCCTGGGAGCAGGCCCGGGAGGCCGCGTGGCACTGGTTGAAGGCGCTGGACATGCAGGCGGCCGCGGGGCGGTTGCCTTCCCAACTTTCGGGGGGCGAGGGCCAGCGCGCGGCCATCGCCCGAGCCCTCGTGACCGATCCAGAAGTCGTGCTGTGGGACGAACCCACCTCCCAGCTCGACCCGCTGCTCGTGGCCGAGCTCCTGGGCCTCATGGAGGAACTCATCCGCCGGTTGAGAACCACGATGCTCGTCGTCACCCATGAGCCGCGGTTTGCCCTCCGCGTCGGTCAGCGCCTGGTGCTGATGGAAGCGGGGAGGATCGTCGAAGAAGGAGAGCCCCGCCGCGTCCTATCGGAGCCGGCGTCGCCGGTTGGCCGGCGGCTTGCCGAGCTGGTCGCCATCTGAGGCGCGGCGGGCTGGGTGGACCGTGCAAACGACGCTTGCCCGATCCGTCACGGTGGAAGGGACGGGCCTTCACACGGGCCGGCCCGCCCGCGTCAAACTGGCGCCCATGCCACCCGGTTCCGGACTGCGCCTGGTGCGTACCGACGTGAGCCCGCCCGCCGAGATCGAGGTATCGGTGCGCTCGCGCGCCCCCGTGCCCCGCTGTACGGCGCTGGCGAGCCCGGCCGCCCGGGTGATGACCGTCGAGCACCTGCTGTCGGCCCTGGCGGGGCTCGGGATCGACAACGTCCGGATCGAGGTGGACGGGCCCGAGATCCCGGCCCTGGACGGCAGCGCGGCCCGGTGGGTGGAGCTGGTCGACCGGGCAGGGGTCGTCGAGCAGGACGCGCCGTCGAGGAGCCGCCGCCTCCCGGAGGTCGTCTGGGTGGGCGACGGGGAGAGGTTCATCCTGGCGGCGCCGGGCGAGGGCTTACGGGTGAGCTTCCTGTTCACCGCCGACAGACCGGGCCTCCAGGACGCCTTCGTCGAGTTCGACGTCACGCCCGAGGTGTTCCGCAGGGAGATTGCGCCGGCGAGGACCGTGGCGTTCCTTGACGAGGTGGAGCAGCTGCGCCGGCACGGGCTCGGGTTGGGGGGCACACCGGACAACGTGGTACTGGTGGGACCGCAAGGGCCCGTGACGCCGCTCAGGTTCGCCGACGAGATCGCCCGGCACAAGGTGCTGGACCTCATCGGAGACCTGGCCCTCGCCGGCCCCTTGCAGGCCAGGGTCGTGGCGATCCGGGCCGGGCACGAGCTGACGGCGAGGCTCGCCTCCCGGATCTGGCAGGCACTCCGACCAACGGAATGGAAGGGATGAGCACATGCTGGACATCGCCGAGATCTGGCGGCGGATTCCTCACCGCTACCCCTTTCTGCTCGTGGACAAGGTCCTGGAGCTGGAAGAGGGGCAGCGGGTGGTCGCCGTGAAAAACGTCACGATCAACGAAGCGTTCTTCGCGGGGCATTATCCCGAGCGTCCCATCATGCCGGGAGTGCTGATGCTGGAGGCCATGGCCCAGGCCGCGGCGGTCATGCTGTACCCGTTCATCGCCAAAGACGGCAAGCTGCCTCTCCTGGCAGGCATCGATCGGGCGCGCTTCCGAAGGCCGGTCGTGCCCGGAGACGTCCTGCGGCTGGAGGCGCGTACGGTGCGCTTGCGCGGCCGGGCGGGGACCGTGTCGGGCCAGGCGCTGGTAGACGGAGAGCCCGTGTGCGAAGCGGACTTCTTGTTCGCGGCCATTGACGGATCGGGGGGTCAAGGGTGAGCACGGGCCGGAGCCGGACGTCCGTTGCGAGAGATCCCACGGCCGTGGTCGCCGAGGGCGCCGAGCTGGACGAGTCGGTCGCGATAGGGCCGTACGTGGTGATCGAGCCGGGCGTGACGGTCGCCGCCGGGACCCGCCTCGACGCCTTCGTGGTGCTCAAGGGACCCACGAGCATCGGGCGGGACAACCGGATCGGGACGGGCGCCGTGCTGGGCGGTGAGCCGCAGGACCTCAAGTACGGGGGCGAGCCGACCCGCCTCGTGATCGGGGACGCTAACCGTATCGGCGCCTACGTCACGATAAGCCGCGGCACGCCCGGCGGGCACGGGGTCACGACGATCGGCAACGGCAACGTCCTCGAAGACGGCGCCCACGTGGGCCACGACTGCCAGGTGGGCGACGGGGTCCGGCTCGGCGCCGGGGCCGCGCTGGCGGGCCACGTCGTGGTGGACGACGGCGCGGAGATAGGGCCCCTGGCCGGGGTGCATCAGTTCGTGCACGTGGGGCGCTTTGCCCGCATCGAGGGCCACGCCATGGTGGGACGGGACGTGCCTCCGTACGTCGTGGTGGCGGGCAACCCGGCGAGCGTGGCGGGGATCAACGAGGAGGCCATGCGGCGCCGCGGGCTGGATGCCGGCGTCGTGGCGGCCGTGGAGTCGGCCCTGAGGCTGATCTACGAGTCGGGCCTGCGTCTCGAGGAGGCCGTCGCTCGCATCGAGCGGGAGCTGCCACCGGTCGACGAGGTCCGGGAGCTGGTGCGCTTCGTGCGGGAGCGCCACCGGGGAGTGATCCGGTGACCTGGATCGGGGTCTTTGCCGGCCAAGGAGAGCTACCCCGCCTGCTGGTGGAGAGGGCCCTCGCGCGAGGGCTGGGGGTCGTCGTCGCCTCTTTAGGCGCCCGTCGTGCGCGAGCGCCTTGCGCGATGGCCGGGGCGGGGGCCGGGCGCGACGGGCGGGTGCGCTGGGTCGACGTCGCCGAGGCCGGGTGGGACGAGGCCATGGCCTGCCTGCAAGCAGCCAGCGTGCACGACGTCTACGCCGTGGGCAAGGTACACCGGCTGCAGGCCTCCACCCTGCTGGAGCAGGCGGCCGCGCAGGACGTGCTGCGGTTGCTGGCCGACGGGCAGGGCCGGGGCGACGAGGCTCTCTCGCGCGCCGTGGCCAGGGTGCTGGAGGGCCAGGGCTTCCGGCTCGCTCCCCAGCGGGAGCTACTGGAGGACCTCCTCTTTCCCGCAGGGGTGCTGTCGCGGCGCGCGCCCACCCATCGAGAGCAACGCGACCTCGAGCGGGGGATGAGCCTTGCCCGGGGCATTGCGGCGCTCGACATCGGGCAGACCGTGGTGGTCAAGGACGGGGTCGTGCTGGCGGTGGAGGCGGCCGCCGAGGGCACCGACGCGACCATCCGGCGCGCGGGCCGGCTGGGCGGAAGCGGGGCCGTCGTGGCCAAGGTCAGCCGGCCGCGCCAGGATCCCCGGTTCGACACCCCGGTCGTGGGACCGCGCACGGTGCGCACCATGGCCGGCGCCGGCGCGTCGTGCCTGGCGGTCGAGGCGGGGTGCGCGTTCTTGCTTCACCGGGAGCGGACGCTGAAGGTCGCGGACGAGGCCGGCATCGCCGTGGTCGGCGTCCAACGGGCGGGGGGCGCTCGCTGACGGCAGGCACTCGGGTCATGGTGGTGGCCGGCGAGGCGTCGGGCGACGCCTACGGGGCTGCGCTCGTGGGAGCGCTGCGCAGCATCCGGTCGCCCCTCTCCTGCTTCGGCATGGGCGGGTCGGCGATGGCGCGCTCCGGCGTGCACCTCGTCTACGACGTGACGGGACGCGGCACGGTGGGCTTCGCCGAGTCGATCCGGCAGATCCCGCTCTTCCGGCGTCTGCTGGCGCGCCTGGTGGAGGCGGCCCGGCGCCTCCGGCCCAACGTGGCGGTGCTCATCGACTTCCCGGGGTTCAACTTGCGCCTCGGGCCGGCGCTGCGGCACCTGGGCGTGCCGGTGGTCTACTACATCGCCCCGGCCGTCTGGGCGTGGGGCGCAGGGCGGGCCCGGTCGGTAGCCTCGTTCGCGGACCGGGTGGTATGCGCCTTCGACTTCGAGGTGCCGCTGTACGAGCAGGCCGGAGCCCGGGGGGTGCACTGGTTGGGCCATCCCATCCTCGACGACGTGCCTCCCCGGCCCTCACGGAGCGAGGCGTTGGCCGATCTCGGTTTGAGCGGTGCCGGCGGGGTGGTGGCGTGGCTGCCGGGCAGCCGGATCCAGGAGGTCGAGCGCCTGTACCCGGTCATGGTGGAGGCGGCCGCGCTCATCCGGGCCAGGCGGCCGCAGGTCGAGTTCGTGGCCTCGGTGGCGCCCGGCATCGATCCCGCCCTGCTCGAGCACGTCGGGGGCAAAGCGCAGCGTGACCTCGGCATTCGCCTGGTCGGAGGCGGCATCTGGCGATCCCTGGCGGTGGCCGACGTCGCCGTGGTGGCATCGGGGACCGCGACGCTGCAGGCGGCGCTGTGGCAGGTGCCCATGGTGGTGGTCTACCGCGTCTCGGAGCCGACGTACCAGATGGCCCGGCGGCTCGTGCGGATCTCGCACGTCTCCCTGCCCAACGTCGTCTGCGGCTCCGAGGTCGTCGAGGAGCTGCTCCAGCACGCGGTGCGGCCGGACCGGGTCGCCCAGTCGGTCCTGGCGAGGCTCGCCTCGCCGCAACGGCTTCAACAGGAACGGGAGGCGCTGGCCGCGGTGCGAGCCCGCCTCGGGCAGCCCGGAGCCGCCTCTCGGGCCGCCCGCCTCATCCTGGAGGCCGCGAGGCCGTGAGCGCGCCGGCCGACCTGGTGCTGACGGCCAACGGGCCCGGCGAAATCTCGGGGTGGCTCTTCCCGGTCCTGGGGGCGCTGCGCGAGCAGCTCGGCGGGGACAGCGGTGGGCGCCGGGACGTCCGGGTCGTCGTCTGGACGCCGCCGTGCAACTTTGCCTCCGGGCGCGAGCGCGAGGCCCTGGAGCGGATGGGCGGCTGGGACCTGCTCCTGGGACCCCGTGAGATGTGGCAGTTCGTGCTCCGGGGACGCTTGCCCGATCGCTACCGGCCTGCCCGCCGGGGCATGGTGGTGTTCCTCGGGGGGGATCTCTTCTACGCCGCGGTCGTCGCCAGGCGCCTGGGCTATGCGGCGGTGGCGTATACCGAGGGGCGTGCTCGCTGGTTTTGGGCCTACGAGCGGTTTTTCGTCCCCGACGAGTCCGCCCGGCGGCGGGCGGTCGGGATGGGCGCCTCCCCCCGGCGGGTGGAGGTGGCCGGCGACCTGGTGGTCGACGCGATCGAGCAGCGCCGGCGAAGTTTGCCAGAGGCCGAAACGGGCGCCGCTGCTCGCCTCGAGCGCCCTCTCACGGTGGGCTTGTTTGCGGGAAGCCGGGACTTTGAGGTACGCTGGGTCCTGCCGCTGCTGTTGCGTGCGGCCGGGATGGTGCGAGAGCGGCTGGCCGGCCGGGAGCTGCGGGTAGTGGCGGTGCGCTCTCCTTATGCCTCCGGCAGGGCGGTGGAGGAGGCGCTCGCCGACGCGGGCCCGCAGGCGGCAGCGCGGGTCGAGTGGGTCACGGACGAGGACTGGACCGGGATGCGCCGTACGCAGGCCATGCTGGAGTGCGACGTGGCCATCACCGTGCCCGGGACGGTGACGGCGGAGCTGGGGGTGTTAGGGGTTCCGACCGTGACGATCTTGCCGCTCCAGCGGCCGGATCTCATCCCGCTGGAAGGGGTGCCGGGCCTGGTGGGCTCGCTCCCTCTGGTGGGACGGGGTATCAAGGCTGCCATCGTACGGCGCGGGGCGCGCCGGGTCGGGCCGCTTTCGGTACCTTCCCGGCGGGCCGGCCGGGTCCTCTCCCCCCAGCTCGTCGGGACCGTGACCCCCGAGAACGTGGCGGCCGAGGTGGCCGCGCTGCTCCAGGACGCCCCCCGGCGCCGCCGCCTGGGCGAGGAACTTCGCCGGGCGATGGGCCCGCCCGGGGCGGCTGTGCGGATGGCCGCCTACGTGCTGGGCCGCCTGGGCGCCGGGGCAGGCGTCGGGCCGTGAACGGCTCTCGCCTGCTGGCCCGGCAGGTAGGCCACTACGCGCTGCCCCTGGTGGCCGGCATCCTGCTGCTCCTGGTCACGGTCGGCGGTGAACTCAGCCTGCCCCTGCTGATCGGCCAGGGGCTGTTCGACCGCGTGCTCGTGCAGCGCGACCTGGCCGAGCTGCACCGGGTGTTGCTGTGGACCGTGCTGGTCTATCTGGCCCGAGCGCTCACCCAGTTCGGATCGACCTACCTGACCTCGTATGCGGGCCAGCGGGCCGTGGCGGACCTGCGGGCCCGGCTGCACGACCACCTCCAGGGCCTGTCCATCGCGTACCTCCAGCGCCAGCGGGTCGGTGACCAGGTTTCCCGCATCACGTCGGACCTGACCGTCATCCAAAATGCCCTGACCCCGGGGCTCTCGGAGCTGGTGCGCAACGCGGCCACGCTGGTGGGCACGACCGTGGTGCTCTTCTCGGTGCACTGGAAGCTCGCCGCCCTGGCCTTCCTGATCTTGCCGGTGGCCGGCGGGGCGGTCGAGCTGTACGGCCGGCTCATCCGCCGCTACACCCGAGAGGTCCAGGAGCGGATCGCCGACGTGGCCGGCATCCTGCACGAGAGCCTGAGCGCCATCCGGGTGGTCAAGGCGTTCACCGTCGAAGAACAGCAGCGCCGCCGCTTCGCCCGCTCCAACGAACAGGGCTTCCATGCGGCCATGAAGTCGACGCAGGTCATGGCCACCGTCTCCCCCGTCGTCGAACTCCTGATGCTCGGCGCGATGGCGGTGGTGGTCTACATGGGCGCCCGGGAGGTGCTCACCGGCCGGATCACCATGGGGCAGCTGGTGGCGTTTCTCTCCTACCTGGGGATGGTGAGCGGGCCGGTCTCCAGCATCGGGCGCATCTACACGCAGATGCAACAAGGCGTGGCGGCGGCCGACCGGGCGGCCGAGATCCTGCGACAGGCACCCGAGGCCGTGCAGGGGCCGGGGGCCGTGGAGCTGGTGCCCGAGCGGGTGAGAGGCGCGGTCGAGTTTCGCAACGTGAGCTTCCGGTACGAAGACGGTGGCATCGAGGCGCTGCACGGCGTGAACCTGCGGGTCGAGCCGGGCGAGGTCGTCGCGGTGGTGGGGCCGAGCGGCGCGGGGAAGACGACGCTGGTGAGCCTGCTGCCGCGCTTTTTCGACCCGACCGAGGGCGCCGTGCTGCTGGACGGGCGCGATCTGCGGAGCGTCGAGCTGGGCTCGCTGCGCCGGTTGGTGGCGGTGGTGCCGCAGGATACGGTGCTGTTTCGCCTGAGCGTGGCCGAAAACATCGCCATCGGCCGCCCCGGGGCGAGCCGCCGCCAGATCGAGGAGGCGGCCACGCTGGCCAACGCCGCGCCGTTCATCGAGCGGCTTCCGGAGGGGTACGACACCGTCCTCGGCGACCTGGGGGCAGGGCTTTCCGGGGGCGAAAGGCAGCGGCTGGCCATCGCCCGGGCCATGCTGCGGGATCCCCGCATCTTGATCCTGGACGAGGCGACCAGCTCCCTCGATGCCCAGTCGGAGGCCCTGGTGCAGGAGGCGCTGGCCAGGCTGATGAAGGGGCGCACGACGTTCATCGTGGCGCACCGCCTCTCCACCATCAGCCGGGCCGATCGCATCGTGGTCATGGAGGCGGGCCGCGTCGTCGAGATCGGCTCGCACGACGAGTTGATGGCGCGCGCCGGGCTCTACTCGCGGCTGTACAGGCTCCAGGCCGTGACGGCCTGAGGGTCGTGGCGGTATCTTCCGGCGGCGCCCGGCCGCGGAGGGGTTGGCGGGGGACATGGGGCGCCCCGGGCGGGTCATCGTAACCGGAGGGGCCGGCTTCATCGGCTCGCACGTGGTCGAGCGGCTCGAGGCCGACGGCTGGCGGGTGGGGGTCATAGACGACCTTTCGACCGGCCGGGCGGCCAACGTGCCGGCGTCGTGCGAATTGATCCCGGCCGATGTGCGGTCGCCGGAGGCCGGCCGGTTCATCGAGACGTTCGGGGCCGAGGCGGTGGCGCACCTCGCCGCTCAGGTCAGCGTCGCCGCGAGCGTGCGCGATCCGGGCCATGACCTGAGCGTCAACGTCCTGGGCACCGTGGCGGTCGTGCAGGCCTGCGCGCGGGGCGGGGTGCGACGGGTGGTACTCGCCTCGTCGGCCGCCGTCTACGGCATGCCCGCATGCTTGCCCGTCGACGAGCGGCACCCCCTGCTGCCCGTCTCCCCGTATGGCGCCTCGAAGCTCGCCGCGGAGCATTACCTGCGCGTGATGGCCCAACAGGCGGGCATCGGGTGGGTGGCGCTGCGGTACGCCAACGTGTACGGGCCTCGCCAGAGCGCGGACGGCGAGGCGGGCGTCGTGGCCCGGTGGATGGCGCTGCTGGAGGCCGGCCGGCCGCTGGTGGTACACGGCGACGGCCAGCAAAGCCGCGACTTCGTCTTCGTCGACGACGTGGCCGAGGCCACGGCGCGGGCGTTGACCGCCGAGACCGCGTGCAACTGCGCGCTCAACATCGGCACGGGCCTCGCCAGCCGGGTGCTGGACCTGGCCGACGCGCTCTGGTCGGCCGCCGGCAAGGAGGGGCCGCCGCCCCTCACCTTCGCCCCGCCCAGGCCGGGCGACATCCGCCACAGCCGGCTCGACGCCCGCAAGGCCGAAAGGCTGTTGGGCTGGCGGGCGAGAATCTCCCTGGAGCAAGGACTACGGCAGATGGTAGCCCGGCGGCAGGCGGCCCGAGCCGCCGGGGAGGGGGATTGAGCACCGCGGTCCGGTTGGAGGCGCGGGGGCTGGTCAAGCGCTACGGCGGAAGGCCCGTGGTCGACGGGATCAGCCTGGAGGTGGGTGCCGGCGAGGTCGTCGGCTTGCTGGGGCCCAACGGGGCCGGCAAGACGACCACCTTCTACCTCATCGTGGGGCTGGTCCGGCCGGACGGGGGAGCGATCGTCCTCGGCGACCGCGACATCACCCGCATGCCGGTGTACCGCAGGAGCCGGATGGGGCTCGCTTACCTCGCACAGGAACCCTCCGTCTTCCGCCGCATGACCGTCGAGCAGAACCTCGACGCGGTGCTCCAGCTGCGGCGCATGCCGGCCGGGGAGCGCCGGCAGGTGGCGCGGCGGCTGTTGGAGCAGTTCGGGCTGGTCTCGCTGGCGAAGTCGCGGGCGGCGAGCCTTTCAGGAGGCGAGCGCCGCCGGGCCGAGGTGGCGAGGGCGCTTGCCCTGGAGCCTCGCTTCTTGTTACTGGACGAGCCCTTCACCGGCGTCGACCCCATTGCCGTCGCCGACTTGCAGCGCATCATCCGCACCCTGGTGGAGCAGGGCATCGGGGTGCTGATCACCGACCACAACGTGCGGGAGACCCTGGCCATCACGGATCGGGCGTACATCATCCACCAGGGACGGATCCTGGCGTCGGGCCCGTCCGAGTCGATCGCAAGGGATGCCGCCGCTCGCCGGTACTATTTTGGCGACGACTTCCAGCTGTAGCGGGGCCGTTGCCCTGCGGAGCGCCGCGCAGGGCGCAAGGCGCCCCGGGATGGTAGGAGAGCCCGGGGCGGGAGTGGAGGGAGGCGAGCCCGATGTACAGCGTGGCCCTGGTCGCGTCGCTGCTGGCGATGGCAGGGGTCATCGCGTTCATCGGCGACCGGGTGGGCCGGCGCGTGGGCCGGCGCCGGTTGACCCTGTTCGGCCTGCGGCCCCGCCACACCTCCGTCGTCGTGACGGTGCTGACCGGCATCATCATCGCCGGCGCCTCCCTCGGCATCCTCGCGGCCGTCTCGGGCGAGGTACGGACGGCCATCTTCCGCATCGACGAGATTCAGCGCATGCTGGCCCAAAACCGGTCCCACCTCCGGGCCCTGCAGCAGCAGCTGGACGAGCGCCAGGCCGCCCTGGTCGAGGCGACCAAGGCCCGCGACGCTGCAGTGCGCCAGCGGGATGCGGCCTTCGAGGAGCAACGCAGGGCCGAACAGGAGCTGGCGGCGGCGCGCGCCGTGCTGGCGCAGGTCCAGTCTGACCTGCAGCGCAGCCGTTCCGAGCTGGAGACGGCCCAAGAGCGCCTCGAGGAGACTCGCAAGAACCTCTCGTTCCAGACCGCGCGGGTGCGCCAGTTGGAACAGCTGGGCGAGACGCTGGCGGGGCGGGTGCAGGAGCTGCAGCAGCAGGTTGCCTCGCTGGAACAAACGGAACAGCAGCTGAGCGAGGCCATCCTGGCGCTGTGGAACACCGCCCAGCGGCTGCAGTACGGCAACGTGGTCTTCCGCCGCGACGAGATCCTGCTTTCCGCCGTCCTGACGTCCCAGGGCGACGCGAAAGCCGCCGAGGCTCAGCTCCTCGACTTCCTCAAGCGCGTGGAGGCAGCGGCGCAGGCCCGGGCGGGCATCCCTCCGTCCGACGGGAAGAGCAGCGACGGCACGGCCGCCGCCTCCGGGGGCATCGTGCGGCTGTTGCCCAAGGAGTTCGACGACGGGGTGCAACTCTTGGCCTCCGGCCGCGGCACCTGGGTGGTGCGGGCGAGGGTGGACCGCAACACTCTGGCCGGCGAGCCCGTGGTGGTGCATATCGAGCTGGTGCCCCGGAGCCTGGCCTTCCGGGCCGGCCAGACGGTGACCGAGGGCCGCGTCGACCCGTCCGAGGGGCGGATCGAGGACCAGGTGCTGGAGCTCTTGCGGCAGGCCAACGAGGTGGCGATCCGCTACGGCTCCATGGTCACCGGTCCCGATGGGACGGTGGGCAAGCTCGTGAGTGCCGACGAGTTCGTCCGGGTGGTCGCACAGCTGCAGCAGCTCAACCGGCCGGCGACGGTACGGGCGATTGCGGTGCGTGACACGTACAACACCGAAGGCCCCCTGGTCATCCACCTCGAGGTGCTGCCCGGCGGGGCTTCGGGCTCGTAACGGCCCCGCCGCGCGTGCCCGGCGTCACGCCGGGCCGTCTCATCCGGCATCCTCCCGCATCCGGCCGCGCCTGCCGGCGAGTTCGACCCAAACCGCTACGACGGCAGGAATTGGCACCCCTGTTGCTGGCGAAAGTGGCAGGAGCTCACCGCCGATAGCAGGACCTGGCTGGGGTCCGCAGAATCCAGCTAATGTCGTGGCTTGGCATTTGTCCCACTAGGTGCCGCCGGCCGCAGGCGGCCTACCTTCGGGCCGGATCAGGGGAGGGGCTGGCAGCCCGGCGTTGAGTCTTGGGGCCGAGCCATTTCCGCAACGGAGGGGGTTGCAGGTCGACATGGTGCGAAGGGCCCTGACGATCGTGCTGGCGGTGGTAGTGCTGGCGGTAGGGGCACCGGCCGCCTGGGCGGCGGAGGGCGGGAGCTTCGTCGACGTACCGGAGGGCCACTGGGCCTATGAGGCCATCAGCAACCTGGCAGCGGCGGGTCTGGTGGAGGGCTATCCGGACGGCACGTTCGGGGGTTCCCGGACGCTGACCCGGTATGAG